>JBATJK010000235.1:0-93639 GCA_049668445.1 Gemmatimonadota bacterium
CGCGAAAAGTGCCGGTGGTTCTCGCGAGGGGGATACACCTGGTCCCATCCCGAACCCAGCAGTTAAGCCCCTCAGCGCCGATGGTACTGCAGCCTCAGGCCGTGGGAGAGTAGGTCACCGCCGGCTCTTATACACAACGCCCCACCCGCTATCCAGCGGCGTGGGGCGTTTGTACTTCCACTCGCCCCGCGGGAATGAGTTTCCCGGTGACATCGTCAAAGACATGTATCGAGACACCCGGCCAGCTGGCCAGATCGAATACCAGGAGATAACAAGATGCGATACGTGCTCGCGGTTCTCGCAACACTGCTGATTCTGGCCGCCTGGCCGACCGACCTCAAGGCCCAGGGCAGGGGTCCCGGGCCCGTCGTAACTGACAGCCTCATGGACTCTTATGTATCGCGTCTTGACCTTACCTCTGAACAGGAGGCGTCGCTCAGGGGTATTCTCGAGACGCAATCGGAGCAGGCTCAGGAGATGATCAGCGTCGCGCGGGGACAGGGAAGAGAGGCCATGGGGGCTTTGCGGCCGAAACTGCAGGCACTCCAGACGGACAACAACAAGCAGGTGGAAGCGCTCCTCACCGAGGACCAGATCCCGGAGTATCACAAGATACAGGCTGAAATCCAGGAAATGCGACGCAGTATGAGGCAGCAGAGACCTCCCCGGTAGCTCCGGCAAGGTTGTGGGGCCGCCCCCGGCCCCGCAGCTTCCCACGCATGACTGAACACCCCGTCCCAGCCGCCACGGAGTTCAAGGCAGGCATTTGCGCCATCATCGGTCTTCCGAACGTCGGGAAGTCCACGCTTCTCAACCAGCTGATCGGCGAGCGTTTGAGCATCGTCACTCACAAAGCTCAGACGACGAGGCAGCGGCTCCTGGGCATCTACTCGGATGACCTTCACCAGGCGGTCTTCGTAGACACGCCCGGCGTGCTGGAGCCGCGGTACGCCCTTCACGAGTCGATGCAGGCGGAGATAGCCCGGGCCCGGACCGACGCGGATGTCCTGCTGTACGTGGTGGACCTGGGATTCGAGTCCAGCCTGGAACACGCGCGGATGTTCGCTCCGTCGACGGGGGTCCCTTCGATCCTCTGCCTGAACAAGGCCGACCGCGTTGGAAATGCAGAATTGTCCGCAATCGAAGGCGAGTTGAGCGACGGCTCCGAATGGCATTCGGTCATCGTTACCGAGGCCACAGCCGGCAGGGGAGTCGATCGACTGAGGACCACGATTCTGGACCTGCTGCCCCCCAGTCCTCCCCTCTATCCTGTCGACGAGATTGCCGCGGCCCCGGTTCGGTTTTTCGCGGCGGAGCTGATCCGCGAGACCTGTTTCGAGGAGCTCGCAGAGGAGGTCCCGTACGCCACCGCGGTCGAAATCGAGACGTTCCGGGAGGCGGACGATCCCGTGTACATCGCGGCCATGATCTACATCGAAAGGGAGTCCCAGAAGGGAATCGTGATCGGTAAGGGCGGCAGCATGATCAAGACCATCGGCCGCAAAGCGCGCGTCAAGATCGAGCGCCTCGTCGAGCGACCGGTCTATCTCGACCTGAGAGTGAAGGTGATGCCCAACTGGCGACGTCGCCCGGGCCGGCTTAAGCTTCTCGGATATGACCTTCCGCCCGGATCCAGGTGAGCAATGAGCATCGACCCCAAACTGCTGGAAATCCTCGTGTGCCCGAAGTGTCGGGGCGAGCTCGAGTACGACGAGAGCGAGCAGACCCTTACCTGTCACGGTTGCATGCTTCGATATCGTATCGAGGACGACATCCCCATCATGCTGATCGATGAAGCTGAGGCTATCTAGCCTCGCTCTGGTCTCCTTCATCCTCCTGAGCCCTCCCTCATCCAGGGCGCAGGAATCTACTTCCGGTACCACACTTCGCAGCCAGTCTTCAACCCGTGAGACTGCGCGCTTCCTGCTTGCCCCGATTGGCGCCCGCACGGTCGGCATGGCCGGAGCGGTCGTGGCCTCCCGAGCCGACGTTGAAGGGGTGTTGTGGAATCCTGCTTCCGCCGCGGGAGTCGAGCGACCGACGGCCTATTTCCACGTGGCAAATGACTTCGGCACTTCCAGCCAGGTTCTCGGATTCCTGGGCCGTTGGCAGTCCCTCCGTGTGGGGCTCGCCTACTATCATTTCGGGTTGGGATCGATCGAGGCACGAGACGACGCGAACCAGGAGCTGGGCTCGATAGCCCTGGACGACGACGCGCTGATCCTGACGGGAGGCTACAGCCTCTCTCCCGCTGTGGACCTGGGAATGAGCTACAAGCTGGTTCGCCTGTCGTCCGCGTGTGACGGCGATTGCGATTCGTTTGACGGGAAGAGCATCGGACACGCCTTTGACGTCGGCGTTACCGCTGACATCTCGGCTGCGCGTGGATTGTCGGTGGGAGCCGTGATCAGAAATTTCGGCCCCGGGATTCAGTTCAGCGGAGGGAGCACCACCGATCCAATGCCGACGAGGCTGAGACTCGGAGCCTCACTGGATGCCGTCCGCGCATTCTTTTCGGGCGAGGACCGATTCGGCGTAGTCGTTCAGGCAGACCTGCAGCAGACCGTTACGGAGTTCGACGACCTCGAGGCCTACCTGGGGGCGGAGGCATCGCTTCGAGGCATTCTGTATATCAGGGGTGGCTACGCCTGGTCCGCGGCGGGCCGGCAAGGCGCGGCGCTCGGAATCGGGCTGCGCTACGATCGGCTGATCGTCGACCTGGGCCGCGCATTCAATGACTTCTCGGGTTTTGACTCCGACTCTCCATTCCAACTCACTCTCGGATTCGGATTCTGATCGAGCAGGACACAGGCTTCAGCGATGAATGACCTTCCCAGCCGCAACGATATTGTTCGGGCCCTTCAGGAGTCCCGCCACGGCCCACCGTCAGCTCGCGATCTGGCGCGGCGCCTGAAGGTGGATGGCGACGCCTACCGAGCCTTCCGTCGACGCCTCAGGTCCATGGAGAGGGACGGTGAAGTATTCCGTCAGCGAAAGGGCAGGTATGCCCTGCCTGGGAGCTTCGAGATCGTGACGGGGGTGGTCGATGTAACGCGTGCCGGCGACGGCTTCGTGATCGCTGAGGCAGCGGGTGAGGAGGATGTCTACGTACCACGCCGACACCTTGGCTCGGCCGTGGAGGGCGACCGTGTTGCGGTTCGCGTCGAGCGACGTGCCCCCGGCCGTAATCCGGAGGGACGTCTGGTCCGCATTCTCGAGAGAGCTTGGGGACAGGTCGTAGGCGTGTATCATTCCCGACGGGGATATGGAGCGGTCGTACCCCAGGAACCGCATCTGCCTGCCGACGTCTTCGTCCCCGCAGCCGACCGGGGAGGCGCAGCCGACGGCGATATCGTGCTGGTCAAGATCGCGGAATGGGGTAAGAGCGAGTTGCGACCCGTAGGCGCGGTCGCGTCCGTGCTCGGCCGCCCGGGGGATCCAGGCGTAGACGTCCTGTCCATCATTCTTGGCCAGCAGCTGCCCATCGAGTTTCCGCCCGCCGTCCTTCGAGAGGCCGAGAAGGTTGCCAGACGGGGCCTCCGACCCGAAGACCTGGAAGGCCGTGAGGACTTCCGCGACAGGCTCTGCTTCACCATCGACCCGGGAGACGCCAAGGACCACGACGACGCCCTGTCGGTTCGTCGCACGCCGGATGGGTTGGAGATCGGCGTCCACATCGCCGACGTTTCCTGGTACGTCAAGCAGGGAAGTGGTCTCGATCGAGAGGCGCTCGAGCGAGGTACGAGCGTGTATCTCGTGGACCGCGTCATTCCGATGCTCCCGGAGGCTCTTTCGTCGGATCTGTGCTCGTTGGTACCAGGACAGGATCGACTGACCGTGTCCGTGGTGCTTGACTACGACCCCGCCTTGAAGCTGCGGGAGCGCCGAGTCGTTCGGGGGGTAATCCGGAGCGACAAACGTCTGGCATACGAGGAGGCCCAGGGCTTCCTGGACGGAGCCAAGGCGAACGACCGGGATTCGATCGCCCTTCTCTCGGCCCTGCGGGACCTGTCAACGGTCGCGGCAGGGGTTCGGAAGGACCGGCAGGAAGCCGGGGCCGTGGACTTCGCCATCCCCGAGGCGAAGGTCATACTCGATGATGCCGGGGAGCCGATCGAAATCCGGGCGCGCGAACGCCTGGAGGCACACCGGATTATCGAAGATCTGATGGTCCTCGCCAACGAGATCGTCGCAAGCATCGGACTGGCTGAAGGTCTTCCGTTGATCTACCGGATACACGAAGACCCCGACCCGGACCGCATCGAGAAGCTTCGGGAGCTCGCCGGGTTCTTCGGTTATTCCCTGCCACTCAAGGAGATCCGGCCGGCCGACCTGTCCCGCTTGCTGGACCAGGCGAAGGGTACCCCCCACGAGTACTTGATCTCGAGCGTCACCCTCCGGTCGATGAAGCGAGCCCGATACGCAACGGACAACGTGGGCCACTTCGGCCTGGCCTCAGAGGCCTATGCTCACTTCACATCTCCCATCCGGCGCTATCCGGACCTTGTCGTTCACAGGGCGCTGGTCCGCTGGCTCAAGGGTTCACAGCCGGATGCGCCTGAAGGGCTCAAGGATGTCGCCCGGCACTCGTCCGACATGGAGCGACGGGCCCAGGAGGCCGAGCGCGAATCGGTAGAGGCCAAGACAATTCGATACATGCAGCGACATGTGGGTGACGAGTTCGAGGGCACTATTGGCGGCGTCACCAGTTTCGGGCTGTTTGTCGTGCTTGACGGAGTTCTTGCCGAGGGCCTCGTGCGACTGGGCTCTCTCGTGGACGACTACTATACCTACGATGCCGACGCGCACGCGGTCTCGGGGCGTCGAACCCGAAAACGATATCGTCTGGGCGACCGGATTTCGGTCCAGGTCGTGAGGGTCGACACGGAGAGCCGAACCATAGACCTTGAGTTGGCCGGCGATCTCGCTTGACCCGGAGAATCACCGCAGCTAGACTCGCCGGAGACGGGGATTTCCGCGATGCGCGGGAACCCCGTCTTGGCACAACGGGCGCTGTGGTGTACGCCCGGACACCCACGGTGGCAGGGAGAGTATCGAATGGCAGTATCCGATGCGAAGCTGAGTCTGATTGGTGAATTGCGGCACAGGCTGGACGACCTGCGGAGGTTCCTTTGACCTCGAGTCCAAGGAGACTACGCTGGTGGGCCTCGAGCAGCGCATGGCCAGCCCCGGGTTCTGGGACCAGCAAGACACCGCAAGGGAGGTCATAGAGCAGGCCAACCGGTTGAAGGCCTGGACAGAGCCGTGGGCTTCCCTGACCCGGAGAGTCGACGAGCTGACGGAACTCGCGGATCTCCTGGCCGACGAGGAAGACGAGGACCTGTCCTCTGAGTTGGACCGTGAAACGGCCAGCATTGGTGAGGGACTGGCGGAACTCGAGTTGCGGAACATGCTTCGCGGTCCGGACGCGCACCGCTCAGCCCTGCTCACGGTGCATCCGGGAGCTGGAGGTACCGAGTCCCAGGATTGGGCCGAGATGCTCCTGAGGATGTACTCGCGGTACGCCGAGCGGCGGGGCTACACCGTGCACCTGCTGGAACTGCAGCCGGGCGACGAAGCGGGGATCAAGTCCGCGACCCTCGAGATCCTCGGAGCTCACGCTTTCGGATACCTCGGTGCGGAAACGGGAGTCCACCGGCTCGTGCGGATCTCACCTTTCGATGCCCAGGGCCGCAGGCACACGTCGTTCGCATCGGTGTTCGTATACCCCGAAGTGGACGACGACGTCGAGATAGAGATCGATGAGTCCGACCTTCGGATTGACACGTATCGGGCTTCCGGGGCCGGAGGCCAGCACGTGAACAAGACGGATTCGGCCGTACGCATCACGCACGAGCCCACGGGTGTCGTCGTTTCCTGCCAGCAGGAGCGCAGCCAGCACAAGAATCGGGCTAAGGCCATGAAGATGCTTCAGGCGGCGCTGTATCAGCGCGCCATGGAGGAGAAGGAAGCCGAGAAGAAGGCGATCGAGGACTCCAAGACCGACATCGCGTGGGGCAACCAGATCCGCTCTTACGTGCTGCAGCCATATACGATGGTCAAGGATCACAGAACCAACCTGGAAGTTGGCAACGCGGACGGGGTCCTGGACGGCGACATTCACCGTTTCATTGAGGCCTTTCTTCGCGGGAAAGGGGCGGCCTGAACGTGACCTCCAAGGACTCCACCGGTCAGCGCGACGGTGTACCCATCCGGGAATGGTACTCGGCGGCGGAGAGGCCAAAGCCGATACGGGACCGGTTCGCCAAACTGGAGAAGCTGCGTGACCTCGGTGTGCCGGCTTACTCGTATTCCTTCGATCCGACCGATGACCTCACCTCCGCCCTGGCCGCATACGAGGACGGTGTGGAGGGAACTCGGGTGCGAGTCGCGGGCCGCCTCGAGTCGCTCCGCGACATGGGGAAGAGTGCCTTTGCTCACCTCGGGGACCGGTCGGGAAGGCTCCAGGTGTACTTCCGTCGGGACGACCTGAGCGAGCTGGAGCGCCAGGTTCAGAATCTGCTCGACCTGGGCGACTGGATAGGAGTGGAAGGCGAGCTGTTCCGCACCCGTACGGGAGAAGTAACCGTCCGCGTCGAGACCTTCGAACTGCTGGCCAAGTCCATGCGCCCGCTCCCGCTCGGCAAGACAGAGATCACCGACGAAGGGGAGTCCGTGGTCCACAGCGGGTTCGCGGACGTCGAGAGCCGATACCGGCAGCGCTACGCCGACCTCGCCGTCAACCCGGACGTCCGGGCCGTGTTCATCACGAGGGCCCGGATCATATCCGCCCTGCGCGCCAAACTGGACGGGGAGGGATACCTCGAGGTCGAGACGCCGGTTCTCCAGCCCGTGTACGGCGGCGCGTTCGCCCGTCCATTCACGACCCATCACCATTCGCTGGACCGCACTCTATTCCTGCGAATCGCCGATGAGTTGTACTTGAAACGTCTCATCGTGGGCCAGTTGGACCGGGTCTACGAGATCTCGAAGAACTTCAGGAACGAGGGCATCGACCGGACCCACAATCCGGAGTTCACGATGCTCGAACTCTACCGGGCGTACTCGGACTATCTGACGATGATGGATACGGCCGAAGAGCTGGTAACCGAGGCCGCGGCCGCCGTGACGGGCGGCCTGGAGATCTCCTATGACGGTCACGCCGTCGATCTGTCGCGCCCCTGGAAGCGGATTCCCTTCTTCGAGGCGATCGAGAACTTCGCCGGGTTCGACGCCAGATCGGCTGACACGGAAGAGCTCCGGCGTCGAGTGCGGGACGCCGGACGCGGCGATGCGGACACGCTGAGTCGTACCAAGTTGCTCGATGTCATCTTCTCCGAGTGGGTCGAGCCCGAACTCGTCAATCCGACGATCGTTTTCGACTACCCGATCGAGATGAGCCCTCTCGCCAAGCCCAAGCGAGGAGATCCCGAGCTGGCGGAGCGCTTTGAAGTCATCGTGGCCGGAACTGAACTGGTGAATGCGTTCAGTGAGTTGAACGACCCCATCGACCAATGGGAGCGTTTCGCGGATCAGGTGGAGCAGCGGGCGGCAGGGGATGACGAAGCCCAGAGCCTGGACGAGGACTATGTGAGAGCCCTGGAGTACGGCCTGCCTCCCACGGGTGGGCTCGGCCTGGGGGTCGACCGTCTGGTGATGCTCCTTACAGACCGACCCACGATTCGCGAGGTCATCCTCTATCCAATCATGAGGGATGATGAATCCGACTGAGGGCACGGTGCGAACACGACGCACGGACCGAGCCCTCCGCTGGTTCATCGCTCGGCGCTACCTGTCGAGTCGGCGGGGCAGGGGCTTCCTGTCGATGATTACCCTGATCGCCATCGGGGGCGTGTCGGTAGGGGTGATGGCGCTGATCGTCGTCATCGGTGTGATGTCGGGGCTGCAGACCGACCTGCGAGAGAAGATCCTGGGAGCGAACTCCCACGGCATGGTGCTGGAGATAGGCGAGGCCGTTCGGATGGAGAGTTGGGAGTCCGTGATGCGCCGGGTACTGGAGGACCCGGACGTGACCGGCGCCGCGCCCTTCATCTATACCGAAGTGGGCCTGAACGTGCCCGGGGGCAGCTATTCGGAGGGTGCCGTACTCCGTGGCCTGGCGGACGATTCAGCGTCGCTTTCCGTTACGGAGGTGGATGAGCACCTCACCACGGGCACGATGCCGTTTGGCGAGACTGAGTCTGGCCGTCCGGGGATCGTTCTCGGCACGACACTCGCCAACCGCCTGAACCTCTATCCGGGCAAGACCGTCACGGTCGTTTCGTTCCAGGGCGCCGAGCTGACTCCGACGGGCATCCAACCTCAACTCCGACTGTACGAGGTCACAGGTCTCTTCGAGACCGGGCTCTATCAGTACGATACCAAGTTCGCCTACGTGCACCTGGAATCCGCGCAGAGCCTGCTGCGGATGGGCCGAGCGGTCACCGGAGTCGAGTTCAACGTCCGGGATCCGTGGAACAGCGGCGAGGTGGCGGCCCGGATCAGGGACTCTCTTGGATTTCCCTACTCCGTCGACGACTGGCAGAGACAGAACGCCAGCCTGTTCTCGGCGCTCAAGCTCGAGAAGTTCGCCATGGGGATCATCCTCCTGCTGATCGTCCTGGTCGCGTCCTTCAATATCGTATCGACCCTGATCATGGTGGTCACCGACAAGGTGCGCGAGATCGGGATCATGCGCGCGATGGGCCTGACCGCGGCCGACATCACCAGGATCTTCGTGCTTCAGGGAGTCGTGATCGGACTCGTGGGGACGACAGTCGGAACCGGGCTCGGTCTCACCCTGTCCTGGCTGCTGGATCGCTACCAGTTCATCACGCTGCCCGGCGATGTCTACTTCATCGACCACTTGCCGGTGGATACCAATCTGCTGGACGTCGGCTTCATAGTGCTTGCGTCCCTGTCCATCGCGTTCCTGGCCACCATCTATCCGGCGCGGCGGGCCGCCGACTACACCCCGGTGGAGGCGATCCGCCATGAATGACGTGGTGAGCGGTCCAGGGTCAGCCGCTGCCGTCGAGGCCGTCGGCGTCGAGCGGAACTTCGATGGAGCCGATGGCAATGTGATTCGAGTACTGCGCGGCGTGGACCTCAGGCTCGGTCGAGGTGAGACTGTGTCCATCGTCGGACCGAGTGGGTCGGGAAAGTCTACGTTGCTGCATATCCTGGGTGGCCTGGACTTGCCGTCGTCCGGGCGCATCGCGCTGGGGGGCAGAGACGTCGCCAACCTCGACGACGTCCAGCTGGCGAAGGTCCGAAATCGCTACGTGGGCTTCGTGTTCCAGTTCCACCATCTACTCAGGGATTTCACGGCCCTCGAGAATGTCATGATGCCGCAGTTGATTGCGGGATACACGCCTTCCGCGGCCCGAAAGCGGGCGCTCGAGCTGCTGGACCAGGTCGGGCTGGCCGACCGCTCCGGGCACGTTCCGGCCAAGCTGTCCGGTGGGGAGCAACAGCGGGTGGCGACCGCGCGTGCACTGGCCAACGAGCCTCCCGTCCTTCTCGCCGACGAGCCGTCGGGAAATCTCGATCTGGACACCAGCGAAGTGCTGCATGACGTGCTCTTCGACCTCGTCCGTGATCACGGGACGGCGATGGTAGTCGTGACCCACAACGCGGCGTTGGCCTCGCGCACGGATCGGATCTTGCGACTGGCGGCGGGCATTCTCGAGTCGACTGAGGCCGACGAACATTTGCTGGGCGGAGGGGACTGAGGCCTCGTATGCTCTGTGAAGACTGCCAGGAACGGGAAGCCGAGGTCCACCTGACCTCGATCGAGGCCGAGGAAATGCGGTCGGTGCACCTGTGCGTCAGTTGCGCCAATCAGCGCGGCATTTCAGCTGAAACGGCGGAAACGGTCGCCGGTGCTCCTCCCCTCGCGGACTTCCTCGCCCAGCTGGGCTCCTCCGGTCCACAGACGCCGATTCCCGATGCTTCGGAGCCCTGTCCGTTCTGCGGAATCTCAGCCGCAGACTTCCGAAAGACCGGCCGGGTCGGTTGTTCCCAGTGCTACGTGCACTTCGAGACTCAGCTTCGAGGCCTTCTGCGTCGGATCCACGGATCGTCTCAGCACTCCGGGAAACTGTATCTCAGCGAGGCATCGGACATCACGGACCGCCTGGGTCGGATTTCGTCGATGCGGCGCCGGCTGAAGCGGGCGATCGAAACCGAGGATTTCGAGACGGCGGCTGAACTGCGCGACCGTATTCACGCCATGGAGACGCGGGAATGATCCAGGATGCCGCACCGCTGGACGAGCGCGGATTGGACTGGATTCGTGGGGGAGGCGAAGCTGAAATCGTGCTCTCCTCGCGCGTTCGGGTCGCACGCAACCTGCAGGGGTTTCCGTTCCCGGGGCGAGCCGGAGCCGAAGAGCGGGCCGATGTAGTCGAGAGGGTGAGGGCGGCAGCCGAGCACGCGGAATCGATGGATGGCGGGTTCTTCTGGGAAGTCGATTCGCTGGACACGGTGGACCGCGAGATCCTGGTCGAGCGACACCTCATCAGCCGAGACCTTCTCGCCCCCAGGCGGGGGCCCTCAGGCGCGGCCCTGGTTCTCGCCCGGGAAAGCTGCTGTGGCGTGATGGTGAACGAGGAGGACCACCTGCGGCTGCAGGCGCTCGTGGGCGGCCTGGCTCTCGAGTCGGCCTGGCGCCAGGTGGACCGGTTGGACGAAGAGATCGGTGCCCTTCTTCCCCTCGCCTATCATCACCAGTTCGGCTTCCTGACCGCTTGCCCGACCAACGTCGGTACAGGCCTGCGAGCCTCCGTGCTCATCCACATTCCCGGCCTCGTGCTCACGAAAGAGATCTCCAAGGTGCTCGAAGGCATCTCACAGGTCGGATTGACCTACCGTGGGCTGTATGGAGAAGGGTCCGAGGTCGTCGGCAACTTCTTCCAGATCTCCAATCAGACCACTCTGGGCAAGACGGAGGAGGACCTGATCGATCACCTGGGCCGGGTGACGGGCAAGGTGATCGACTACGAGCGTGGCGCACGGAGCGTGCTTCTGACGGAGGCCCCGTCCGTCCTCGAGGACAAGGTGTGGCGGGCGTATGGAATCCTCCGGGCGGCACGAAGCCTCGGCCTCGAAGAGATGATGAACCTCCTGTCGGGCGTCCGCCTCGGTGTGTCTCTGAAACTATTGAAATCACCACGGGTAGAGACGCTGAACGAAATCCTGGTGCGCGGACAACTCGCGCATCTCGAGCGCGCGGCGGGAGCGAGACTGACCGAGCACGAGGCAGATGTCTGTCGCGCGACGTACGTTCGGGATAAGCTAGCCAAAGACGAGCGGGATGCCGGACAGGCGCCCGCAGACGGAACCAGCGATGCGACGGTGGTCGACGGGCCACCCTCGGGGGGTTGATGAACTACAACTTCACCGACCGTGTGAGGAAAGTGCTGGCGATGGCGCGCGAAGAAGCGGTGCGCCTCCAGCACGACTATGTGGGCACCGAGCACATCCTTCTCGGCTTGATCCGTGAAGGCGACGGCGTGGCGGCCGAGGTACTGCGCAGCCTGGCGGCGGATCTCGACGAGCTCCTCAGGCTCGTAGAGGAGAACGTCAGGCCGGGGAAGGCCTCGGCGTCGATCGGTGAACTGCCGTACACGACACGAGCCAAGAAGGTGCTCGAATACGCCATGGCAGAGGCTCGCGAGCTCAATCACAGCTACGTGGGCACCGAACACCTGTTGCTCGGCCTGCTGCGGGAAGAGAAGGGACTGGCTGCCAAGGTCCTGGGCGAGCTCGGGATTGGCCTGGAGGAAGCCAGGGCAGAGATGCTCAAGCTGCTCGGAAGCGAGGGGGCCATCGCCGAGCCGGGAAGTGCTCCACCGCCTGCGGCACCGCGTGGCGAGTCCAAGTCGAAGACTCCGGCCCTGGATCATTTCTGCAGGGACCTGACCGTGTTGGCCCACGAGGGTGCACTCGATCCGACGATTGGACGGCACGCCGAGATCGAACGTGTCATGGAAGTGCTCTCGCGTCGGAAGAAGAACAATCCTGTTCTCATCGGCGAACCGGGGGTTGGCAAGACGGCCATCGTCGAGGGGCTCGCCCAGAAGATCGATCGGGGTGACATACCGGACAGTCTGAAGGATCACCGTGTACTGGCGCTCGACATGGCCGCGGTGATCGCGGGCACCAAGTACCGGGGCCAGTTTGAAGAGCGACTCAAGGCCATCGTGAACGAGATCTCTCAGAACCAAGGTGTGATCCTGTTCATCGATGAGCTGCACACGCTGGTCGGGGCCGGCGCCGCGGAAGGCGCGATCGACGCATCGAACATGCTGAAGCCAGCCCTGGCGCGCGGTGAACTCCAGTGCGTCGGTGCCTCGACTCTCAACGAGTATCGCAAGCACATCGAGAAGGATGGCGCTCTCGAGAGGCGCTTCCAGACCGTGATCGTCGAGGCCCCTTCGGTCGAGGAGACGATCGAGATTCTCAAGGGCCTGCGCAAGCACTACGAGGACCATCATAACGTCAACGTGCCCGACACCTCGCTCGCGGCCGCCGCCAAGCTCTCGGACCGGTACATCACGGATCGGTTTCTCCCGGACAAGGCGATCGATGTCATCGACGAAGCCGGCGCGCGCTCCCGTCTGGGCGCCCAGGTTCCCCCGCCGGAGGTCCAGAAACTCCAGACCGAGTTGGACGAACTTTCGGGGGTAAAGGACGAGGCGATCCGGGACCAGGACTTCGAGCGAGCGGCCATGTTGCGCGATCGTGAGAAGGAGCTCCTGACCGAGATCCGACGCACCAAGGAAGAGTGGAGCAAACAGCAGAGAGAGACGCGTCCGATCGTGTCCGAGGAAGAGATCGCGTTCATCGTGTCTCGCTGGACCGGAATACCGGTAAGCAGACTCCGCGAGGAAGAAACCAAGCGCCTTCTGAGAATGGAAGAGGAACTGCACGAGAGCGTGGTGGGCCAGCACGAGGCGATCCAGGCGATCAGCAGGGCGATTCGGCGCACCCGCGCCGGGCTCAAGGATCCCGACCGCCCCATCGGCTCGTTCGTGTTCTGCGGCCCCACGGGAGTTGGAAAGACCGAGCTGGCGAGACAGCTGGCGCGGTTCCTCTTCGCCGACGACCAGGCCCTGATTCGCGTCGACATGTCCGAGTACATGGAGAAGTTCTCCGTGAGTCGACTCATAGGCGCTCCACCGGGTTACGTGGGATACGAAGACAGCGGTGCTCTGACCAAGGCAGTGCGGCAGCGTCCCTATTCCGTAGTCCTGCTGGATGAAATCGAGAAGGCGCACCCGGACGTGTTTAATATTCTGTTGCAGGTCCTCGATGAGGGCCGACTGACAGACAACTATGGCCGGGTCATCGACTTCAAGAATACCGTTCTCATCATGACCTCCAACGTCGGGGCCAGAGAGATCGCCTCGTCGTCCAACCTCGGTTTCGAGACCGGAGAGACAGAGGTCCAGTACGACAGGATGGCGCAGAAGGTCCGGGATGAAGTGGACCGGACCTTCACACCGGAGTTCCTCAATCGGCTCGACGAGGTCATCGTCTTTCACCCGCTCACCAAGGAGCAGATCGGCGAGATCGTTCACATCATGCTGCGTGACGTCCAGCGACGCCTGGCCGACGAAGAACTGACGCTGAGTACGTCGGAAGCCGCCGTAGACTTCCTCGTTGACCGCGGGTATGATACAAAGTTCGGTGCGCGTCCCTTGAAGAGGACGATCCAGAGGTATATCGAGGACGCGCTTTCTGAGAAAATTCTGATGGCCGAGTTCGCGCCGGGAGACGAGATCGTCGTGGAGCTGGCGAAGGACTCCGAATCCCTGGTCTTCCGGGCGGCATCGCATACATCCGCCAAGTGAAATTTAGCCGAATCGCAGTTGGGCTGGTGGCCCTCGCCGCGTTCTCGACGGCGGGGGTCACTCCATTGTTGGGGCAGGAAGAGCCCCTCTCCGTCACCGTCGACAGCATCGTCGTACGGGGGCACTCCCGCTATTCCGCTGAGGGAATCCAGCGTCTTGCGCAAATCCGCGTGGGCGAGGTGGTGAATGGCCCCGGTATCCAGGAGGCCATCCAGCGCCTCTTCGCCACCGGAGAATTCTCCGACGTGCAGGTGCGGGTCACTCCCTACACTCCGGCCATCTTCTACATCGACGTCGTCGAACGCCCTGTGGTGGGATCCTATCGGTTCGAGGGCCTCGAACACGCCAGCGACGGCACTGTCTCTGACACGGTGGGCCTGGTCGGAGGCGGAGCCCTTGATCCGTCCAAGATCGTCCGTGCGCAGGCGATGATACTCAAGCTGCTTGGCCAGGAGGGTTTCCCTCAGGCTACCGTCGATACGGCCCTGGCGCCGGACCCGAGGGGATTGGACCAGTTGGAACTGACGTTTCGCGTGCGCGAGGGTCCCCGACTCGCTCTTGCCCGCGTCGAAATCGTGGGGAACCAAGCGCTCACCGATTCCGAGATTCGCGGATCGATGAGCACCGTCGAAGAAGGATTCTTCTGGTATCAGCCGGGGGAGCTGCATCGCGATGATTACCGGGCTGACCTTACAGAGCGTATCCCGGCGTTGTACGGGGAGCACGGCTATATCGACATGGAGGTCCTTGGCGACACCATCGTCGTGGACACGCTCACCGGTAAGGGACGAATCCAGGTACGAGTCAACGAGGGGCCACAGTACCTGGTGAAATCGTTCGTCATCGACGGCAACCGCCGATTCCCGGCGTCACAGCTGGGTGAGTACTATCCTCCGGTCCGGGACGGCGAGCTGGACCCGGAGCAACTGGAGGCCGGGAACTACCCGCCCTTCGATGAGACGGCATTCCAGAAGGCGTCGCTCGACATCGCAGACCTTTACAGGGATGCGGGATACCTCCAGGTCCAGGTCATGCCGAATGTCGTGCGCAACCTCCCCGAGACACCGGACGCGAGTCCTACGGTCTCGGTGAGCCTTCAGATTATCGAGCGCAACCCGGCCTACATCCGTACGGTGGCGATCGTCGGCAATGACTACACGCACGACAGGGTTATTCGCAAGATCCTGCTCACCCTTCCGGGAGACATCTATTCTCAGCAGCGTCTGATCCAGAGCGTGCGGAACATCCAGTCGCTCGGATTCTTCGAGACGCTGCCACCTGACGAGGCGATCCAGATCAAGCCCCGCGATGACGGTGACATCGACATCGTTTACCGGGTCAAGGAGAAGCAGACCGGCAATGTGAACTTCGGAATGTCCGCGGCTGCTGCCACAGGACTGGCCGGCTTCATCGGCTACGATCAGCCGAATCTGTTTGGCCAGGCCAAGATAGGGCACTTCCGCTGGCTGTTCGGGGCACGAACCCAGGACATCGAGCTCACGTACACTGACCCCGAGTTGTTCGGGTCCGTGTACAGCGGGACCGTGGGCGTGCAGAGCTCGCGCGATCGATTTCAGACCTTTGACCTCGGCACGCGACGGAAGACGGGAGGCTTCCTGGAATTCGGCATTCCAATATTCCGATTCCGGGTCCGTGCCATTCGCCTGTACGTTGGATATTCCCTGTTCGCCGAAGACGTCAGCGATCTTGACGCATTCGGGCTCGGGCCAGGGTCGGAGGGACTGATTACCAACGGGACGAGGAGTACGATCTCGGCCCGTATCCTCCGCGACACGCGAGAAGGCGGGCTCTTTCCAACCGGAGGCAACCGGAACCAGCTGGCGTACAGGCACACGGGCGGCTGGCTGGGAGGGGACGGAGACTACGACAAGTGGGACTTCGACAGCGAGTGGTTCTCCAGGATCGCCCAGATTGGTGGTGGCCCGGGCAAGGTGCCGATCGAAGTCGTGGCGATGCTGAACTTCAAGGCCGGACTCGTTTTCGGCAACAATCCGTTCTATGTCGAGCGCTACTTTGTAGGTGGCACGCAAGTCGGCCAGCGCGTCCGTGGCTACGAGGAAGCGACCATCACTCCGCTGGGCCACGTACCCAGGAACGCACCGGTCAACAGCCTGGCTCGTGTCGGAGAGTCGTACTTCACGACCTCGGCGGCCATCGGCATCAAGCTGACGGACAACATTTTCGCGAGTACGTTCGTGGACGCGGGGAACCTGTGGGCCAACGCCGCAGAGTTCAATCCGACGGACCTCCTGGTCGGCGCCGGAGTAGGGTTGAGCTTGGTGACACCGTTTGGCCCCGTGGGCCTCGATTACGCCTACGGTTTCGACAGAAGGGACGTGGTGGGAAGGCCGGACCCTGGTTGGCAGTTACATTTCCGGTTCGGGCAGTTGTTCTGATCCGGATGACATATGAGAATTCTGACTCCAAATTGATCGGAAGGAGAAGCACGATATGGCTCTGACACGTTGGTTCGCCCTGGCCGCAGTTGCCCTGGCGTTCGGTGCGGAAAACGCGCAGGCGCAGGGGAATCCGGCCGCAGGCTCGCCGGTCGTATACGTGCGCGGTCAGGTGATTCTGCAAGCTGCCCCCGGTGCCGCAGAAGCAGCGCGCACTTTCGAACGTGAACTGGCGGACATGCGCACGCAGCTCCAGGAGCAGGCCGCCGTCGTGGACTCGATGCTGCAGGACTATCAGCGCCAGGAGGTACTCCTGAGCCCTCAGGCCAAGGAACAGAAGCAGCAGGAGATTCTGAACCTGCGCAACCAGTTGCAGCAGCGGCAGGGGGAGATGGACACCCAGGCGCAGCAACGGCAGCAGGAGCTTCTTGGCCCCATCCTGGAGCAGGTCGGCGCCGTGATCGAGACTCTACGCTCGGAGGGCAACTACTCGATCGTGCTCGACGCGTCGAAGGAAGGGCTGGTGGCAGCCGACACCACGCTCGACATTACTGACGCCGTTCTCGCCAGGCTCGGAGTTGAGCCTCCACCGCCTGCCCCGGCGGGTGGTGCGACTCCGTAGCAGTAGTGATAGAAGCAGAGCTGTGGGAGGGTGCGGCGGCCCCTCCCACAGCTCGTTCTCCAACCTCGCATGTCCTGTTGCAGGTGGGCAGCCGGCGGGGGAAAGTCATATGACCGCATTTACCGTGCAGCAACTGGCGGAGCTCGTGGCCGGCGAGGTCGAGGGCGACGCATCCCGCAGGGTTGAGGGTGTCGCCTCCGTGGACCGGGCGGGTCCAACGGACCTGACGTTCGTCGTCGACGAACGGTACGCGCAGCGGTTGGGGGCACGGTCGGTGGGAGCCTGCCTGGTCGCCCCTGGCATGCATCTGGAGGCCAACGGTACCTCGTACATCAGGGTCGAGAGTCCTGAGCTGGCCTTCAGCAAGCTTCTGGGTGTATTCCATCCCGAGCACCGGCCGGCCCCGGGGGTGCACCCCACGGCGATCGTCGGACGGGGCACGCGAATCGGCGCCGGTGCTTCGATCGGGCCGTACGTGACGATCGGCGACAATACGGCGATCGGAAGCGGTACGCTCGTCGGCCCACACACGCACATCGACGACGACGTGGTCATCGGCAACGATTGTCGGATCGGCCCCGGGTGCACGATCCTGCATGATACCGCGGTGGGCAACCGAGTTCGAATCTACACCGGCGTGCGGCTGGGAGTGGACGGCTTTGGCTATACGCCTGGAGCCGACGGACTGACCCGGATTCCCCAGGTCGGTCGGTGCATCGTTCACGACGATGTCGAGATCGGTGCCAACTGTACGGTGGACCGTGGCGCACTGGGCGACACGGTGATCGGCCAGGGAACCAAGATCGACAACCTGGTACACGTGGGACACAACGTGAGGGTCGAGGATAACTGTATCATCGTTGCGCAGGCGGGAATCGCGGGAAGCGTCGATATCGGGGCCGGGACGCATATCGGTGGTCAGGTAGGCGTAGCGGGCCACCTCACCATCGGCGCGGGGGCTCGAATCGCAGGCCAGGCTGGCGTCTTCGGAGACGTTCCGGCCGGTGCAACCTACTCAGGCTATCCCGCCCGACCGCACCGTGAGTCGCTGCGAGCCAGCGCCCTCACTTTGCGTCTCCCGGAGCTGTTTCGCCGGCTGGTCCGCCTGGAGCGTCGACTCGACGGGGAGGGCGAGTGACGGACAGACAGCAGCGCCCGCAGAGAACTCTTCAATCCGCTGTGACGATCGAGGGAACGGGTCTGCACACTGGACGGCCGGTGAAGGCCACGCTCAATCCGGCCGATCCGGGCACGGGGCTGGTCTTCCGCCGTGTCGACCTGGAGAACCAACCACTCCTGAGCGCGACTGTGGACAGCGTGGCCGGCACGTCGTGGGAGACGGTCCTCGGAGAGGGCGAGGCAAAGGTCGGCACGATCGAGCATCTCCTGGCTCCTCTGACGGTGTTCGGAATCGACAACCTCGAGATCCTCCTCGAGGGCCCGGAGCCTCCCGCTCTGGACGGAAGCGGGCGTGAGTGGTGCTCGTTGATTCAAGAGGCCGGAATCCAGGACCAGGAGGGTACGGAGTCCCGCTCGATTCTGGTGCGGGAGCCGTTCGTCGTCCGGGAGGGGGACTCGACCTACACCATCGCTCCTCACGACGGCTATCGTGTCACGGCTGTGATCGAGTTCGACCACCCGGCGATCGGCAGGCAGTCGGCAACCGTGGAAGTCGAGCCAGAGAGCTTCTGTGCGCAGATCGCGCCCGCCCGGACCTTCGGCCTCGAGAGCTGGCGAGAGATGCTCAATGCCAAGGGCCTGGCGCTGGGCGCGAATTATGACAATACGATCGTGGCCACTGACGATGGACTCGCTGAGGGAACCGAACTCCGGTTTCCCGACGAGTTCGTCCGTCACAAGATTCTCGACCTGGTGGGCGACCTGGCACTGGTCGGAGCGCATATCCGGGGCCACGTGATCGCTGAGAGGCCCAGTCACCGGGGAAACGTCGCGGTCGCGCGTCGACTCCGGAACATGCTCACACGGCCCGCGGAAGGGGGGGCCGTACTCGACATCAACCGTATCCTCGAGTACATCCCGCACCGCTATCCCTTCCTTCTGATTGACCGTGTGTTGGAGTTCGAAGGGGGAAAGCGGATTCTCGGGCTGAAGAACGTCACGATCAACGAGCCGTTCTTCCAGGGTCATTTCCCGGAACATCCGATCATGCCGGGCGTCCTCATCGTCGAGGCGATGGCCCAGGCCGGCGGACTGCTCCTGATGAACGAATTCGACGACCCGCAATCCAAGGTCGTCTACTTCATGTCCCTGGACGACGTGAAGTTCCGCCGCCCGGTGATGCCGGGGGACCAGCTGATCTTCGAGCTGCGGATGCTTCAGCTCCGGGGACGCACGTGCCGTATGCAGGGCGTAACACGCGTCGGAGAACATGTGGTCGCCGAAGCGACCATGATGGCGAGAGTAATGGACAAATGAGCGACCCTCAGACCGCAGCTTCCGCAGCAATCCACCCGACCGCGATCATCGATCCAGGCGCCACGATACCCCAATCCGCTTCCGTGGGCCCCTATTCGATCATCGGACCCGGCGTCGTGATCGGGGAGAGGGTAATCATCGACTCGCATGTCCTGATCGAGCGGGACACGACCGTCGGGGATGACTGCCGCATCTGCAAGGGCGCGGTTCTTGGGACTGACCCTCAGGACCTCAAGTACGCCGGCGAGCCGACCACCCTGACGGTGGGAAATCGCACTACGATCCGGGAGTACGCTACGCTGAATCGGGGAACGATCGATGCCGGGGTCACAACGGTGGGTGATGATTGCCTGATCATGGCATACGCCCACGTCTCGCACGATTCGCGCGTGGGCAACCACGTGATCCTCGCGAATGCGGTCAACATGGGCGGACACGTGCTCATCGAGGACTGGGCCATCGTCGGGGGCGTGACCGCGGTTCACCAGTTCGTTCGAATCGGGTGCCATTCGTTCGTAGGAGGCGGCTCCAGGTTGCCTCAGGACGTGGCTCCGTATGTGATGGCCGCCGGCAGTCCGTGCGCCGCCTACGGACTCAACATCGTCGGCCTGAGGCGCAGAGGGTTCAAGAGGGAGACGATTCGCCAGATCAAGGACGCCTACCGGCTGGTCTTCCAGTCTGATCTGAACGTGTCGCAGGCCCTCGATCAAATCGTGGCCCGCGATGACCTGGTGCCGGAGGTCGAGCATATGGTGTCGTTCATCCGGTCCAGCGATCGTGGCATCACCACATGAGCGGCATGAAGGTCGGGGTTGTCGGCGTGGGTCGCCTTGGATCGGCCCACGCGCGAATTCTGGGAGAGATACCCGACTGCGAGCTCGTCGGGGTAGCCGACAACGACGGCAATCGCGCGCAGGAGGTGGCGAGCCGCCTGTCCGTGGAGGCTCTCGATGCCGCGTCTCTTGCCTCCCGTTGTGACGCCCTGATCGTCGCGGTCACCACATCCGATCATCACCCCGTTGCGAGGATGGCCCTTGAGTCGGGCTGCCACGTTCTCGTCGAGAAGCCGCTCACTCCAACGCTGGCCGAGGCCGACGACCTCGTGGATACGGCCGATCGGCTGGGTCTGTTCCTCGCCGTGGGGCACGTGGAGCGGTTCAATGCCGCCATTCGGGAGGTCCGACCGCTCCTCCGTGACCCGAGGTACATCTCCTCCCAGAGGCTCTCGATATTTCAGCCGCGCGGCACCGATGTTCCCGTGATGCTAGACCTCATGATTCATGACATCGATCTGGTCCTGGGCCTCGTGGACAGTCCGGTCGAGTCGGTTGACGCGGTGGGGATACCGGTTCTTACCGACTCGGTTGACATGGCCAGTGCGCGAATTCGGTTCGTCAACGGTGCCTGCGCCGATATCAGTGCCAGCCGAGTGTCGGCCGAACGGACCCGTGAATTGAGGCTGTTTCAACCGTCCGGCTACTTCAGCCTGGACCTTGCGAAGGGGGAGGGGGAGTACCTCCGACGGCGAGAAGGAGTCGAACTGGCGGGGATCTCGCGCACACGGGATGTCGGAGAACTCTCCCTGGCCGACATCGTCGAGCGAGTCCCGATCAAGGGGGATGCCTCAGAACCGCTCCGGTTGGAGTTGGAGGCGTTCCTCGCCGCGGCAAGTGGCAAGGGAGACGACAGCGTAAGTGCCTCTGAAGGTAGAGCGGCACTGGAGATCGCCCTCCGAATCGAGAACGAAATCGAGGCATCGGCCAATGTCCCTGCACAAGATCCGCGAGGAACGTAAGAAGCTGGGCGTCGGCGCCAAGCGCGGCCCGCGAACCCTGACCCTGATTGCCCTCCTTGTCCTGGTCGTCCTGCTCATGGTCTACCTGAACCGGCTTGGCTGACCCGGCGATCTTCCTGGCTGCGGGCGAACAGTCAGGTGACCTGCACGGCGCCGAGCTTGCCCGCGAGCTGAAGATTCGAATTCCGGGCGTGCGCCTCTACGGTCTGGGCGGAAGCCGGATGGCCGCCGAGGGAGTGGAGCTGCTTGCCGATCTCGATCGCACGGCCATACTGGGCTTTGCGGAAGTCGTCCGCCACCTGCCTGATCTCGCTGGCCTGCGCCGAGAGGTGAGGCGATTCCTCCTCGAGCGGAAGATCGACCTCCTGGTTCCCATCGATTATCCGGGCTTCAACCTTCCGCTCGCGAGGTATGCCAGGCGGAACGGAATATCCGTTCTGTACTATATCGCCCCGCAGGTGTGGGCATGGCATGAGTCCAGAGCAAGAAAGCTGGCGCAGGACACGGATCTCGTATGCGTGGTCCTTCCGTTCGAAGAAGATCGACTGAAGCGCTGGGGCGTGCGGACGCGGTTCGTCGGCCACCCTCTCCTGGACCGTCAATCGTTGAGAGCCGATGTCGGTGGCGACCCCGACGCCGCCACCCGGATCGGCATCTTCCCGGGGTCGCGCTTGCAGGAAGTGAGTCGCCTTCTTCCCACCTTTCTCGAGGCGGGCCGGCAACTCGCGTCCCGTTTGCCGGACCTCGAGATCCTGGTGGCCCGCGCCCGCGATCTACCCGATTCAGCGTACGAGGGTCTCGGTGAGGCCACCCTCGTCGATGCCGAGTCAGCCATTCTCTCCGCGAGTGCTGCGATTACCAAGTCCGGCACCATCACCCTGCAACTGGCACTGGCCGGCGTGCCGATGGTCGTGGGTTACCGGGTGAATACGCTGACGTATTCGATCGCCAGGCGTCTCGTGAAGGTAGACCACATCGCACTGGTCAACCTGGTGGCAGGACGCAGGGTGGTTCCGGAGTTCATCCAGGGAGAGGTAACTGCAGCGACTATCGCCGAGGCGGCTCTCCCTCTCCTGGATCGAGACGCTCCGGCCCGGCGAGATCAGATCGCGGGTTTGCGTAAGGTGGTGGATCGCCTCGGTGATCCGGGAGCGGCCGGAAGAGTTGCGGATGAGTGCTCCGGGCTGCTGGCCGTTCGGGCGAAGTCATGAAGGTCGACTTTGCCCTGCTCGCGGCCAGGCACGTCGGGCCCGGCTTCCTCGCGGCCCTCGGTCGCTCGTGGCGGTTCCGGGAGCTCGACCCCACGGGACAGGCTGCCACCAGCCGCCACAGGGCAGGGGAGGGTGTCTACGCACTGTGGCACGCCCAGCAGCTTCCTCTTACGCTCAGGCACCGGACGGAAAACGTCGCGGTGATCATCAGTCAGCATCGAGATGGCGAGATCATCTCCCGGATGGTCGAGGGAATCGGCTACCGAACCATTCGGGGCTCCAGCACGCGCGGAGGATCAGAGGCGCTGCGCGAGCTGACACAGGCGGCCTCCGAGGGGCATTCGCTGGCGATCACGACCGACGGCCCGCAGGGTCCTCCCAGGCAGTGCAAGCCGGGCGCGGTTCTCGCCGCCGCTCGGACCGGATTTCCTATCATTCCGGCCGCGGCGGCAGCGGTCCACGCGTGGACGTTCAGCAGTTGGGATCGATTCTTCGTTCCGAAGCCCGGCTCGGTCGTCTACGTGAGCTACGGCGATCCCATCCATGTCCCTGCAGATCTGGAAACCGCTACCACCGCCGAATGGCAGGCCAGGGTGACAGAGGCTCAGAACGAGGCCACAGCGGTCTGTGAGAGGGCCGTTGCCCGAGTGGGGGGTAGGACAGCATGAAGTCTGGCCTGGGGTTGGATGAGCGTGTGGAGGCGCGGATTCGAGGGGCGTGGAATGGCCGGCCCGGGGGCGCCCTGCGACTGTCAGCGGCCGCCTATCGCGCCGTGACCGGGGCGAGGAATCTCCTCTACGAGTCCGGCGTTCTTGCCAGCCGGCGCGCCCCCATACCCGTCGTGTCCGTCGGAGGGCTCACGGTCGGCGGGTCCGGCAAGACCCCGATCACGGCCGATCTCGCGGCGCGCCTTGGACGAGCCGGAGTGCGGACGGCGATCCTGACGCATGGTTTCGACGACGAGATGGACGTGCACCGCAGGTTGGCCCCTGGAGCGCTGGTGTATGGAGGTCGCGACCGAGCGAGCCTGGCCGGCATGGCTGCGGGCGAGGGCGTGCAGCTCGCGCTCCTGGACTCCGGCTTTCAGCACCGGAAACTGCATCGCGATCTCGATATCGTGACCGTCGACGAGACCACAGCTGGCGGAAGCCTGGCACGCCTGCCGGCCGGCCCTTTTCGAGAGGGCCTGGCCGCCATCACGAGGGCGGACCTGGTGGTCGTGGTGAGCAGGCCTCCGGCAGGTGAGGGCTCAGCCGGCCAGGAGGATCGTCGGGAGTTGGTCGCCCGGGGTCGTTCGCGGCTGCGCGAGTTGGAGGAGGCTTCGGTCGCCCCACCGTTCTTGTCAGCCCGAATTCTCCCCGGTCCTCTGGTGGCCGCCAACGAGCCCGCCAGGGCGGTGAACGAGCCCCGTCCGAGCGTTGCGGTTGCCGGCATCATGTGGCCCGAGATCTTCTTCGACCAGGTGCGCCCCCTGGCCGCGCCCGAACTCGAGATTGTGCGCCTTCGCGACCACGCCCGCATCGATGACGCTCTGGCGGATCGACTTCGAGACGGGGCTCGCGACGCGGGCGTCGTTTGCACTCTGAAGGACTCGATGAAGCTGGTCCGCGTCCTGGAAGACTCGGTTCCGGTATGGTATCTCTCAGAGAGCGTAATCTGGGACGAACCCGGGACCTTGCCCACTGTCTTTCGGGCGGCTCTGTCCCTCCTTGACCCGCCCGACCCTGACTCGAACGAAAGTCTGGCCCCATGAGCACTCCGGAGAGAATCTGCACCGATCTCCTGGTCGTGGGATCGGGCATTGCCGGGCTGAGCTTCTCGCTCAAGGCATGCCGCTACGCCGATGTGGTCGTCGTCACGAAGAAGGAACGGATCGAGTCGAACACGAACTACGCCCAGGGGGGAGTGGCTGCCGTGTTCGACCCGGACGACTCGCACGAGATTCATGTGGCAGATACCCTCGTCGCCGGAGCCGGGCTGTGCCACCGGAGGGCCGTGGAAGAACTGGTTCGAGAAGGGCCGAAACGGGTCCGTGAACTGATGGACTGGGGCGTGCGGTTCAGCCGGGAAGGTGGCAGGGTCTCTCTCGGGCGGGAGGCTGGACACAGTGAACGGAGGATTCTTCACGCCGCGGATCTCACGGGGCAGGAGATCGAGCGCGCGCTCCTCGAGGCGGTCGCGGCCGAGCCGAGGATCACCCTGCTGGAGGACCATTTCGTATGGTCGCTGGCCACCGTCATGGATCCGACCTGGAACCGCGTGCGGTGTGCTGGCGCTCTCGTACTGGACGTACATGGCGGACGTTTCAAGGCGGTCGACGCCCGGGCTGTAATGTTGGCAGCGGGTGGAACGGGTTTTCTGTATCGCCACACGACGAATCCCGATATCGCGACGGGCGACGGAATCGCTCTGGGCCACGCGGCGGGAGCCGCCGTGGCGAACCTGGAATTCGTGCAGTTCCACCCCACCGCGATGTACCCGGCGGAGGAGCGGGCCCAACTCATCTCCGAAGCCGTCAGAGGAGAGGGCGCCGTACTCCGCCGCCGGGACGGGGTCGAGTTCATGACCGCCTACCATCCCGACGGATCTCTGGCCCCTCGGGATGTCGTGGCACGCGCGTGCGACGCTGAGATGAAGAAGACGGGAGACGAGTTCGTCCTCCTCGACCTCTCAGCGATCGATCCTCTCGTCGTCGCTGAACGCTTCCCGAACATCGCACGCGAGTGCGCGGAGCGCGGTATCGACTTGCCCCGGGACCCCATCCCGGTCGTCCCCGCAGCACACTACCAGTGCGGCGGACTTCTGACCGACTGGGACGGGAGAACGTCTCTGACCGGGCTTTATGCATCGGGTGAGATTGCCTGCACCGGCGTTCATGGCGCCAACAGGCTCGCCTCGAACTCTCTCCTCGAGGCCGTCGTGTTCTCTCATAGAGCTTCGATCCGACTTGCCGCCGATCTGCACGCCCTTCCAGAGGTGCCGGGAGTCGCTTGGGTGTTGCCCGATCTCGAGGCACCCGGGAGCGCCGCTGGAGATTTGGAGCGGACGATCAGGGACCTGATGTGGGACAAGGTAGGAATCGTCAGATCCGATGAACGTCTCGAGGCGGCCCGCGCCGAGATTGATGGGCTGTCAGGGGACGCCATCGCCAGGGATGGCACCGGACCCGGCGCCATGCGCGCCCGGCAGGCAGAGTTCATGCGCGAAGTCGCGGCTCTCGTCGTCCGCTCCGCACAACGTCGTCGGGAGAGCAGGGGACTGCATTTCACGGAGAGTCACCCGCGACGGGACAACGAGCACTTTCTGCGGGATACGGTCCTGGCGCGATGATCGGAGCTCGGGTTCGATGAGATTGGTCGTCCTTGCCGTCGGATCGCCCCGCGATCGGCACATGGCCGGCTTGATCCACGAGTACGAGGCTCGCGCCGGCCGCTACTTCCGCCTGGAGGTGATGGAGGTCGCCGCAGCCACCGGCGTGGGCGGCTTCCCCCAACAGGCACGGGCGCGCGAGGCCCAGAATCTGAGCAAGCGGATTCCTGCCGGCCTCCACACGTGGGCTTTGACGCGTGGCGGAGCGGAAATCAGTTCCGACGAGTTAGCCGGATCGCTGTCCGACCTGGCTACCTACGGTCACCCCGGAGTCGCCTTCCTCATAGGTGGAGCCTTCGGCCTGGACGAGGATCTCGTGCAGGGATCGTCCCGAGCCCTCTCCCTATCGCGAATGACGTTGCCACACGACATGGCTCGACTCGTTCTTGCCGAGCAGCTCTACCGGGCCGGCACCATCGCACGCGGCGAGCCGTACCATAAGGGGAGACCGCGGTGACCTCCTCGAAGCCGACACGGGAGTGGTTTCGTGACTGGTTCGGCGAGGAGTACCTGGCCCTCTACCCGCACCGGGACGAGCGAGAGGCACGCGAAGCCGTGGACCTCTATCGCGACGTTGCCTCTCCTGAGCCGGGCTCCCGGCTCCTCGACCTGGCTTGCGGGGCGGGCCGGCATCTACGCGAGCTGCGGGCCGCCGGCCTCGATGCGACGGGCCTCGACCTGTCGCCGACCCTGCTGCGATCCGCCAGATCCAGCGCCGGAGCGGATCCCCTGGTGCGTGGAGACATGCGCCAGCTCCCGTTCTGTTCCGGGTCATTCGGCGGACTGACCAGCTTCTTCACGTCGTTCGGATACTTTGCGGAGACGGCCGACGATCGGCGGGTCCTACGCGAAATGGCCCGGGTGCTGGCTCCGGGAGGCACGTTCATGCTGGACTTCTTGAACGCTGCGCGCGTTCGAGAGGACCTCGTCCCGGAGGATTGCCGTGAGGTCGAGGACCGGCGAGTGGTACAGGTCCGGGAGATCATCGACGGCGTCGTCGTGAAGCGGATACGGATCGAGCCCGTTGCCGGGGGCCCGGCCCGCCACTTCGAAGAGCGCGTGCGCCTGTATTCCTGCGAGGAACTGGTGTCACTGCTGGCCGGAGTGGGACTCGCGACCACGGCACGTTTCGGCGACTATGTGGGAGCCTCGTACTTCGACCGATCGCCCCGGCTCATACTGGCCGGGCGACTGGATCCGGCAGGGGAGGAGACGGTGTGAGCGACCTGCACTTCGAGCCCGAGAGGATTTCCGGTCCCGGGGGTCTCGTTTCGGGTATCCTGGCGGGCGACCAGGGGGCCCGAGCCCTGTTCCCGCCCGGGGTGTTCGGGCCCGAGGAGACGCCGGTTGCGCGCCCGAGTCTCGAATACAGCCTCGATCCGGCGTCCTTCCATTGCACGGAGCCAGCCGCGCGCGACCGTCTCGAAGCGGCGCTCGCCGGAGAGGGGCTCGTGGTCACGACGGGGCAGCAGCCCCAACTGTTTGGCGGGCCGCTCTACGTCTTGTACAAGGCGCTGTCCGCCGTGCGCTGCGCTGCCCGGATCGAGCGAGAGTTCGACACGCCCTGCGTGGCCGTCTTCTGGGTCGCCGCCGATGACCACGACTGGCCCGAGGTGGCTTCGGTCAGCTACCTGGACCGGGAAGAACAGCTTCGCCGACTCAAGCTGACGGCTCCGGCTAATCGAGCCGGCCGGCCCGTAGGCCCATCATTGCTCCCGGTCGAGGTCGAAAGACTGACGCGTGAGTTTCTCGACTCACTCGAGACTCGCGAAGCGGGAAGTCGGTGGCTCCAGGTCCTGCGGGATCAGTATTCAGCAGGCCGCTCTTTCACTGAAGCGTTCATAGGAGTGGCCTCCGCCTGGATGGACGGACTTCCGATCGCCTTCCTCGACTCGGCTCAACCCGGGGTCCGCGACGCAGCGAGTCCCTTCGTGCAACGGGTCCTCGAGCAGCGCGACCTGGTGAACCAGGCGCTCGAGCGTGGAACCGCGGCGGTCACGGAGCTTGGATACCGCCCACAGCTGACACAGATTCCGGGGGCGATACCCCTGTTCCGTGAAGGAGCGGGTGGGCGGTACCGGCTGCGGGAAGCGTCCGGCCGCATTCAGATCGACCGGGACGACAACTTCCAGGACGTCTCCCAGCTGGTCGCTGAGGCGACGGCAGAGAGCGATCGATTCAGTCCCTCCGCTGCGTTGCGGCCGGTCCTCGAGTCCTGGCTGCTTCCCGTGCAGGCTACGGTCTTGGGACCTGGCGAGGTCGCCTACTGGTCCCAGCTGCCCCCCCTGTTCCGCGCTCTCGATGTGCCGATGCCAGCGATCCTCCCGCGGGATTCCTGGCGCGTGATCGAGCCGCGCACGGAGAGGCTGCTTCGCAAAACCGGCGTCTCGGCCGACGAGCTGAGGGACGGAGGTGCAACCGCATCCGCTGGCCTCATCGAGCGCAGTCGCCCACGGGGGGTTGAAGAAGCCCTCCTGCGGCTCGAGGGCCGCCTGGACGAGGAGTTCAGCTCCCTGGAGTCCACGGTAACCTCAGACCTGCCGGGACTTCGGTCAGCGGTCGGAAAGAGCCGCAGCCAGGCATTCTCGGCACTGGCAGCTCTGCGCAAGACCCTCGACAACGTGACTCGAGACCGGGAGGAGTCGACGCTCGGGCAACTGCGCCGGGCAGCGGCCAATCTATTCCCTGAAGGAGTCCCCCAGGAGCGGGCCCTGGCCGTCTGGGTGTACCTGGCCCGCTACGGAGATGAATTCATCGACGCGGCGCGATCCGCGGCTCTGGAGTCACCCTCAGAGCACTCCGCGTCCCGTGCCGACGGCGTTGCTGGGGGTGCAACGGCGGAGTAGGTTAGCCAGCGTTCCCGGCGCCGTGAGCTGCTCGCGGCCCTTCGACTGACTCTCGACAGGCGGTAGGCGTGCACTGGGCCGTTATCATCGGTCTCGTCCTCATGATTCCGATCCTCGCGATCGTTCTGGACTCGCCTGTGGGACAGGCGTGGGCCAATCGTATCGCCAGGGGCAGTGATGACCGGAAGTCTCCCGAACTCGACTCACAGGTCGAGGAGCTGGCGGCCGAGGTCAAGTACCTGACCGAGAGCATGGAGAGTCTTCGGGAAGAAACGGAGTTCGTGCGCCGGCTGGTAGAGGGAACCGGCGACGGCGACGCTTCCCGCCTCGAGCCGGGTGAGTGACGCGGCCCCTGTCACTGACGGATCTCCCGGTGTCCCGATCGCGGAACGCCGGCTGAATCCGTTTCGCCGCCGGCCGGCCACGGCCGTCGGAGCCGGGATCTTCCTCAGTCGACTCACGGGCCTCGCCCGAGACTCAGCCCTGGCGGCTTTCCTGGGAACCGGTTTGCTCGCCGATGCCTACTGGGCAGCCATCAAGATCCCCAACATCATTCGCAATCTCCTCGGAGAAGGCACCCTGTCCGCGGCGTTCGTGCCGGTCTATTCGGAAACGTTGGAAAAGCACGGTGCCTCGTCGGAGGAATCGACCCTCCTCGCCTCCTCCGTGCTGGGCATCGTTCTGACCGCTGCGGTGCTCCTGAGCGCCCTCGGCGTGATCCTCGCCCCATGGATCACCAGCGTGGTCATGGTGGGGGCAGGGGAGGAAACCCGCAGGGTCACCACGGAGCTGGTGAGAATCCTGTTTCCCATGTCCGGGGCCCTCATCGTGGGCGCGTGGTTCCTGGGAGTTCTCAACAGTCACGGGAAGTTCTTCCTCCCATTCGTAGCCCCGACCGTCTGGAACGTGTCCCAGATCGTCGGGTTGTTCGTGGCGCAGGCGGCCGGGAGTCAGAAGTTCGCGCACGCGTTGGCGTGGTCGGCCCTGGTGGGGAGCCTGCTGCAGGTGGCTGTCCAGGTACCCGCGGCCCGTAGACTGACCGGGTCCCTGCGTCCCAGGGTCTCGTGGAGCTGGGAGCCCGTCCGTCGAGTCGCCCGCAATACCCTTCCCGTGATCTCGAGCCAGGGGATCTTCCAGATTTCGACGCTGGTCGACATTACCCTGGCCACGCTCGTAGGAACGAGTGCCATGTCGGCGCTCGGCTACTCACAGAGGCTGATCTACCTGCCCATCAGCCTCTTCGGGATCGCCGTGGCCGCGGCGTCCCTCCCCAACATGTCGAGAGACGCCACGGCAGCCCGACTCAGGCCCCGCCTGGTCAATGGCTTCTTTCAGATCCTGTTCTTCGTGCTTCCAGCAGCGGTCTTCTACCTGCTGTTCGGAGACCTCGTGATTCGGCTGATCTACGAGCGCCGGGCCTTCACTGAGGCGAGCACGGTACTCGTGGCGGCAGTGCTGGGCACGTACTCCCTCGGCCTGGTCGCGTCGAGCTCTCTGAAGCTGTTCGCGAGCGGATTTCATGCGTTGCAGGACACGCGCACTCCCATGATGCTCGCGGCGGTCTCCGTAACCATTGGGATCGGGATCGCCATTCTCCTCACCCTGCTCGGCCGGGCCCGGCTCCCGGATCCATACCGACCGTACGCGGCAATGGGAATCGCGCTCGGAGGAGCGGCGGGAGCCTGGATCAACCTCCTCCTTCTGTGGACCATGCTGGGCCGTAGGATCGGTCCACTGTTCGATCGCACGGCAGCCAGGGCGACGCTCCGGCTGGTGGCGGGCGCCGGGGCAGCGGCCGTCGCGGCCAGCGCCGTCCGCGGATGGTTGCAGCCTCAGTTGTCCGGTGGCGGCTTCTTCTCCGTCCTCGCTCTCCTGTTGGCGGTTGGCGCCGCCGGAGCGGCGCCGTATCTCCTGATCGCGAGGCGTCCGCCGGTCATCCTCCCCGAAGTGGGCCAGCAGGGTGCTCGCTGAGCGGCTGCAGGAGCAGCTGAAGACCCTCCCGAACCGGCCCGGCGTGTACCTGTTCCGCGGCGCGGATGGCGAGATCCTGTATATCGGGAAGGCCACCTCACTGCGCAGCCGGGTGCGCAGCTACTTCGGCGGATCGGCGGATCGGTCTTTCAAGCTTCGAGAGCTCTCGCGGCGTACGGCGTCGGTGGAAACCTTCGTCGTCGCGTCTCCCACCGAGGCGCTGCTGCTCGAATCGAATCTGATCAAGGAGCACGCGCCCAGGTTCAACATCCAGTTGCGGGACGACAAGTCCTTTCCGTACGTGAAAGTGACCGTGCACGAGCCGTTTCCCAGGGTCCTGGTCACCCGGCGTCTGGTCCGGGACGGCTCTCGTTACTTCGGTCCGTTCACGGACGTCGGTGCCATGCGCCGGGCCCTCAGGATGATCCGGCAGATGTTCTTCGTACGCAGCTGCCACTATGACCTTCCGCGCGACGCACCGGAACGACCTTGCCTGGACTACTTCATCGACCGCTGCCGCGCCCCGTGTGTTGGCAAACAGGTGCAGGCCGACTACCGCGAGATGATCGACCAGATCCTGGATATCCTGTCCGGACACACAGGCCGGCTCAAGCGAGATGTACGACGCCAGATGGATGAGGCTGCCGAGAGCCTGGACTTCGAGCGCGCGGCCGACCTACGCGACATTCTCCGCGGTCTGGGGTCGATGGAGAAGCGGCAGACATCCATCGACTTCCGTGGCGGCGATCGCGACGTCCTGGGCATTTCGAGAAGCGGAGATACGGCGTGCTGCCTGTTTCTGCGTGTACGCGAGGGGAAGCTCCTCGGCCGCTACGTACATTTCCTCCAGATCGGCGAGGGAACGGACGACCTCTCGGCGCTGACCTCGGCGGCGATCAAGGGAGCATACCTGCGGCAGGACGATCTGCCGCCCGAGCTTCTGGTCCCCGCAGAGTTCGAGGATCGCGCGCTGATCGTGTCCATGCTCTCCGAGCGCCGGGAGGGGTCCTTTCATATCCGGGTGCCACAACGTGGGACGAAGCGCCGGCTTCTCGAGCTTGCGCAGGGAAATGCCGCACACATACTTGCGGAAAGGGCAGAGCTCGAATCAAGCCCGTCGGGAGAAACCACGGCCCCGCCGGGAGCCCGTGAGCTCGCCGCCGCACTGGGCCTTGAATCTCCCCCCCGCGACATCGCCTGTTTCGACATTTCGACCCTCAGTGGTCGCGACTCGGTTGGGAGCTCCGTGTGGCTGCGCGACGGGGCTCCACGGAAGAAGGAGTACAGGCGCTTCCGGATACGGGAGACGGCCGATGGCAAGACCGACGACTTCTCGATGATGCAGGAAGTCGTGGGACGGTACTTCGCCCGCCGGGTGATGAAGGGAGAGGCGATCCCCGATCTGGTCGTGATCGATGGAGGCAAGGGGCAGCTCGGTGCGGCGTTGCACGCCATGGAGAGCGCCGGGGTGTCGGATATCCCGGTGGTGGCCCTCGCGAAGCGGCTCGAAGAAGTATTCGTGCCTGGCTTGAGTGAACCTCTCGTCCTCGATCGCCGAAACCATGGCCTGCGCTGGCTTCAGCGAGCCAGGGACGAGGCCCATCGCTTCGCCGTCGATTACAACCGGAAGCTGCGCAGGCGCCGCACCCTGCGGTCGGGACTCTCAGAGGTACCGGGGGTGGGCCCCACTCGAGAGAAGGACCTTCTGCGGGCGTTCGGGAGCCTCGCGGAGATCCGGAAGGCCAGCGTGGAAGAGCTGACTCGAGTGCCCGGAGTTGGGCCCGCTACGGCTCGACGCATCCTCGCCGAGCTCTCAAAGACATCGGGGCAATGACCTGGAGGCTTGCGCAGTTCAGCGGAACCATCTTCAGGCAGGCAGCGTACAAACAAAGTCGGGACTTGCACCCGGAGGCATGGGGTGGCAGGATGGCCCCGAACTTCTTGTCGGGCCGCCCGGGCGGGGCGGCGCCACGACTCGATAGCGGGCAAGAGGGCGGCACTCGTTCAGTATCGTTAGCGCATTGCAATTATGAGACTTGAGGTAACTATGCTCAGAAATTCGTTTAAGTACGGCATGGCGGCGGGCCTCGTCGCGCTCTTCGGTTCGCCGGCGATCCTGTTGGCCCAGGAATGCGCCGATAAGGGGAACCAGCATACGCGAGGCGCTGACGTCGAACTCAGCTATGCGGCGCGTCGAGACGATCCTCAGCCGAAGGAAGACCGGTACGCGAGGGCGATCCGGACGCTCGAGCCGGCTCTGACAGACGACGATCCGCTGCCGCGGGCCTACCTGCTCGCCGGATCGGCATACCTCGGATTGCGCGACTACGCCGGCGCCGACTCGATGTTCAAGAAGCTCAGCAGTTCGGACCCGGCGTGCGCCGACCTGGTCAATGAGCTTCGCTTCAACGCCTGGGTTCCGCTCTACAACTCGGGCATCAACTCGCTTCGAGCCGCTGACCAGGACGCCGCACTGGCGACCTTCCTGCAGGCCAACGTGATCTACGAGGATTCCCGCTCGCTGACCAACGCCGCCAACATCTATCAGCAGCGGGGCGACAACGCGAAAGCCATGGATCTGTACGCGCGAGCACTCGAGGTCGGCGGCGATCCGGACATGGCCCGTGCCGCCAGCATCAACATGGCCGAGCTGCTGAGGATGGAGGGGCGCACGGAGGAGGCTCTCGCGATCTACTCCGACTACGCCGCCGACAACCCTGACGACGTGCTCGGATTGCTGAACTACGCAGTCGCTCTGATGGACGCGGGGGATGCCGAGGGAGCTGAACAGCTCTTCACCGAGCTCCTCCAGCGGGACGACTTGAGCTTCAGGCAGTGGTCCCAGGTGGGAATCGGGCTGTATCGAGCCCAGGACTTTACCCAGGCAGCCATCGCTTTCGAGCGGGCTCACGACATGAACCCGCTCAACAAGGAAACGACGGAGAACCTGGCGAACACGTACTACCACGCCGAGCGCTTCGAGGAACTCATTCCGCTAGCGGGTGAGCTGGTTGACCGCTATCCGTACGAGTCGGTCAACTACAACCTCCTGGCCAACGCTCACCGCGAGATGCAAGACGCGGACGCGGCCCTGGAAGTACTCCAACGGCGGGATGCCCTGACGTTCGAGTTCCTGCGATCCCAGCTGGCCCCAGTGTCTGAGGGAGTCTACAGTGTCGAGGGCCAGGTGATGAACAAGAGTGCCGCCGCCGGCCTCGAAGTCACAGTGCCGATCGACCTGCTGGGAGAGAGTGGAGAAGTGATCACGAGCGAGGACTTGTTGATCGTACTTCCGCCCGAGGGAGAAGCGACGTCGTTCCTCCTTCAGTTCGAAAGCGAGGAAGTCATTTCAGGCTTCCAGTACACCGGGGGCGGATCGACCGGCGACTGAGGTCTGCATTCGTCGAAGGGCGGGCGGGAATCCGACGTTGGATTCCCGCCCGCTTTTTTTCATCTGTATAGCCGGCCTCCGGTCGGTTGGAGGCGCTGCTCGGCGCGGATATATTCCGCGGGGCCCACTTGGAGGCCCATGTCCTGTAACCTGGAATACTGAATGGTCCGCGTCGCGCGGGTAAGGCGTAATTCGATTGGCGCCGACCTGGAGATACCTCCCGGTGCAACGCTGATTTCGATCAACGGACGGGATCTCAGAGATTCCCTCGACCTCCGCTTCTTCGAGGCCGACGCCGAGGTCCACCTGGAGACTCGCCTGCCTTCCGGCGAGTCTATCGTCTACGAGATCGAGAAACACCCGGATGAAACCCTTGGACTGATTCCCGAGGTGGACAAGGTGCGCCGCTGCACCAACGCGTGTCCGTTCTGCTTCGTGAAGGGAAACCCCAAGGCCAGCCGGTTGAGGCAGCCCCTGTACGTCAAGGACGACGACTACCGACTTTCGTTCATGTTCGGGCACTACGTGACTCTGACGAACCTCCGGGATGACGATTGGGAGAGGATTTTCGAGCAGCGTCTCAGCCCGTTGTATGTCAGCGTGCACGCGACCGACCCAGAGGCCCGCCTTCGAATGCTCATCAATCCGAAGGCGGCGATGATCGGAGAGCACCTGGACCGGTTGGACGCGGGCTCGATCCAGGTGCACGCCCAGGTCGTGCTGTGCCCGGGAATCAACGACGGGAGCATCCTCGAAGGTACGATCGCTGACCTGTACCAGCGCGAACGCCAGGTGCTGTCGCTCTCGATCGTTCCGGTCGGACTGACCGAGTTCAACTCCGACCGGGGCGTTCGGGCGCTGACTCCCGGGGAGTGCGCCCAGGCCCTGGAGGCGATCGACTCGATACGTGAGCGTGCCCTGGCGGAGCGGGGTCGAGCCTGGTGCTACGCGGCTGACGAGATGTTCCTGCAGGCCGGTCGTGAACTCCCGGACCCTGGCTACTTCGATGACCACGAACTGGTCGCGAACGGAGTGGGAGCGGTATCGGCCCTTTCTTCGGCCGTTCGGGCGGATCTCGGCGACCTTCCGTCCCTGCAGGGCAAGAAGGTGGTGCTCGTCACCGGGACTTCGATGAAGCCGTACCTGTCTGATCTGGCCGACGAGGTCTCGTCCTCCTCGGGCGCTGTCGTCACGACAGTAGCGGCTCATAACTCCCTGTACGGTCCGATGGTCACGACCGCTGGTCTGCTGGCTGGCGCCGACTACGCCCGTGCGCTCGATTCGTACCGCGACTTCGACCTGGCTCTGTTCAGTCGCACCGCTCTGAACGACCAGGATCTGTTCCTGGACGACGTGTCCCTCGCCGAGTTGAGGCGGGATTTCCCACAGCTGAGGATACATCCATCGGAGCACGTGACGGACACCCTGCTGGCGCTGTAGGCCTTCCGACCGTTGCCATCGTGGGTCGGCCCAACGTGGGCAAGTCCACGCTGTTCAATCGAATCCTGGGCCGTCGCATTGCCATTGTGGCCGAGCGCAGCGGAGTCACTCGCGACCGGCAGTTCGCCGAGGCTGAATGGGCGGGACGGGACTTCCTGCTCGTGGATACTGGCGGAATCAGTGACGTCCCGGAACGCCCGCTCGACCGAGAAGTCAGGCAACAGGTCCTGGCGGCAATCGAGCGTTCTCAGGCCATCGTGCTCGTCACCGACGGGCGCGCCGGACCTCACCCGGTCGACGAGCACGTCGCAGATCTACTTCGCCGCTCGGGCCGCCCCGTGGTTCTGGCCGTCAACAAGCTCGACGAACCCGCTTCGGCCGTGGCGCAGCACGAGTTCCATGCCCTGGGGCTTGGCGAGCCCGTGCCGGTCTCGGCTCTCAGCGGGAAGGGAAGTGGTGACCTCCTGGATCGAGTGGTCGCGGCCCTGCCCGGTCCAGAGGAGACCGACAGCACCCCGGTCGGCCTCAGGCTGGCCGTGATCGGGAAGCCCAACGTCGGGAAGTCCAGCTTCGTCAATCGCCTGCTCGGGGAGGACCGGGTCCTGGTTCATGATGAGGCCGGAACCACCCGAGACGCGATCGACACCTACCTGGAGTTCGAGAACGAGAGGATCTGCCTGATCGATACGGCTGGCCTGCGCCGCCGTTCTCGAGTCGATGATGATGTCGAGTTCTACAGTCGGCTGCGAGCCACGTCCGCCATCCAGAGGTCGGATGTCTGTCTGCTCGTGGTCGATTGCGCGGCCGGTGTGACGAACCAGGATTTCCGCATCGGAGAGGAGGCCTGGGAAGCGGGGCGGGGGCTCGTCCTGGTGGCAAACAAGTGGGACCTGATCGACGATCGAGGCCCCGATACGCTCGCCCTGTTCGAGAGGGAACTCCGCGAAAGAGCTCACTACCTGAGGTGGGTGCCCATCGTGACGACATCGGCCCTTTCCGGAAAGCGGGTGCAGAGGGTCATCGAACTGGCGCGCGAAGTCCAGCACGAGCGGTCCCGGAGAATCCCGACGGCAGAGGTGAATCGAGTGATCCGGAGCCTCGTGGCACGCAAGCAGCCCCCTCAGGGCGCACGGGGCGATGTCAGGATATACTACGGCAGCCAGGTGGCCGTTGAGCCGCCTGTCTTCGTCCTGTGGTCGAACCGTCCCAAGGATCTGAAGACCTCCTATGTGCGCTACGTGTCGAACGGGTTCCGGAGAGAGTGGGGCTTCGTGGGCTCACCACTCAGGATCTCGGCTCGCCAACGAACTGAAAGCGATCGCGACTCGTGACCCGTTCGCGAGGCCGGTGAGCAAGCCGTGACGGTCCTCCTGCTGACCCTGGCCGCTTATGTGATGGGCTCCATCCCCACGAGCTACCTGGTGGGGCGCCTGCACGGAATCGACCTTCGTGAACACGGAAGCGGCAACCTGGGTGGAACCAACGCCTACCGGGTCATGGGCCTGGGCGCCGGGGTGCCGGTGGTGCTCGTAGACGTCGCCAAGGGCTTCATCCCCGCCTACTTCTTTCCGTCCTGGGACGGCTCCGCGGTCGGCGACCTGGCGCTCCTCTACGGCCTCGCGGCGATCACAGGCCACGTGTGGTCCATCTTCATGCGCTTCCGCGGCGGCAAGGGCGTTGCGACGGGAGCAGGTGTCCTGGTTGCCCTGGCTCCGACATCGGCCCTGATCGGGCTTCTCGTATGGATCGGCATCGTCTCGATCACGCGCTACGTGTCCGTGGCATCCATGGCTGCCGCCACCCTCGTCCCCCTATCGGCCTGGCTGACGGACGAGGCGGCCTCCACCGTGTTGTTCTGTGCGGCCATCGCGATCTTCGTCTGGTGGACCCATCGCGACAACCTGAGGAAATTGGCCCGCGGGCAGGAGAACCGGTTCGGCCGGGAGCGGAAGGCTTCGGGATCTCCGATGGAGGAAGGTGAACGTGCAGAATGAGCGGATAGCGGTCCTCGGCGCCGGCAGCTGGGGAACGGCGTTGGCCAACGTGCTGGCCTCGAACGGGCACACCACGCGGCTCTGGGCCTACGAGGCGCAGGTCGCCGACGATGTGAAGGCAAACCATCGTAACGAGAAGTACCTGCCGGGGGTGGATCTGGAGCCTGCCCTGGGAGCGACGGCAGCGATGGCCGAGGCCCTGGACGGCGCAACCGTGGTCGTGTCCGTCAGTCCCTCGCACGTGGTCCGGCCCGTCATGCAGGAGGCGGGCACGCTGCTGGCCAGATCTCACCCGCTGATCGTGAGTGCGTCGAAGGGGATCGAGATCCATAGCGATCTGCGGATGAGCCAGGTGCTGCTGGAGGTCCTGGGGGACGAGACGGCGGGTGGCTGTGTGGTCCTCTCCGGTCCCAGTTTCGCCGCGGAGCTCGCTCGCCGGCTCCCGACAGCGGTTACCCTCGCGTCAGACGACGAAGAAAACGCTCAGCGAGTCCAGGGACTGTTCCAGAATGATCACTTTCGCCTGTATACGCAGTCCGACCTCATCGGCACGGAGCTCGGCGGGGCGCTGAAGAACGTGATCGCTCTCGCAGCCGGGATCAGCGATGGACTTGGCCTGGGGACGAATGCCCGCGCGGCGCTCATGACCCGAGGACTCGCCGAAATCGGCCGCCTGGCGGAACGACTGGGTGGCGAGGGAGCCACCCTCGCCGGGCTGGCGGGAGTTGGAGATCTCATCCTGACATGCACCGGCGACCTGAGCCGCAACCGCACCGTGGGCCTCGCCGTCGGACGCGGTGAGAAACTGGACGACGTGCTCGCGGGGATGACGGCTGTTGCCGAGGGAGTGCGCACGACAGAGGCCGCCAGGGACCTGGCCGGGCGCCATGGGGTGGAAATGCCCATCGTAGGTGCCGTATACTCCATTCTGTACGAAAGCGTGGACCCGAGGCGGGCGCTGGCCCTCCTCATGTCCAGAGAGCCTAAGCCCGAGCGCTGGAGTTGAGTTCGGTGGAAGACCGCATCGCCCCGAAGGAGTACTACTCGATTGGTGAAGTGTGCGAGCTCACCGGACTGAAGCCGCACGTGCTGCGTTATTGGGAGACCCAGTTCCCGGCACTGCGACCGTCCAAGAACCGCGCGGGCAACCGGGTCTACCGGCGCAAGGAAATCAAGCTTGTACACCTGCTCCGTCATCTTCTCTACGCCGAGAAGTACACCATCGAGGGAGCCCGCCACAAGCTCGAACAGCTGCGCAAGGAAGGAAAGTTGACGCGGGCAGCCCGAGTGGCATGGGACCGGGAGACGGTCCGGGACCTGAGGCGCGAGGCTGACGGCCTCCTGGAGCTGTTGACGCTCGGCGAATGACCGAAGACAGCGAAGACAGCCAGACCGATTCCGTGAACCGCCCGACGATTCTCTGCACCAACGACGATGGTATCCACGCGGTCGGCCTGCAGACCCTCATCGAGATCGCTTCCGGACTCGGCGAAGTCCAGGTCGTAGCGCCGGATCGCGAACAGAGCGCCACCAGTCACTCGCTCACGGTCCACAGGCCTCTTCGGGCGACGCGCACCGCCGAGGGGCATCACGTGATCGACGGCACTCCGACCGATTGCGTACTGATCGGCATCAACCAGCTCCTGGAGACTCCACCCGACTTCGTCCTTTCGGGCGTCAACCATGGTCCCAACATGGGAGAGGATGTCCTGTACTCGGGCACGGTGGCCGCAGCCATGGAAGGCACGATTCTCGGGATCCCGGCGATCGCCGTCTCCTATTCGAGTCGGGCGGCGGATCGGATCCCGGGCTACTCGGGGGTTCTCACCGACCTCATCGGGAGCTTGATTCGGCGGAAGGATTTTCCCGAGGAGACCTTCTTCAACGTGAACCTTCCGGACATTCCGGCGGACGAGATGAAGGGGATACGTGTGACCACGCTGGGGCGCCGCGTCTACTCCGACTCTCTTACCCGTCGCGAAGACCCGTCGGGGCGCGAGTACTTCTGGATCGGGGGCGGCGTTTCGAGCTGGACCGGCCGGGATGATTCCGACTTCCGGGCCGTGCAGGCCGGCTACGTGTCGGTTACTCCGCTGCACCTCGACCTGACCAACTACCGCCTGATCAGCGAGGTCCGCTCTTGGATGCTGGGAGGATAGACCCCGCCTACTGGCGCGACCGGCGACGCCTGATCGAGGGCCTCCAGGCGGGCGGAGTCAACGACCTTGCCATACTGCACGCCTTCGACGCCATCCCCAGGCACATGTTCGTTCCGGATGCGGTCCGTCACCGATCGTACGACGATGTCGCCCTCCCGCTTGGCCATGGGCAGACCATTTCGCGGCCTGGAGCGCACGCTCTGCACCTGGGACTGGCCGGCCTCACGGGAGAGGAGAAGGTGCTCGAGATCGGTACAGGCTCGGGATACCAGACAGCTCTCCTGAGCCAGCTGGCAGCGCACGTGTACTCGGTGGAGACGGTTCAGGAACTCGCGGATCTCGCCGAGGCCCGCTTGCGGGACCTGGGTGTCGAGAACGTGACCACCCGGGCGGGGGATGGGAGCGCCGGCTGGCCGGAGTTCGCTCCCTACGACGTGATCCTGTGCGGGGCCGCGGCTCCTCGAGTTCCGCAGCCTCTGATCGACCAACTCGTCCCCGGCGGCCGACTGATCATCCCGGTGGGGGACGATTCCGGACAGCGCCTTGTCCGTGTCACCCTGGAGACGGACGGCCGGCTCAGTGAGGAGACCGTGGACAGCGCCCGCTTCGTACCACTCACAGGGGAAGAGGGATGGTGATACTGGAGACAACCCTTTCCGAGAATGGCCGATGACCGAAATCCTGATCGAATACGTTCAGCTCGGCGCCGAACTCGGCCGCACCTGGGGCCCTCTCATCGTGCTCGTGCTGATGGCGGTCGAGAGTTCGTTCATACCCTTCCCGTCGGAAGTGGTCATGATCCCGGCCGGATTCATGGCCGCGCGAGGAGAGTTTCTCCCACCGGATCCGGTGGCGGGACTCGTCGTAGCCGTGGTCGCGGGGATCCTCGGCTCACTCCTCGGAGCGTTCCTGAACTACGGGCTTTCCTTGAAGCTCGGGAGACCCTTCCTCTATCGCTACGGGCGCTACTTCTTCCTCTCCGCCGCAAGCCTGGAGCGCGCCGAGGAGTTGTTCAGGCGCCACGGTGAGATCACGACCTTCGTCTGCCGCCTCATCCCGGCAATCCGCCAGCTCATCTCCATTCCGGCGGGTCTCTCCCGGATGCGTTTCGGACGGTTCGCGCTCTTCACCGGACTCGGAGCGGGGATCTGGGTGATCATCCTCAGCATCGCCGGATTCGCGCTGGGGAAGGGCACGCGCGATATGAGTTACGAGGAACTGGTCCCCGCCGGTGAGGCCATGATCCGGGGGAACCTCGGATGGATCTTCTGGGGTCTCGTGCTCGTCATCGTCATGTACATATGGGTACATCGCCGGGTCATGCACGGAGGCTCGCATTGACTGACCCGCGACTCTGACCCTAGTTTTGCGTGCTTCGCCCCAGGTGGGGCAGGGGGTTCGCGACGCGCAAGGCGCATCCGCGCTTCTGAAGCGCATGCGCCGATGTACCGTAACTCGTTTTACTGCAACAACTTACGACAGTATTGCTCAGTGCAGGCGTTGTCCATACAGAAAGGCGTTGTGGCAAGACATGGCTAAGCAAATAGCCCGCGAGAAGCGGCCGGGACATATCGATACCGAAGATCACGTCACCGAGCGGGTCCTCGAGGCCGCGGCGTGGGCGGAAAACCACCGCCGGGCGGTGATCGCTGGAGGAATCGCGCTGGCACTCGTGGTCGCCGCGGCGTTCTACTACCAGGACTACCGGAGCAAGCTCGTCGACAGGGCATCCGTGCGACTCCAGGAGATCCAGATGTCGGCCCAGTCAGCCGACATGGAAACGATTCGATCGGAGTTGCGGATCTTCATCGATCAGTACTCCAGCACCCCCTACGCCAGCCAGGCACGCGTGGCGCTGGGTGACCTGGAACTGCGCAGGGACAGTCTCGGCCTGGCGATCCAGGCGCTCCAGCCGGTCGCCGATCTGGGCGCCGACAACCCTCTGTCGTTCACGGCCATGAAGATGATCGCCGCGGCGTATGAGCAGGGTGGCGAGACGGATCAGGCCATCCAGTGGTACGAGCGGATTTCCTCGGGCGCCATGTTCGACTACCAGCGCCATCTGGGCATGGCGGAGCAGGCCCGTCTCCATACGGCCGCCGGGCGCTATTCCGATGCCGAATCCCTGTACGAGCAGCTCGTAGCGGAGGCCGAGGAAGACCCGGCCGGGCAGCAGGTGTACGGAGTCAGACTCGGAGAAGTGCGCGCGCTGGCCCAGTTCGGTGCCGCACCGCCGGCTGCGCTTCCAACCGTGCAGTTGGATCCTCCCGCGGCGAGCGAGGCGGACGAGTCGAGCGAGGCGGGGGCGGACGAAGGAATCCCGGCGGAAGAGGCACCGGAAGAGGGAGAGTAGATAGATCTTCGCAGTTGAGGGCTGCGGGGGGCCTTGCAGGTCGTGAGCGCCACCCGCCCCTTAATGGCGCATAAGATATCTTATGTAAACTAGCGATCTGCGGTATGTACCCTGCCGACACTCAGAGGCGTCCGAACAGAGAGCGGAAGCGCAGGGCCCACACTCTCCACACCGCCTCGCGTACGATGGCTCCCGACATCTTGCTCTCGCCTTCCGTGCGGTCCACGAACACGATGGGTACCTCCCCGACGCGGAACCCCTTCTTCCAGGCCCGGAAGTCCATCTCGATCTGGAACGTGTAGCCGGTCGATCCCACCTTCGAGAAGTCGATCGCTTCCAGCACCTCGCGGCGGAAACACTTGAACCCTGCCGTGGCATCCGACAGGGGGAGTCCTGTCACCACACGGGCGTACTTGTTCGCGAACCAGGACAACAGGAGGCGGCTCATGGGCCAGTTGATGACGTTGACCCCGCTCACGTAGCGAGAGCCGATCACCAGGTCGAGGTCTCCCTCGGCGGCCTCGAGCAGCGCGGGAAGATACTTCGGGTCGTGCGAGTGATCCGAGTCCATTTCCAGAAGGAACTCGTATCCGTTCTCCAGGCCCCAGGTGAAACCCCTCAAATAGGCGCTCCCGAGCCCCTGCTTGCCCTCCCGATGTACCACGTGAACGCGAGGGTTGTCGGACGCCATCAGATCGGCGACTTCACCCGTACCGTCAGGTGACGCGTCGTCCACGACCAGCACGTCGATCCTCGGGTCCTGATCCAGCACCACGGGGACGATCGAGGCCAGGTTGCCGGCCTCGTTGTAGGTCGGCATGACGACGAGCGCCCTGCCCCGTCCGATCGGCTCCGCTCCCGGAACGTTCGGATTCTCGTTCAAGCCACTCTCTCCTCTTCCTCTACCGTTCTGGGCCAGGCCAGCACCAGAGCCAGCGCGGCGAGTTCGGTCACCAGCATCCATATCCGGGCCATGATCGCGACCGCAGCCGCCACACCCACCGCCAGCCCCACCAGGTCGGCGAGCAATGCCGTCATCGCGCCCTCGCGCACGACCAGACCGCCCGGGGCCACCAGCACAAGGTAGCCGACCACATAGCTGGCCGCGAAAATGCCCGTAAGTACCGGCAGATGGCTGACTTCAACTGCGATACCGACACCTCGCAAGAGCAGGAAGAGTCCGACCCCATACAGGCACCAGGCCAGGAGCATCCCGGCGGCGGCCCGCACGATGTGTCCCGAGTCCAGCTCCACCCTCAGGTCGTCTTCTCCGAGCCAGCGGCCAAGCCGACTCGCGACCCAGCGAATCACACGAGGGTGCAATCCCAGCACGAGGATCCCCCCGAGCGTGATCACGACAGGTACCCAGCTCCCCTCGGCTCCAGCCCACGCGACGCCGATGGTGGATGCGGCGACGGCGCCCCCCGTGACCAGCGTGACAATCTGGAAAGCCAGCGCGGAGACGAGAGCCGCGGCTCCCGAGTCGCCACGTCCCTTCATGTACGCGGCCAGGCCTCCCAGCTGCCAGACCTTTCCCGGTATGTAACGGCCGAAGTTGGTGACCACCCAGACTCTGACGGCTTCGGTCCGCCGGACGTTGCCCCCGGTCCCCCTGAAGAGGCTGGCCCAGACACTGCCCATGAGCAGAAGGTTCGCGACACCAACCACGATCGCCAGCACCAGAAGCCAGGGGCTGAAAGACCAGTCGAAAGCGCGGGTCGCGGCCATGACCTCGTCCAGCGAGGTCCACTGCCCTCTCAGCAGCATCCCCACGAAGGTGAGTGCGACGACAAGAAACACCACCGTCACCACGCGACGTGGCTCGCGACCCGAGGTCACGATTCCTCCGGCTCCTTCCCTGACCGGCTCATGCCGGGGAATCGCCAGGGCAAGAACCCGATCAGGAGCCACACGAGAGCGCCGGCCGCCGAGATCCCAGAGACCATGAACCCGATCCGGAACTCGGCCGCGGAATAGCGGAAGGTCACCTCGTGAGTGCCCGCCGGCACGACGACGCCCCGGAACGCAGTATTGGTCCGCAGGATCTCGGTGGGCTGTCCGTCGATTCGGGCCCGCCAGGCCGGATAGTAGACTTCACTGAGAAACAGGAGCCCGGCCTGGCTGGCCTCCACCTGCAGGACGAGCTCGTTGGGCTCGTATCGCATGATCGTCGCCACCCCCGAGCCCGCCGCCGGAGCCACGTCACCCTCTACGATGGCAAGCTCGAGCGGATCGGCCTCGAGAATCCGGCGCAGGGCCTCAGCCGTGTCCGGTGTGGCCTCGACTCTTCGCGGGAAGAACGCGTGCGGAACGTCGCCCAGCACCCGGTAAGCCGAGCCTCGCGACCCCGTAGCCTCCAGAGCGAGAATCTCGGCTGACACGCCTGGCCCGGCCACGATGAAGCCCACATCGAGCAGCCCCAGGGCCGCCACCGTGCCCACGTTCTGCATCCCCAATCCGCCCGTGAAGCGCTCGTACCATTCGAGTCGGAACTTCTGGATGCCGGTAACCGTGGGGATTCCATGGACGCTGAGCTCACTGGGCCCGTAGCCCGCCATTCCCGCCGGAGGGAAGGCCCTCTCGGCCAGGACGAGTTCCGAGCGCAGGTGCTCGATCACCGTATCGGAGGGAAAGACGGTCTCTGGATCCACCGTCCGGAGGTAGCGGTCGTTCACGCGCCAGCCATCAGCGACCATGACAAGGAGGAGGAGGGCAACCACCCACTCCGGAGCGCGACGCATTCCCACCCCCCAGGCCGCGCCCAGGCCGCCTCCGACGCCCAGCAGGAGCATCCAGCCGTTCATCCGGAGCGGTCCCCCTGGATCCGCCGCCGCGGATCGGGTCCAGCCCACCGGATACCATGCCGTTCGCACCCAGCGGAGCAGGCCCTCGGGTGAGAAGGCCGCGGCAAGACCGAGAAGGAGCAACGGCGAGGCCAGCAAGAAGACCCAGACCCACGGGATGCTGCCCACTCCCCTGCGAGCCTCCAGCACCTTCTGCCACCCCAGGCCGGCCAGGAGCGCGATCATGAGGCTCGCGGGACCCAGCATCATCGATGGTGCTCGGAATTGCTTGACGAACGGAATGACCGAGTACGCCAGTCGATGCAGCGGCGTGGCCGCGCCCAGGGCGAAGAGAACGCAGGTGAGAGCGGTAATCGCGACGAAGGTCACCCTGCGATCGCTGCGGATCGCTGTCAGGGCGACGAGGGCCAGGGCCACTGGCACGGCGCCCAGGTACTCGGTGTGGAGCTTGAACGGGTTGCTTCCCCAATATGTCCCGAGCGATCCGATCAGGTCCGGAAGGATGAGGGCGGAAACCTCCTGCGGGGGAAGCGCCCACGACGATGCGAAGGCGTAGCCCGACTCCCCTGCCCCACCGCGCACGGCCACGTCCAGGATCTGGACGGTGGGCAGGAGCTGAGCCAACCCGACCAGACCCGCCACCGCGAAGCCCAGCGCCCACATGCCGACCAGGGGAACCGCTGTTCGCGCCCCCTCGTTCCTGGCTCGCTGCCCGATCCTCATCGCCGCGTACAGCGTGAGAGCGAGCGAGGAGTAGTACATGAGCTGGATATGGGGCGTAAAGATCTGCAGGGCGATCACGAGGCCAAGGGCGACGAACCACCGAGTGCGGCTCGACTCGAGGCCCCGTTCGAGACACATGAACGCCAGTGGAATCAGCGCCATCGCGAACATGCGGCCGTCGTGTCCCCCGTACAGTGTCGACACGACGAACCCCGTAAGCATGAACGCCAATCCGGTCACCGCTGACGGCATGCGCTCCAGTCGAATCGACCGGGCTGCCAGGTAGGCGAAAACACCCGAAAGGAACGTGTGCAATACGAATGTCCAGCCGATGGCCCGGTGCAGGGGCATGATCAGGTAGAGAAGACTCGTCGGATAGAACACCGGGCCGGGCAGGATCGCGAGGTAGGGTTGTCCCCCATACACAAACGGATTCCACAACGGAAACCCTCGGCCGGACCGAATTTCGCCTACTCCGAACGAGCGCAGCTGGAAGCCCTCGTTGATCATGTCGTCGCCGTACAGCATCGCGCCGGGATCGAAGATGAACCCGCGGTAGAACACCAGGGTCAGAAATCCGGCGACTGCAGCCGCAATCCATACGAATTGCCGTGTGCTCCAGCGCCCACCGCCGGTCATTCGCTGATCTCCAGGGCGTCGGACGGACGTGCCGGCCGCTCGAGGAAGAAGAACCACTGCGGCGATCCGGTTCTGAGGAAGCTCCGGCGCACCCCAGCAGGCATTCTGCGCATGGCTCCCCACACGGCACCCCAGCGCTCGCCCCAGGCCATGCGGATCAGGTCGTCAATGGCACGCTCTGTCACGTCGTGGATGATAAAGCCCGCTGATCGCATGAGTCTCGTCAAGGGTCGATAGGTGAGGAACCGGATGTCGTCGTACGACCGCCCCCGGCGCGTGATGCGAAGGTAGGCCCCGGCTGACCCCTTCGGTAGCCAACTGAGAAACGGCAGCCGGTAGTGAGGCTCCACGATCGCGAAGCGGCTGCCCGCCGTAACGTAGGCCCGCCCACCCGGCCTCAGTACCCGATAGGTCTCGCGGAACAGTTCTCCCGCATCGGGAACGTGCTCGTACAGGTGGTTCAACATCACGAAGTCCAGGCTCTCCGAGGCGAAGGGGATGCGCAGAACATCTCCCCGGACCATGCGTTCCTTCTCGACTATGAATTCGCTGTCTATTTCCAGTCCATATATCGGGTTACCAGACTCCACTTCAAGTGCCTTGCGAATAATTCCGGTTCCCGCGCCGAGGTCCGCCGCGCGGGCCGAGCCCGTCAGGTAGGGCGCGCACAGGTGGGCGATGACACGGGCCTTTCGGAGGCGTCCCTCCCGATAGGCCTCGGTGGCCGTGAACCTTTCGTATCGATCAGTCCCGGCGCTCACGGCGTGCCTCCACGGCGGACGAATACACGGCAGTCGTCTCCTCCAGGATTCGCTCCCACGAGAAGCGTGCCTCGGCTCGCCGTTTGCCCTGAGCCGCCACGCGGCGGGCTTCATCCGGATCGGAGATCACATCGAGAATTCGCCGCGCGAGGACCTCCGAATCCCCTGGATCCGATAACCACCCGGTCTCCCCGTCGATCACGATGTCGGGAATGCCCCCTGCTCGAGAGGCGACGACGGGGCGCTCATACGCCAGCGCCTCCAGAAGGACGACGCCAAGGCCCTCGGTGTCGCCACGCGAATCCACCACCGCGGGAAGGACGAAGATGTCCGACTCCGCATACTCCTGCGCGAGCCGCTCCGCCGTCACGAATCCGCGCATGTGGACATGATCCGCGACGCCCTCCAGCGCCGCCGTCCGCCGCACGCTGTCCTCTCGATTCCCCGAGCCGACGATCACCAGTTCCGCGTCCCGCGTGTGCCGGAGTCTGGCGAGGGCTCGAACCAGCACTTCGACACCTTTCCTCTCCACGAGCCGGCCGACGAACAGCAGCCGGACGGGATCAGTGGCACTGGAGAGGGCCGGGCGAATGCGGTCCGGTGACACGTCCGGGATCACCGCTGCATAGGGGACAACGGCCACGGAGCGATCCCACAGGCCCTGTACGGACCTCGCCGTCGAGGTGGAGATGGCCGTCACCGCGTCCGCGGACCGGATGCTCCACTCGAGAAACGGACGGAGCCACGGGAGGCGCTGATCTACCCAATTCACCTCCACGCTGTAGAAGCTGCAGACCATCGCGGTCCGTCCCCTCGACGCCCGGCGCATGGAGGCCCCGAACAGGGCATGCGGCATGGGCCAGTGAACGTGCACCAGATCTGGTCCACCGCGCCCCAGGTCCGCGGCCGCGGCGCACCCTGCCGCGAGGTAGGACGGCACGAGCGCCGCCGATGCGGGGCGGTCGCGGATCCGATCAGGGACGGCCTGATCGTGTGTGAGTGTTTCCAGGAAACGGGGCGCGTACCGGAAACGTCGCACGGGAACGCCTGAGGATTCCTCGTCCGGTCCACCTTTGTACGCGGGCGCCAGGACGCTGGCATCGATTCCAGCCTGGCGCTGACGTCGGACCAGCTCGACCAGCCAGGGGGTGATCGGATCATCACGATGCCTGGGAAAGGCCGTGGCTACATGAATGACCTTCATGGTTCGCCGGGCGCTGAAGCGGTCCGCGGGGCCGATAGCAGACGCAGGAGCGCCGTGCCTTCTTCTCCTCCCACCGTGTGTACGACCTCGAAGCGCTCCAGGTTGGCCGCGATGGCCGGAATCAGGTACATGGCCGTGGTGGCGCTCAGCCGGTCGACCAGCACGTAGTCCGCCCCCATCTCCTCGAGCCCCCGCAGCACGACGGAAGGATCCTGGGAGTAGGGATACAGGTCTCCCTGTCGACGAGAAAACAGGTAGAAGGTGGCGGGGCTGCGGTTGGCGATGACCGACCCCTCAGGGGTGTTCTCCGAGGCCCACCAGCCCATGGCATAGAACTCCCGGTACTGTGGACGGTCACACGGATGACCGTCCCGGTACGCGAACTGGCAGGCTACCCGGTACGACACGACAGATCCTGCCGAGTACAGGGCCATCGTGGCGACTCCGGCCACGACGAGTCCTATCGTCGCGTACCCGATCCTCCGCCCCATGGATTCGACGCCAGCCGCCGCTCCCGCCGCGCCGAACACAACGAGGAGTGGCAGGATGGGAAGGAGAAACCGACGGTCGGTCCACACCGGCGGCCACAGCAGGATGAGACCGACGTAGAACGCCACGAGGAGGTGGGCCACACTCACCCGATTGGCGGCCGACCGAAGCCAGCCGTAAAGGACCAGCGAACTCAAGAAGACTCCGGCGATGGCCGTGCCAGTGACCGTCGCCCTCCGAACGGTTGGGAACCCGAATGAGCCAGGCAACTCTGAGCTGACGTAGCGCCAGAGGTTCGTCGCCGCCCGCGCCGGAAAGTCCATCAAGCTGACGGTTCCAGCGGCCGGGACGTAGGGGTTCTGCTGGATGAGCTGCTGCAGGTAACCCGGCTGCGAGGGCTGGGCCACGTGCTGATAGACGGCCCAACCTGCGACACAGAAGAGGGCCACCAGCAAGGCCGCCACGGCCCGCCGGCGATCCCGCGACAGGAGGGCCCACACCACCAGGGTGAGAAGCACGGACAGCCCGGCCGTGCGGGTGAAGAAGGCCGCGGCCGCAGCTGCCAGGGCCGCGGCTCCGACACGTCTGTCTCCCAGGGTGGCCGCGACGACGGCCAACAGGAGGAAAGTGAACGCCGCTTCGGACAACACCCGGTGGGAGAAATCCAACAGAACCGGCGCCATGGCAAACAGGCCGGCCGCCACGAACGCGGCCCGCTTTCCGACGAGCGATTCGGCGATTCGATAGGTCAGCCACACCGAACCCGCGGCGAACGCCATCGAGGCCGCCTTGAACAGCTGCAGGCCACCGAACCAGCCTGCGATCGCCAGGATCAGGGGGTAGCCAGGCGGGAACTTCGCGTGCAGCGGCGAACCCGGCAGCTGGATGTCCCGGAAGCCCATCCCGCTGCGCAGCGACTCGCCGAGGACCATGTAATGGCCCGCATCCGCCCCCGGGAAGAGCGTCGGCTCGAACACCAGTACGGCCAGGAGCACGTGGGCGGCGACGAGCACCGTTGGTGCGAGGATTCCCTCCGCTCCCGAGAGAGACGCAGCGTCCTCAGCCTTGAGATCCTTAGAGTCGGGCCCTCCGGCGGTGCCCCGGCCGATCACCTTCTGAGCTCTCGGCGGAGATCCTCCACCTCGGCCCGGAGCCCCGCGATCAGTTCAGCCAGCAAACCTGCCACGAACAGCAAGCCTCCCAGAAGAACCAGAAAGACGACAAGGGTGAGAAGCGGTCTGAACCCCGTGCCCAACGCGTAGCGCAGAATCAGGGCCACGATTCCAACGAGCACCCCCACTCCAGCCACGAACAGACCGGTGAGTCCGAAGAAGAGCATCGGTTTGCGGCTGAACACCAGCTGGAACCACACGGAGATCAGGTCGAGCAGCCCGACCACCACCCTGCCCTGCCCGCTGTACTTGGACACGCCGTGGCGCCTGGGAAGCAGATCGATGTCGATCTCGCCGATCCGAAATCCCCGATCGTGCGCCAGGACAACGAGATAGCGGTGCCAATCCTCGCGGAGGTGAATCTCGTCCACCACCTCCCGCCGGAACGCCTTCATGGAGTTCAGGTCACGGACCGGCACCCGGAAGATCATGCGTGACAGGCCATTGTAGGCCCCCGACACCATGCGCTTCGGGTAGTCTCCCACCTTGCGCCCCACCACCACATCGTGGTCCTCATCCAGCGCATCCAGGAAGCGGGGGATCTCGTCCGTGGCGTGCTGGAGATCGGCATCGAACAGCACGAATACGGGCGCGTCGGTGGACCTCACGGCCGTCACCAGGGCCGCCGTCTTCCCCCTGTTCACGCGATGTCGCAGGAAGAGGGTCCGATCCTCGATGCCCGAAGCGCTGGCCGCCGTTCGTGCCGCCTCGAGCGTCCCATCAGTCGAACCGTCGTCGACCAGGACGATTCTACCGTTCAGCTGAAAGCGTGAGAACGTCCCCGCCAGATCCTGAAACAGATCCGGCATGTTCTCCGCTTCGTTATAGGCCGGAACGATTACCGAGAAGCGTATGGAGGTCGGCGGGAGGGGGTCGGCGGGAGACAACCCGGACTCGGTCATACTCGCTTACGCATCCTCGCCGAGAGGATTCCGAGTTGATCCCTGTACTTCGCGACTGTCCGCCGCGCGATCTGGACGCCCTCCTGCTTCAGGACGTCCACGATGGCCTGGTCGGTCAGGGGTTTCTTCGGATCTTCGTCGGCCACCAGCTTCTGAATCCGGGCCCGGATACCCCGGGCGGATACGTCCTCGCCGTAGTCAGTCGACAGCCCGGAGGAGAAGAAGAACTTCAGAGGGAGCACCCCGCGTGGCGTCTGCACGAACTTGTCGTTCGTCACTCGCGACACGGTGGACTCGTGCATGTCGATGTGCTCCGCCACCTCGCGAAGGGTCAGGGGCCTCAGGTGCTCCACGCCCTTCTCGAAGAACTCGCGCTGACGGTCTACGATGAAGCCCATGACCTTGAGCATCGTCTGCCGTCGCTGCTCGATCGCCTGGATCATCCACTGAGCGCTGTTGAGCTTCTTGGAGATGAAGGCCTTGTTCTCTCCCTGGTACTGGTTCCGGTCCTGGGCCACCTCCCGGTAGGATCGCGAGAGCTTGAGGCGCGGCAACGACGAGTCGTTGTGAAACACGAAGTACTCGCCATCGACCTTCTCGACCGCCAGGTCGGGAATGACGTAGTTGTCGCTCATGTCCGCGTACTTCAGACCGGGCTTCGGATCGAGCTTGGCGATCGAATCGGCAGCGCTCTGGACGTCCAGGGGAGAGATCCCGTGTTCCTTGGAAAGCTCGCTCCACCTGTGGTTCACCAGCTGCTCGAAATGGTCCTGGATGATTCGATAGGCCAGGCTATCGTCTTCCTTCCGCTCCCGCAGCTGGATCAGAAGCGTCTCGCGTAGATTCCGGGCACCGACGCCCGAAGGATAGAAGCCCTGAATGACCCGGAGAACCGCTTCCGCCTCCTCGAGCGTGAAGGGCTCCATCTCCGCCCACAGTTCGGGCTCGCTCTCGGCCAACCACGTGTTGGCCGCTTCGACGACTTCCTCGAGGCTGCAGGCGAGAAACCCCTCGCGATCGATGTTGCCGATGATCTCCTCACCAAGGGCGAACTCACGCGGTCCGAGCGTGAGGAGATTGAGCTGCTCGCGCAGGTGCTCCCAGAGATCGGGCGGAGCAGCCGGAGTGGGCATGTAGTGCTCTTTGTCTTCGAACTGGCTCCGTCTACCGCCTGCATCGAAGCCGTTCAGGAGGATCTCTTCCCAATCGACCTCGTCCTCGTCTTCTTCCTCTTCCTGCTTCTCTTCAGGAAGTTCCTCTTCCGCCATCTCGGTGAACTCGAGGAACGGATTGACCAGCACCTCCAGCTTCAGGTGCGCCTGCAGGTCCAGCAGAGGCATGTAGAGCAGATCCATCGCCTGGTAAAGGCGGGGATTGATCTTCAGCTCCTGCCGCATTCCGAGGCTCTGCGAGAGCCCTCGTCTAAAATCCGCCATCTGCTACTCGACCACTCCGTTCAATCCGGTTCTGCGGCCGCACGGGCCGCACGCTGCATGTAAGATAGCGTACGCGGTACACACGGCACACCCCTTGCAGGACGGGCCGAGCGCCGCACCCCTGGTGTGGAGTTTAGAGCTCGAAATCGAGCCCCAGATACATCTTGCGGGCTTCCGGATCGTCAACGAGGGTTTGAGCCGGTCCCTCGATATGAATCTGGCCGTTGAACATCAGGTAGGCCCGGTCCGTGATCGAGAGAGTCTCGCGCACGTTGTGGTCCGTGATCAGCACGCCGAGGCCACGTTCCCTGAGCTCTGCGACGATGCGCTGGATGTCATCCACCGCAATGGGGTCAACGCCGGCGAATGGCTCGTCGAGCAGCATGAACTTGGGGCGAGTGACCAGGGCCCGTGTGATCTCGAGTCTGCGTCGCTCACCACCTGACAACGAATCCGCCTTGCTCTTCCGCAGGTGGCCGATCGACAACTCGCCGAGCAGCTCGTCCAACCGGCTCTGACGCTCCGCGCGCGTCATGTCGAGCGTCTGCAGAATGGCCATGACATTCTGCTCGACCGTGAGACGCCGGAAGATCGAGGGCTCCTGGGAGAGGTAGCCGATACCAGCTCGGGCACGGCGATACATGGGGACCCTGGTCAGTTCCTGCTGGTCGAGGTACACCCGGCCCGCGTTTGCGCCGAGCAATCCCACGATCATGTAGAAGGTGGTGGTCTTCCCCGCCCCGTTGGGTCCAAGCAACCCTACGATTTCACCCTGGTGGACCTCGAGGTCGACACCATCCACCACACGCCGTTTGCCGAACGCCTTCACCAGCCCCTCGGCCCTCAAGACGCTCCTGGTGCTCAACCGCCTTCTCCTTCCGTTGAGGGCTCGAGGTAGATCCCTATGGCATCCCTGGCGATCACCTCGGACGGCTCCCCGTCCTCGAACAGCACCTCGATCCGGTTCCCGAGCAGGTAGTTACGGGATGGCTCCTCGGACCGAATGGAATCACGCACGGAGGCGTAGAACGACCTCGCGCTGCCGAGGGCCATGATACGTTCGGGCTTGGGGTTCGACTCCGCCGGTGCGAGAAGTGAGTCGGCGGGAGCGGGACTGAAGAAGGCCCGGATCGTGTCCCCCGTGAGCCAGTTCGAACCGGGATCGAGGTCCTTGGCCGCCTCGACCAATGTCTCTCCAGGTATGTGCGGCACGGTCTCCACGGAAGAGGCATCTCCCACCGAGGCGATGGAATCGATCCGGCCTGCCGTCAGGAAAAACTCGATCGAGTCACCCGCGAGTTGAAAGCTACCCGAGACAGCGATCGACCGTCCCTCGCCGAATGCCCACAAGCGCTCGACTTCACCTCCGCTGAACGCGGCCGTCACCAGATCGGACTGGAGCTCGAAGTCCTCGCCGGTCGCCGCCGCCTCACCGAACGACTCTACCTCTCGAAGCTCGTCGTCGGCGAAGCGAGCCACGACGCTGTCCCCCGTGAGCTCGAATCCCTCCCCCCGAATGATCGGGCGCCCGTAAAGGACTCCTACCCCGCTCGCATCGAAGCGCGCACTCTCGGCGGTCGCGTCCAGGTCCGACCTGTGGATCTCGACGTTCCCGCGCGCGAATGCCTGCTCTTCTCCCTGGAATTCAGCCTCGTCGGCGTCCACGAGGAAGGGCTCCGTCCCCGGCCCGCCGGTCGGCAACTCCATGTGCGGCCTTCCGGTGGCGATCGTGCGGTTTCCCTGAAACGGAGTGCGCATGAAGTCGACCCGCGGCCCCTCCAGCGTCGCACCGGATCGCAGGCGCTCGAGCCGCACATCACCCACCGCGATGACACGGTCGGTCAATCCGTAGTATGTCACCGTGTCCGCATCCAGCACCCGCGTCGTGTCCCTGTAGCGAACACTCCCGATCATCCGGGCTTCAGAGCGGTGTTCCAGGTGCACCGCGCTATCTCCGGTCATGGAAGCATCGCCACACTGGCCGATGACCAGCCCACCACCAAGGTGCATGGCATAACGGCCCTCGGAACCGGGGATCGCCAGCATGTTGCTTCTGGGCTGATCAGCGGACCCGGACGCCGCGACCACCCGGACCCTGAGCTGGCAGCTTGGAGCGCCCTGCGCCTCGGCCGACCCGGGAGCTGCCAGCGCCGCCAGAATGACGAACGCGGAGCCGGCACAGAGAGAACGCATGGACGTGAAACCCGTTGGCTGCAGGCTCGTGGTCATTCAGGCAGCGTGCGCCGGCCAGCGGTGGGGTCTCCTTCCGACACGAAGCTGGGATTGAGGCTCTGAACGTTCTCGAGCTGCGCGTCGCTGACGAAACTGGCCCCCCTCATCTCCAGACCTGGCCGGTACAATACGAAAGCCGTGTCCCCGTAGAGAGAATCCGCCGCCGCGACGTAACGAAGCCTCTCGGTCACCAGGCGCTTGGACCCCACGGCCTCGGTGACCTCGACCCCGCCTCTGACCTCGACGTCGCCCGTTTCGAACTGGTACTCACCCTCCCGCCCGGTCAGCACCCCCTCTTCGAGTCCCGTACTGCCGTAGAACGTAATGACCAGATTGCGCAACTCGAGCAGGCCCTCCTCCTGGAAACTGAAGGCCGTGTCTGCCACCAGTATCCCATTCCGCACGCCTGCTCTGGTGAGGTTCATCTCGACCCCGACCAGCACCTGATCGGCCTCGAGACCCAGCAACGTGTCCGAGGCCAAGGGCTTCTGGCTCTCCTTCTCGCAGCCGCCCATTGCCGGAAGACAGATCAGAACGAGGGCAGCCCCGCTCAACCTGGCCCTGGCGGGCCGACTCCATGGCCTGCTCACGTCAATCCGGCCCGCAGCAGGTCGTGCAGGTGGACCATGCCCAGCAATCCGTCGTCGGGTCCCACCACGGGCATCGCCATGATGCCATATTCCTGCATCTGAGACAGTGCTCGGGTGGCCATCTCTCCCGGCCCGATCGTCTTCGGAGTCGGGTTCATGGCCCGGTCGACCGAGTGCGAGAGGAAGTCCGCGTGCCCGTCCGCGTAACGGGTGAGATCGCCCGCCGTGATGACGCCCACGACCCGCGATGCGTCATCGAGAATCGGTACCGTACCCTGCCGGTGCGCGATTTCGTGCATGGCGGCAGCGAGATTGCCGTCGGCCGGCAGCCTCGGAACGCGATCATCGTCCGTGACCATCACGTCCCGGACGGTGAGGGTCAGGCGCCGCCCGAGGTCCCCGCCCGGGTGCAAACGCGCGAAGTCCTCCGGCCCGAATCCCCGCACCTCGGATACCGCCATGGCCAGGGCATCGCCCATGGCCAGCGCGGCCGTGCTGCTGGCTGTAGGGGCCAGGTCGTGCGGACATGCCTCCACCTGCACGCTGACGTCCAGGACCAGATCCGCCCTGCTCGCGAGCTTCGACTGCGGTTCAGCGGTCAGCGCGATGACGGGGATGTCCAGCCGCCCGAGAACGGGCATCAGGCTCTCCAGCTCTGCGGACTCTCCGCTCTTCGAGATAGCCAGCAGGAGGTCCCCCCGGACGAGCATACCGACGTCGCCGTGAGCAGCTTCCACCGGGTGCAGGAAGATCGCCGGTGTGCCGGTGGACGAGAAGGTCGAGGCAAGCTTGCGGGCGACGATCCCCGACTTCCCAATACCCGTGACAACGACGCGGCCCGAAATCGATCCTATCGTCTCTACGGCCTTGACGAAGGGCGCTCCGAGGCGTCCCGCCATAGACGCCACGCTCTCGCTCTCGATGCGCAGAACCTCACGGCCACGCTCGATGATCCGCGACGCGTGCGTCTGATCGCCGCCGCCGTCACTCACTCTTGCTCGACCTCCAGTGCTCAAAGCACTCAGCAACGTACCCTTCGACGAGCGAATCCCATTCCCCTCGCGCCCTGAGAAGGGCCTCGGTGAACTCTCGAACAGCACCCGCCCCCCCACACACGTCACCAACCCAGTCCGCGGCCTCCTTGACCTCGGGCACGGCGTTGGCCACAGCCGCTGGTAGCCCTACCTCACGAAGCACCGGAAGGTCCGCCAGATCGTCAGCGAGGAATGCCGCCTCGTCCCAACCCGCACCGGCACGTCGAAGGATCCCGTCTACGGTTGCGAGCTTGCCGAACGGTGAGACCTGGTGGATCTCCTTGATGCCCAGAGTCTCGGCTCGCTTGCGCACGGGCAGCGATACCTTGCCCGAGACGATGGCCACCTCCAGACCCGCCCGACTGAGCATGTGAATGCCGAGCCCGTCATGCACGTGAAACCGCCGTGCCTCGGTCACCCGATCCTCGTCCGCGGACACGTACAGTCCACCATCGGTCATCACGCCATCCGCATCCAGGAGGACCACTCGGACCCTGCGACCCTGCTCCGGGGACACGGAACTCATCATGGTTGCCCCGGGTTCCGGTCCCGAGCCTCGCGCACCGCCAGCAGCCTCTCCAGGAGAGCCTCGAGGCGGTGAAGGGGCAGCATGTTGGCCCCGTCCGATGGAGCGCTGGCCGGATCGGGGTGTGTCTCCACGAACAAACCGTCCGCGCCCGCCGCAACGGCGGCTCGGGCCAGAGTCTCGATCCAGCGAGGTTCGCCGCCGCTCAAGGCTCCACCGCCTCCACCACCGGGCAACTGCACTGAGTGCGTGGCATCGAACAGCGCGGGGCAACCGCACGCCTCTCGCATGATGGCGAAGCTGCGCATGTCCACCACCCAGCGGCCATAGCCGAACGCCGTCCCGCGCTCCGTCACGCATACCCCACCGGAACCCGCATCCCTCACCTTCTGGACCGGATACCGCATGTCCTCCGGGGCCAGCCACTGGCCCTTTTTGATGTTGACGGGAAGACCCGTGCTTCCGGCCGCCGTCAGCAAGTCGGTCTGCCGGCACAGGAACGCGGGAATCTGGATCGCGTCGACGCCCTCAGCGAGGGCCTGGGCCTGAACCGGCTCGTGGATGTCCGTCAGAACCGGAAGGCCGGTCGCACTGCGCACCGCATCCAGGTGTTCCAGGCCCCGGCTCAGCCCTGGTCCCCGGGGTGAGGAGGCGCTCGTGCGATTCGCCTTGTCGAACGATGCCTTGAAGATGGCCGGGACGCCCAGGCGCTCCGCCACATCCCGAACTTCTTCGGCCACAAGGATGTTCAGAGCGTCGTCCTCGAGCAGGCACGGCCCCGCGATGAGGAGAAACTTCCCACCGGGATCGAGGAGGCTCATTCCCGACCAGCCCTAGCCAGGCCGGACCGGTCCTCGACCTCACCCGTATCCGCGGGACGCCCGCGGCGATGGTCCAGCGCAGCCGCGATGAAAGCCGCGAAGAGCGGATGCGCACGTGTCGGCCGGGACTTGAGTTCCGGATGGAACTGCGTGGCCACGAAGAACGGGTGATCCCGAAGTTCTATGATCTCGACCAGCCCGCCACCGGGGGACACGCCGCAGAAACCCATCCCTGCCCCCGCCAGCACCTCGCGATACTCGTTGTTCACTTCGTACCTGTGACGGTGTCGCTCCGAGATCTCTTCCTCGCCGTAAATCTCCCTGACCCGACTGCCCTCCACGAGGTGCGCCGGGTAGGCTCCCAGCCTCATCGTTCCACCCATCATGGTGACCTTGAGCTGGGAATCGAGCAGAGAGATGACCGGATGGGGGGTGTCCGGCTCGAACTCGGACGAGTCCGCCCCCTCCAGGCCACAGACGTTTCGGGACAGTTCGATGATGGCGCATTGCAGACCGAGGCAGATCCCGAGAAACGGGACCCCCTGCTCTCGCAGGTATCGAACTGTATCGACCATACCCTCGACCCCTCGCTGGCCGAATCCGCCCGGTATCAGCACCGCGTCGTACGGCTCCAGGGTCGAAGTCCCTTGCGAGTCGATCGCTTCCGACGAGAGCCAGTCGATCCGCACCCCGACGTCGTTGGCGATCCCCCCGTGTATCAGGGCCTCCTGGATGGACTTGTAGGAATCGACCAGGGACGTGTACTTGCCGACAACACCCACCCGAACCTCGCCCGACCCGGGATGCTTGATGCGCTCGACCATCGTCTCCCAGGCGGTCAGGTCGGGATCGGGCGTCTCGAGCTCGAGGTGATCGATGATGCGGTCGTCCAGCCGCTGCTCTCGGAACCGGAGCGGAACCTCGTAGATCGTGTCCATGTCGCGGCTCTCGATCACGTCCCGGATGTCCACGTTGCAGAACCGCCCGACCTTCCTTCGGACCTCTTCCGGGAGCGGCCACTCCGTACGGCACACCAGGATGTCCGGCTGCAGCCCGATCTCCATCAGCTCGCGCACCGAATGCTGCGTCGGCTTGGTCTTGAGCTCGCCGGCGGCCGCGATGTAGGGGACGAGCGTCAGGTGAATCAGGACCGTGTTCTTCCAGCCCACGTCCTGCCGGAACTGCCGAATGGCCTCGAGAAACGGCAGCGACTCGATGTCGCCGACGGTGCCCCCGACCTCGGTGATGACCACGTCATGACCCGGAGACAGCATCTGGATGTAGGACTTGATCTCGTCGGTGACGTGAGGAATGACCTGGACCGTGGCCCCCAGAAAATCTCCCTTGCGCTCCTTGGTGATGATGTTCTGGTAGATGCGGCCGGTGGTGACGTTGTTCGCCTGGGACAGCGACTCGTTGATGAACCTCTCATAGTGCCCGAGGTCCAGGTCGGTCTCCGCTCCGTCATCCGTGACGTAGACCTCGCCGTGTTGGAACGGCGACATCGTGCCCGGATCGACGTTGATGTACGGATCGAACTTCTGAATCGTAACCGTGAGCCCTCTCTCGACGAGTAATCGGCCGATGGACGCCGCGGCGATTCCCTTGCCGAGAGAGGAGACCACCCCTCCGGTGACGAAGATGTATTTCGTGTCCGCCGATGGCGTGTCAGGCATTGATTCTCACTTTCGGGTGTATATGGCGTTGCCCCGGCAAAGCTGGTCCTGGATGGGGAACACGGCTTCAGGAGAAGCGTCGACGCACGGTTTCTGGCCGGAGGCAGAGGCGACCGCGAGGGGCCGAAAGCGGATGCGTGACGACGGTAAATTCACGCTCCGTAAACTAATCCGTGCCGGAAGGCGCTGTCAAAGGGTCCGCTCAGAGATCCCCCGGGAACCTGAAGATGGCATAGCCTCTCGCATCGCCCGCGTCGGGATCCCATGCAACGCCCCCTTCGAGAACCCAGAATCGAAGCCCTGCCACGACGTTGACTCGCCAGTCGGCCGACTGCCCCTCCGCCCAGGCTCGCCCGGTACCCACCCGGGCGAAGACCCCCGGGGCCCCCAGCATACCGGCCGTCAACGCTTCGATCGGAATGGCGTACCCGACGTGCCCGTACACCACGCGCGGTCCCCGGAACGCCATCACATCGAAGGTCGGAAGGGTCGCGCGACCGCCGAAGCCGGTCCATCTCTGTCCGGGGAGCGAGCCCGCCAGATCACCTCTGACCAGAGCGAAGAGATCCAGCTCGTGGCTCCCGAAGCCAGGCGTAAGCCATCGAGCCGTCACCTCGCCGAGGAGATACGAGAAGTCACCGGCCAGGGTGGAATCCGCTCCCTCAAGGAGGACCTTCCCCACCAGCAGTCCGTTCTCGCCGGTGCTTCGATCCGCGGAGACGGACAGTGCGGCACTCCACGCGCTGCCGTCATCGATCGGCGGGTTGTCCCGCACCGTGTCCGACCCGAACAACGTGAAGTGATCCCCTGCCCTTCGACTCCAGGCATCCTCCCATTCCACCCGGAACATCGGAGTCCACCACCGCTCCCCACTTCCACGCAGAACGAACGCGACCCGATCGGCACCGTAGTAGTCCCTGAAGTCGTCGCCGAGGAAGAGATAGGAGAGTGAATTGGACACGCCTCCCCGGATCCAGTCCTCGTTGGTCCGCGTGATGCGCTCGGCCTCGATACCGAATTCCACGGGACCCGGGTGCCAGAACTGACGTACCGTGCCCTCCACCTCGCCCTGCCCGGAGCGGTACCTGCCCACCAGCTCGAGAGTCGGCTGCCACGCCCAGGTCACCGCTCGCAGCGTGATACCCCAGGCCGCGGTCATGGCACTCGAGCGATCGTAGGTGGGAGCCCCAAAGCCGTACAGCCCGTGCAGATCGACGACATCGGGCACGTCCACGACCGGGTGGATCTCGAAGCCTCCCCCGGATGGCATTACCGTGTAGCGCTCTGCCGGTCGCCACATCACCTCGCCATCCACCGTGGCCATTCCGGATCCGTGATAGCCACCGCTCAGGACCACGATGTCACCCGACACGTGCGCCCCCGGTCTCAGGAACAGGTCGCCGTCGACGACGTAGATGTCGCCCGCTACCGATCCGGCCAGCCGTACCTGGGCCTCGAGCACGAGAAGATCGCCGGATACCTGTCCCTCGGAAGAGACGACCGTGTCCCGTGTCCACACCTGCGCGTCCCCGCGCGCCAGGAAGTCTGCGAGCTTCGAATCGAGGTCGTTGCCTTTCCGGGGCTCGAAAGCGACGTCCTGGGCAACGAGAGGCGGTGCCAGGAGCGCCATCGCCAGGGACAGCCACAGGGCAGACCGAACCGGGCGGCGACCCGACGCTCGCAGGGCCTTCACTGTTCCCCGCCCCCACCGGTGGCGTTCCAACGATCCCACGCAATGCTCTCGTCCTCGGATCGGCGGGCCGCCAGGCGCTGGAAACCATCGGGGTACCCGAGTGCCAGCAGGGTCACGACCGGCACATCGGCCGGAATGCCCACGGCCTCCCGTACCGCTCCCTCACGAAATCCCGTGATCCAGGCGGTGGCGAGGCTCATGTCCGCCGCCCCCAGGACCATCGCTTCCGTGGCAGCGGCCAGGTCGATCGGATGGCTCGGCCGACCACTTCCGGCGATGTTGGAATGAACCCTCGCGCATCCGACGATCAGGGCGGGAGCCGTGCGGATCAGGTCACCCTGGAACACCGCCCGAGCGATCTGGTGGCGCGTCAGAGCGTCCTGGACCACCACGAATCGCCACGGCTGGTCTTCGCGGGCCGATGGCGCGCAGCGCGCGCACTCCAGCACCCGGAGAAGGATCTCCGGTGGTATGCGTCGATCGGCGAACCGGCGCACGGATTGCCGGTTGCGGGACAGGTTGAGTACACGGGAAACGGCGCTCACCCGGAGCTACCCCCGCGGATGGTGCTGGCGATGTTCGTCCTGAAGATATCGGCGGTCAACATGCGTGTATATCTGGGTCGTAGAGATGTCAGCGTGCCCCAACATTTCCTGCACGGCAACCAGATCGGCCCCTCCCTCAAGCAAGTGCGTCGCGAAGCTGTGCCGGAAGGTGTGCGGCGTGACCTTCTTGTCGATTCCAGCGTTGCGCACGTGCTTGTCGATGATCTTCCAGGCCCCCATGCGACTCAGTGGCCGCCCGTGCTGATTCAGGAAGACCACTCCCTCCGACTGCCCCCGGTCGAGCCTCGGTCGTCGTTCTCGAAGGTAGCGCTGCAGCACCCGTACCGCACGACCTCCCAGTGGCACGATTCGTCGCTTGTCGCCCTTGCCCAGGACGGACACCAGGCCCTCATCCAAAGACAGGTCCCGAAGCCGCAGGCCAATCAACTCCGAGATGCGAAGACCAGCGCCATACAGCGTCTCGAGCATCGCGGCGTCGCGCGAGCCGTTGGCGTACGCCTCGGGAGCCAGGGCACCCACGGTGTCCAGTATGACCTCGACTTCGGAATAGCTCAGTACGTCTGGAAGAGCGCGGTTGACCCGCGGACTCTCGAGCTTCTCCGTAGGGTCTTCCGACAGGTGTCCCTCTTCGACCAGGAAGCCGAAATAGGTACGGAGCGCCGACCGGCTGCGAGCCACACTGCGCGCCGAAAGACCACGATCCCCGAGGTCCGCCAGGTGCGCCCTCAAGTCGTCGTAACCCACGGCCTCGGGTTGGCCGATACCCCGCTGGGACACATAGGCGACCAGCGACCCACAATCCGCCAGGTACGCCCGGACTGTACTCCTGGCCAGGCCTCGTTCGTACAGCAGAAAATCAGAAAATTCCTCGAGCCGGAACCGACGGCGCAGTGCATCCGGGAGCACTCCCGCCGGTCCAGCGGAGGCCCCGTCAGCCATCTCGCGGTCCCCTCGGAACGTCGCCGTGCCGTGAGCGCCACCATAGCCAGGCCAACACCACCGCCACGAGCAGCGCCAGCAGACCCGCCGTTGTGTTCACCGCAGTGAGGGCGCTCACGATGCGCGGGACGTTGCGTGACGCGAACACTCCTCCGACCACCAGAGCCGCGTACCAGACCGCCGATGCGATCGCCAGGGGGATCGCCGTGCGCCAGAAGGCAAGCCGGCTGATTCCTGCAAAGGCGGGCACGAGCACACGAAACACAGGGAAGAAGCGGCTCACGAGGATCGTGAGGGCACCATAGTCCTCGTAGAACAACGACATCCGCTCGAGCTGAGCCGGCCTGAGAAGCCAGCGCCCCCACCTCGTCGAGAAGATGCCTCCACCGAAGTGACGGGCCGCCAGATAGACGCACAGGGCGAGAACGAGGTTGCTTGTCCACGCCACCAGGAAGACGAGCCGAACGTCGAGAATACCTCGATCCGCCAGGATCCCACCGGCCACGACGACCACGTCCGACGGAACGGGTGGAAAGAGGTTCTCCACCGCGGCGCCGACGCCGACGAGCAGGTAGACCATCTCGACCGGAACTTCGCCGACGAGGCGAAGGAAGGCCTCGAGTTGCTCCTGCACGGCCCCGACCTATCCGCCCGTGCGGATCGAGGCATGCAGCGTGTCGATATCTCCGATCTGATCGAGCAGAACGACTGCCATCACGGCGAGTCCTTCGCCACGACCGATCCACCCCATGCCCTCGTTCGTCTTCCCCTTGATGGAGATGCACGACCTGGCGATGCGCAGCAGTTCGGCGATGCGCTCGGCCATCTCATCGACCCACGGACCGATTCGAGGAGACTCGGTGACTATGGTCACATCGGCATTCACCACCTGGTAGTTCCGCTCCTCGATCGCGCGTACCGTGGCGGCGAGGAGTCCCATCGAATCCGCCCCCTCCCAGCGGGGGTCGGTATCCGGGAAATGTTGACCGATGTCTCCGAGAGCCGACGCGCCGAGGAGGGCGTCGATCAGAGCGTGGGCGACCGCGTCTCCGTCAGAGTGTCCCTTGAGACCGGCGTGGTCAGGCAGCCGAACTCCGCCAAGGACGAGGGGCCGCCCGGACTCAAAGCGATGTGAATCATAGCCGATACCGACGCGCACAGGGCCTCCTATCGGCCAGCTTCCGGGTCAGGCCTCGCGACCGACCCCGAGCAGGCGGAGCGCCAGGTAGGCCGCGTTCCGCGAGTTGTCGATGCCGACCGCGGCCACAGGGACGCCGGGAGGCATCTGAACGATGGACAGAAGGGCGTCAAGACCCCCGAGCGTGCCTGCCGAGATCGGAACTCCAATCACGGGTAGCCGCGTGTGTGCGGCGACCACGCCCGGGAGCGCCGCGGACAGACCCGCTCCACAGATGATGGTCCCAAAGCCCTCCGCCTCGGCCGAAGTCGCCACCTCAGCCGTACGAACCGGGTCCCGATGGGCGCTGCTCACGACCACCTCGACCTCCACGCCAGCCTCGGCGAGCACGTCGACTCCCTTCTGCATCACGGGTCGGTCGGATTCAGACCCCATCATGACGAGCACTCGTCCACCCATCAGACACCTCTCCTGTCCAGGCAAACCGCACAACCACAATACCAATCCAGGTCGTCTCGGACCGAGGAGTAGTCCTGGTATCTGGGCACGGCCTTGAAGCCCGCTTCTTCAATGAATCGTACCAGCATCGGACGGGGCATGATGAAGTCCGTCCCCGTAGCCGACACCACGTTCTCCTCCATCATCAGTGAGCCGAAGTCATTGCACCCGAAGTGCAGGGCCACCTGCGCCACCTTCGGCCCCTGGGTGACGTAGCTCACCTGGAGGTTGCGAACATTGTCAATCACCAGGCGCGAGATCGCCACGGTCTTCAGGTACTCGGCTGCTGTCGCCTCCGGCGTGCCGTCCATCTCCGTACCGTCTGACTGGAGAGTCCACGGAATGAACGCGGTGAAGCCACCGGTCTCCCGCTGCAGATCGCGCACCCGGATCATGTGCTCGACCCTGTCCTCCCGGCTCTCCCCTGCCCCGAACATCATCGTCGCCGAACTCAGCAAACCCCGGCCGTGCACCGCCCGGTGGATATCCAGCCACCGTCCAGTATCGATCTTTTTCTTCGCGATGCGATCCCGCACACCGTCCACCAGTATCTCCGCACCGGCCCCCGGTACCGAGTCGAGTCCGGCGTCCATCAATTCGCCGACGACCGTATCCACGTCCAGCTTGTGGACTCGAGCGATGATGTCGAGCTCGGACGCCGAGAACCCGTGCACGTGGATGGGGTGATGCGTCTTGATGTAGTCGAGCAGACCCGTGTAGTAGTCCAGTTTCAGATACGGATTGTGCCCGCCCTGCATGAGGATCTGTACCGCGCCGATCGCTTTCGCTTCATCGATTTTGGCCCCGATCTGCTCGTTCGTAAGGACATAACCCTCTTCGTGACCCGGTCGTCGATAGAAGGCGCAGAACGAGCAGTCCGTGACACACACGTTGGTATAATTGATGTTGCGGTCCGCGATGTACGAGACAACCCCACCCGGCACAGCCGCCCTGGCCCGCTCACGGGCCATGGCCCCCAGTTCCAGCAGCGGCCGATCGTAAAGGGAAGCGTACTCGGCCCGTTCCGCGGCATCCACCGGTTCAAGGGCGGTCGACGGACCGCTCACACCCGTGGTCATACGGCCGCCGGCTCCCCGACCGCGTTGTAGAGAGAATCACGCTCGACGGGCGTCTTACCGGCATCCCGGATAAGCCTCACGATCTCGTCGAGGTCGAGTCCGATGGGGGTATCGGCTCCAGCCGTGTGCGTGATTTTCTCGAGCACCACCGTGCCTTCCAGATCGTCGACTCCGAACGAAAGTGCGATCTGGGAGACCTTGGTGGTCACCATGATCCAGTGCGTCTTGATGTGCGGAACGTTGTCCAGGAGAATGCGGCCTACCGCCAGGGCTTTCAGATCGTCCAGCCCGCCCGTCCGGTTCCCCTCCAGTCCCATCTCGCGTCCCAGGGCCGTGTTGTCAGGATGCCAGGCCAGCGGAATGAAAGTGCTGAAACCCCCGGTCTCATCCTGCAGGTCGCGCAACATGAGCATGTGGTCGACCCGGTCGGCCGACGACTCGACATGACCGTAAAGAAGCGTGCAGTTCGTCGGAATCGACAGTTCGTGGGCTTCCCGGTGCACCTGAAGCCACTCTTCCGCGGCCAGTTTCCTGTCCGCAATCGTCGAACGAACCGCGGGGCTGAACACTTCCGCACCCCCGCCAGGCATGGCGTCGAGCCCGGCGTCCTTCAACTCGCGGATCACATCCTTCGTCGTCACTCCCTCGATACGGGCCAGGTGAGCGATCTCGACCGCGGTCAGGGCCTTTACGTGCACGTGCGGGTGTCGCTCCTTCAGCCCCCTGACCATGTCCGTGTAGTAGGACAGCGGCAGTTTCGGATGCAGCCCACCCACGATATGGAACTCCCGCGTCGGGGAGTGCCGGGCCGCATCGGCTTCCGCGTAGACCTCTTCAAGGCTCATGGTGTATGCGTCCTCAGCCACCGGACGCACTCCATATGAGCAGAACACGCAGACCTTGTTGAGGATGCAGACGTTGGTGGGGTTGATGTGCTGGTTGGCGACATAATACACCCGGTCCCCGTTCAGGCGCCGGTTCACCAGATCAGCCATGCTGCCGACCGCAAGGAGGTCGTCCGTCTCGAACAGCGCGATCGCATCCGCGCGAGAAATCCGTTCGCCGGCCTCGACCTTCTCCGCGATCGAGATCAACTCCGGTGCCTGTGGCCTGACGCTCAACTCACCTTCGATCCGGGGGTAGATCACGATCCCTCCCAGGCCCGAACGGCCAGGGACACGTTGTGACCTCCGAAACCGAACGAGTTACTGAGTGCGGCGCGGACAGGCCCCTCGGTCGGGCCGTCGACACCATAGTTCAAATCGCACTCCGGATCGGGCGTCTCGTAGTTAATCGTCGGAGGGATCAGACCACGCTCGCATACGAGCAGCGAAACTCCGGCCTCAATGGCCCCCGCGGCCCCCAGCGTGTGTCCCGTCATGGACTTCGTGGAGCCGACGACGATCTCCCTCGCCCGGTCCCCCAGGACAGCCTTGATTGCGGCCGTCTCAGAAGCGTCGTTGGCCGGTGTAGATGTGCCATGGGCGTTGATGTAGTCCACATCCGCCGCCTGCAACCCGGCGTCCTTCATGGCGAGGCGCATGGCCATCTGCGCTCCGGCGCCTCCAGGCGCCGGAGAAGTCATGTGATAGGCGTCCGCGGTCTGACCGAATCCCGCGATTTCTCCCAGGATGGTCGCGCCACGGGCCACCGCGTGCTCCATCGCCTCCAGGACGAGGATTCCTGCCCCTTCACCCAGCACGAATCCGTCGCGTGTCGCATCGAACGGCCGGGATGCGGTTTCGGGCGAATCGTTTCGAGCGGACAGGGCCTTCATGGACGCGAAGCCGGCGATACACAGAGGCGTGACGGTCGCTTCGGTGCCGCCCGTGATCATCAGGTCACTCTCACCCGTGCGGATGGACCGGAACGCCGCCCCCACCGCGTGACCGCTCGACGCGCACGCCGACACGGTGGCGTAGTTCGGCCCCTGGGCGCCGTACTTCATCGAGATCATGCCCGCGGCCATGTCGCCGATGAACATGGGGATGAAGAACGGAGAAACCCGGCCGGGGCCCTGACTCAACAGCTTCGCGTGCTGAGTTTCCATCGTCGTGAGCCCACCGATACCGCTGCCCACGATGACGCCGAATCGCTCGGGGGAAACGGAGTCGACGGCAGACTCGATATCCGCCTGCTCCGCGGCTTGATGGGCGGCGCCCATCGCCAGCTGCAGGAAGCGGTCGGCCCTCCGAACCTCCTTGCGGTCCATGTACTGCTCGGGGTCGAAGTCCTTGACCTCGCACGCGAACCGGACGGACTGATCGGAGGCGTCGAACTGCGTGATCGGCGCCCCACCGGAGCGACCCTCGATCAGCGCATCCCACGTCCCCTCGACATCAAGCCCAACCGGCGTGACAAGACCGAGGCCCGTGACGACCACGCGCCGTTGTTCCGACATCCGAATCTCCTCCTCCTTGGGGTGGGAGGTTACTCCTTGTCCTGGAGATAGCGGATGGCGTCACCCACCGTCTGCATCTGCTCGGCGTCCTCGTCGGGGATCTCTACCCCGAACTCCTCCTCGAACGCCATCACCAGCTCGACCGTGTCGAGCGAGTCCGCTCCGAGGTCCTCAACGAAAGAGGCCTCGTCGGTCACTTTTTCCATCTCCACGCCAAGCTCGTTGGCGATGATCTCTCTGACTTTGTCAGCAGCGTCGGACATAATCCAAACCTCTGTGTTGTTGTTTTGACTCTCCGGCGTCCTCTCGGGATGCCAGCTACATCACCATGCCACCGTCTACCACCAGAACCTGTCCGGTTATGTAGGAGGCGGTCGGTCCCGCCAGGAAGCGTACCGCTCCCGCTATGTCCTCAGGGTTTCCGAACCGTCCAAGCGGAATTCGCTCGAACAGCGCGTCGCGCGCCTCCTCGGGTAGAGATGCCGTCATGTCGGTCTCGATGAAGCCCGGCGCCACCACGTTCGCGAGCACTCCTCGGCCCGCAAGTTCCTGCGCCACCGACTTCGTGAACCCGATCAGGCCTGCCTTGGATGCCGCATAGTTGGCCTGTCCGCTGTTCCCCGTCAAGCCTACCACGCTGCTGATATTGATGATGCGGCCGCTCCGCCGCTTCATCATTCCTCGCGCGACGGCGCGGGTCGTGTTGAACGCCCCCCGGAGGTTTGTCTCCAGCACCGCTTCCCAGTCCTCGTCCTTCAAGCGGACGAGGATATTGTCTCTCGTGATGCCCGCGTTGTTCACCAGCACTTCGATCGGACCGAGTTCGTCCTGCACTGTGGCGAGGACGTCAGAACACTGCCCCGGGTTCGCCACGTCGCATGCCAGAGCAATTGCAGGTCCTTCGATGAGCGCTACGGTTTCGCGTGCCCTGTCCTCGGACCTGGCAACAACGGCTACGGAAGCCCCTGCCTGACCGAGCTCACAGGCGATGGCCCTACCGATTCCTCTAGAGCCTCCCGTGACGACGGCCACCTGACCTTCGAGTTCACGCATCGTCGCCCTCCTCCACGAGTGCTTGCACGGCGTCGAGTTCCTCGGGACCCCCGATCGCACGAACGTCCGCTCCCCGATCGATGCGGCGCATCAATCCGGTGAGCACCTTGCCCGGGCCCACCTCGATCCACCTGTCCGGCCGGGTTCCCTTCATCGCCTCGACGCATTCTACCCAGCGGACCGGTGACGTCAACTGCTCGATGAGCAACTCTCGAGCCTGAGCCGGTTCAGTGACTGGAACCGCCGCCGCGTTGGCCACGACCGGGAACCGGGCCTCCCGCACCTCCACCCCCTCGAGGGACAGGGCCAGGCCCTCGCGAGCCTCTTCCATCAGGGGAGAGTGGAACGCCCCACTCACATTGAGCGGGACCGCTCGCTTGGCCCCGGCCTCGAGAGCCCGCTCCCTGGCCACAGCGACCGCTTCAATGTCCCCACTGATCACGATCTGGCCCGGAGCGTTGTAATTCGCGGGCACTACGGTGCCGTCCTGGACGCTCTCGCAGACCTCCCGAACCGCGTCCGGATCCAGGCCGATGACGGCCGCCATCGTACCGGGCCGGACCGTACCCGCCCTCCCCATGAGTTCGCCGCGCCTGCGAACCAGCCGAATCGCGTCCTCGAACGCCAGGGCACCCGCGGCGAGGTAAGCGGAGAACTCGCCCAGCGAATGGCCGGCGCCAACTGTCACACGCTCGCGCACTTCCTCCGGAAGGCAGACCCACACGGCGTAGCTGTGCAGCAGAATCGCCGGCTGGGCGTTCTCGGTGCGCGTCAGTTCTTCCTCGGGGCCCTCCCAACAGATCCGCCTGAGGTCGGTGCCCAGTACTTCGTTGGCCCGCTCGAACACATCAGCCGCACGGGCGTGGCTCTCGGCAAGCTCCCTGCCCATACCCACGAATTGAGAGCCCTGACCCGGCATCAGAAGAGCGATGCTGTTCCCACCCACTGCCGTCTCCCTCGTTGAAGTGGAGCGATACACGGGCGCCGATGGCGACCTGTCGGTCAGCGGCGGCGGATCCGTCTCCATACCCTCGCGCGCCTCGTGCTCGGCCCGAACTCTGACGCCATGTCCTCGACCATATCGGCCTCGAGGCAGACGCCCGCAACCCGGATGGCGTTCTTGATCGCCCGGGCGGAGGACCCGCCGTGACATATGATCGACACTCCGTTGACCCCGAGCAGCGGCGCTCCACCATACTCGGCGTAGTCGATCGTCCTGAACACTTCCTTGAAGCCCACCCCGTGCACCTCGGGGTCGAGCTGCGCTTTCATTACTCCGGCTATGAAACCGGCCACCGATTCGTAGAACTTCAGCAGTACGTTCCCGACGAATCCGTCACACACCAGAACATCGCAGGCTCCCTGGACGATCCTGTGACCTTCGATGTTCCCGACGAAATTCAGGTCTTCGTCCTCCTGCAGCAGCCTGTGCGTCGCCACCGCCCGGGCTCCGCCCTTTGACGACTCCTCTCCCACGTTCAACAGACCGACCCTGGGGCTCTCCAGCCCGAGCAGGTCTTTCATGTAGACCGAACCGAGCTGTGCGAACTGGAGCAAGTGCGAGGGGCGGGCGTCGATGTTGGCTCCCGAATCCACAACCAGGACCGGCGATCCAGACGTTGGGAACATCGTGCCCACGGTGGGTCGTTCCACACCCGGAAGCATCCCGAGAAGGAGGCGGGAAGCCGCCATCACGGCCCCGGTGGACCCGGCACTGATGAAGGCATCGACCTCGCCGGCCCGGAGCAGCCCGAGTCCGACCACGATCGAGCTGTCCGGCTTCCGCCGGATGGCGCGAACGGGAGATTCGTGCCCCTCGACTACCTCAGTGGCCGGAACGATCTGGATGGCGTCGGGGATCTCCGGGGGAAGGACCTCCCGGATACTCTCGGGAATGCCCACGAGAGACATAGCGAACCTGTCGGGCCACTCCTGAACGGCAGACAGCGCGCCCTCGATGATGACTCGGGGCGCGCCGTCTCCTCCCATGGCGTCCAGCGCAATGCGCCACATGTCGGACCACGCTCGGCTGCGGGTCGGTTAGAACTCTTCGGTTCGGACGATCTCCCGGTCACCGTAGTGGCCGCACGTCGGGCACACGCGGTGAGGTCGTCGAGGATCTCCGCACTTCGGACACGCCTGGTGAGCCGTAGGCGCCGCGACGTGATGTGTGCGCCGCTTCCGCTTGCGCTGTTTCGAGGTCCGTCTCTTGGGTACTGCCATGATACGACTCCCTATCCTTCGTTGCCGTCAATCTTCGCTATCTGGTTTGGCAGCCTCGGGCTGCCCATCCCACACCATCTGTTTCAGAACCGCCCAGCGATCGTCCCCCTGCTGCCGGGTACATCCGCAATCGGACTCGTTCAGGTCCGCTCCGCAGACCGGGCACAGTCCGCGGCAACCCTCCTGGCACACCGGATAATCGGGCATGGCCAGAACCCACTCCTCCCGGAGGGGGCGAACCAGGTCAACCGAGGCGGCGTTCGGGTCCAGAGTGAACACCCCGCCTTCTTCCTCCCACTCCCGCACCGCAGGGTCGAACCGGAAGTCGAAAGCGACCTCAATCGGCCACTCGATTTGCTCGAGACACCGCCGGCAGGTGAGCTTGAGCGTCGCCGTCAGGCGACCCGCCACCCGCACGCTACCACGCCCGCCCGCCTCGGCCCGATACTCGAGCAAAGGCTCGTCCACGGCCCCCAGCTCGTCGAGTCCCCAGGCACCCGGCTCAGCCGGCAGGTTTCCCGACCACTTCACCGGCCCGGCGCGAAGATCATTCAGATCGACCCGTCCTGCCGGGAAGCCGCTATTCATAGCCCTTCATGTCTGCCTTGTCAATCATGACCATGCTCCTTCAACCGCGAAGTCGCTCCGTGCCTGCGAAGAAGAAGGAGATCTCGATTTCAGCGTTCTCCACCGAGTCCGAGGCGTGGATCGCGTTGCGCTCCTTACTCTCCGCATACAGGGCCCGAACCGTACCCTCGTCGGCTTCCGCCGGGTCCGTCGCTCCGATCACGGCGCGGAGTTCGGGAACCGCGTTCTTGCGCCGAAGCAGGATCGGCATACACGGCCCCGAGGTCATGAACTCGACGAGCGAAGAGAAGAAGGGCCGCTCGCGGTGCACGGCATAGAAAGCCTGCGCCTCGGCAAGGGTCAGATGCTTCACGGCAGCCGCCACCACCCGAAACCCGGCGTCCTCCAGGTGTGCGATGATGTGGCCCGCTTTTCCCGACCCGAACGCGTCCGGCTTGATGATCGTGAGAGTGTCCGTCTCGTTCATATTGAAGGTGCCTCCAGTTGTGGCTAGAGTCTCGCCTCGATGAGACCCACCAGATCTGCCGGTCGTTCGGCCACCGCGATATCGCACTCACGAAACGCGCTCATCTTCTCGGCCGCCGTACCCTCGGATCCGGAAATGATCGCTCCCGCGTGCCCCATGCGCCGACCCGGCGGCGCCGTCTGACCCGCGATGAAGCCGACCACCGGCTTCGACATGTGGTCCCTGACGAATTCCGCGGCCACCTGCTCGTCCGTCCCGCCGATCTCCCCGATCATGGCAACGGCGCTGGTGTCCGGATCCGCTTCGAACGCCCTGAGGCAATCCACGAAATCCGTACCGATCAACGGATCGCCTCCGATGCCGACGCACGTCGACTGGCCGATGCCGTGCCGGGTGAGCTGGAAGATGACCTCGTAGGTCAGCGTACCCGATCGACTCACGATTCCCACGGGTCCCGGAGTCACGATCTGGCCCGGGAGGATTCCGATCTTGCCAATCCCCGGCGCAATCAGGCCAGGACAATTCGGACCGATCAGCCGGGCCCCCTTCTCGTGGACATAGGGAAGCGCGGTCATCATGTCAGCCACCGGGACTCCCTCGGTAATGCACACGATGAGGTCGACTCCCGCATCGGCCGCCTCGAAGATCGCGCTGGAGGCAAAGGCCGCGGGCACGTAGATCACGCTGGCATTGGCCCCCGTCTCCGATACGGCCGCGGCCACCGTGTCGAACACCGGGACCGTATCGTCGAAGACCTGACCACCCTTCCCCGGCGTCACTCCCGCGACGACGTTGGTTCCGTACTCGATCATCTGGCGCGTGTGAAAGGAACCGTCCCGTCCGGTGATCCCCTGCACGACCAGTCTGGTATCGCCATCAATGAATATGCTCATGCCTGAAAATCCTCTACGGTCTAATGCCGATTCCCGGTTGGCTAGCTCGACGTGCCCGCCGCCAGCGCGACGGCCCTCTTCACCACCTCGTCCATGTCCGTCATGGCCTCGAACCCGTTCTCCTTCAGGATGTCGACGGCCAGGTCTTCGTTGGTGCCCGTCAGGCGGATCGCGATCGGAAGCTCCACGTCGATTCGGCGTGTGGCCTCGACTATCCCGTTGGCCACATCGTCACACCTCGTGATCCCGCCGAAGATATTGAACAGAATCGACTTGACGTTCGGGTCCGAGGTAATGATCTCGAAGGCCGTGACGACCTTGTCGGGATTGGATGAGCCCCCGATGTCCAGGAAGTTGGCCGGATCGCCGCCGTAGTGCTTCACGAGATCCATGGTAGCCATCGCCAGCCCCGCCCCGTTCACACAGCAACCGACATCCCCGTCCAGCTGGATGTAGCTCAGGCCCGCCTCACGGGCCTTGCGCTCGGCCGGATCCTCGGCCGCTTCGTCGCGCATCGCCGCCACATCCGGGAGCCTGAACAGGGCGTTGTCATCGATGTTCATCTTGGCGTCGATCGCCTTCACCTCACCACCGGGGGTCGAGATCAGTGGGTTGATCTCCGCCAGCGTGCAACCGGCAGCCCGATACGCCTCGTAGAGTTGCATGATGATTCGGGCGGCCTGCCTGGCCAGCTTCGCGTCAGAATACAGGCCATAGGCGAGCGCTGAGGCCTGGTGCGGCAGGAGACCGTAGCGGGCGTCCACCGCCAGCTTCTGAATCGCATCCGGATTGGTCGCGGCCACTTCTTCGATGTCGATCCCGCCTTCGGACGAGACCATGATGACGTCACTCTGGGATCCGCGGTCCATGACGATACCCAGGTAGGCCTCCGTCGCGATGTCCTCTGCGGGTGCGACCAGGACCTTCTCAACCGTGAGCCCCTTGATCTCGATCCCCAGGATGGCCTCCGCCTTTTCCCGCGCGTCGGCCGGATCAACGGCCAACTTGACGCCGCCGGCCTTGCCGCGGCCTCCGGCGTGCACCTGAGCCTTCACCACGACCATTCCCCCGAACTCGGCCGCGATGCGCTCCGCTTCTTCCGGAGTCGTCGCGATCTCGCCCGGCGGAACCGGAACTCCATGAGCCCTGAGTATTTCCCTGGCTTGATACTCGTGAATGTTCATGACTGCCTTTGCCGTATCGTGTTCACTCAAACCCGCCGGAAGGAATACGGTCCGGCGTAACGGTCGTTCCCGATGTTCCGGCCAGGCCGGCCGGCCCCTCATGAAGAGCCGCGATGATCGCACGCTCTCCCCCGCCTTCGACGAAGTGCAGGGCCGCTTCGACTTTCGGCCCCATGCTCCCGGACCCGAGAGTCCCGGAGTCCATGAGAGCCCGAGCCTCCGAAGCCGTCATCCGGGACAACAGCCGGGCATCCGGCGTTCCCCAGTTCTCGTACACACCGTCCACGTCCGTCAGGATCAGCAGCACGGACGCTCCGATCTCATGCCCCAGAAGGGCGGCCGCCCGGTCCTTGTCGACCACCGCGTCCACACCCTCCAGGCCCAACTGCGGATCCAGGTATACCGGGATCCCTCCCCCACCGGCAGCGATGACGATGTCCCCCCGGGCCACGAGTTCCGTCACCATCCGGGACTCGCATATCGCGACCGGAACGGGACTCGGCACGCGCCGTCTCAGATTTCCCCGTGAATCCGCCTCGATCCAGATGCCTTCTTCTCGCAGCTCTTCCGCCACCCCGGGTCGAATGCCCCGGCCGATGAACTTCGTCGGCTCGCGCATCGAAGGATCCTCGGGGTCGACCAGAGACTGGGTGATCAGGGTCACGACTCGCCGATCGCTTCCCGCGGCCTCCAGCGCATTCTGCAGTGACTGCTGAATCATGTAGCCGATCCAGCCCGCGGTGGCGGCGACCAGCACCCCGAGAGGCAGCTGCTCCACCTTCGAACGCGCGACCTCATTGCGTTGCAGCTCGTCCCCTACCTGCGGCCCGTTTCCATGAACGACCGCGATGTTCCATCCCTGCATGGCCAGGTCGACGATGGGCTCCATGCTGTCCCGGGTATGCCGGAACTGGTTGGCCACCGAGGCCAGCTCCCCGGCCGGCGACAGGGCGTTCCCCCCAATGGCGACAACGACCGACCGTCCCTTTGCGCTCACGGACGCATCAGCTCCCGGCAAGCTCGGGGACGGACACCCCTTCGCCCCCCAGGTATCCGGCCACATCGTCGCGAATGCTCCTCAGTCCAGCGACCGAGTCCGCCTCGAACCGAATGACGATGACCGGCTGCGTATTGCTCGCCCTGATCAGGGCCCAGCCGTCCTCGAACTCGATGCGAGCCCCGTCGATGTCGTTCACCGGATGGCTGGCTCGATAATGCTCCACCGCCCGGGCAACGACCGCGAACTTCAGGTCCTCCGCACAGTCCACACGCAACTCAGGGGTGGACGGATACGCCGGTATGGAGTCGGCCAGCTCCGAGAACGGCCGGCCGCTCCTCTGGACGAGTCCGGCCAGCCGGGCAGCCGCATAGATCGCATCGTCAAATCCGAAATAGTTGTCAGCAAAACAGATATGCCCGCTCATTTCACCTGCAATAGGAGATCCGGACTCCTTCATCCGCTCCTTGATCAATGAGTGCCCCGTCTTCCACATCACGGGTACGCCACCCGCCCGGGCAATCAGCTCGGGCAGGGCCTTGGAGCACTTCACGTCGAAGACGATCTCCGCACCCGGGTACCGGGGCAGCGCGTCCAGCGCGTAGAGCAGCAACAGGTGATCACCGCGGACGATCCCACCTTTCTCGGTCACCGCGCCAATCCGGTCGGCATCGCCGTCCAGCCCCACACCGAGATCCGCGCCCGTGGCCTTCACTCGAGCGATGAGGTCGACCACGTTCTCGTCGACCGTGGGATCGGGATGGTGGTTGGGAAACGTGCCGTCAGACTCGCAGTACAGGCAGTCGACCTCTACGCCGGCCAGCGCGAGCGCCTGCGGAGCGATCACCGATCCAGTGCCGTTGCCGCAGTCGAGCACCATCCGCACCGGGCCCTCTACTCCGGCCCGACGGCCGATCTCCTCCGCGTAGCGCTCCAGAATCTCGTGACGTTCCGTTCGCCCCGAGCCGTCCGAGAACTGATCCGACTCCACGAGCTCTCTCAGTTCCTGGATCGCGGCTCCGTACAGAGCCCGGTCCCTCACAATCATCTTGATTCCATTGTACTCGGGCGGATTATGGGAGCCGGTAATCTGAATTCCCCCGTCCGTGGCCCATACATCAGCCGCGTAGTACAACGCCGGCGTCGGCACCGTACCGACGAGGCGGACGTCGGCGCCGGCGGCGTTCAGCCCGGCCGAGAGGGCATCGGCCAGCCCGGGCGAACTCGGCCGGTTGTCGTACCCGACCGCGACAACGGGTCGGTCCACGGTCCTCCTGAGCCGCGTGGCGTACGCCCTTCCCACGGCCTCGGTGACCTCCACCGTCAGGTCGTCCCCGACGATCCCGCGGATATCGTATTCTCTGAAAATGGTACTCGATACGTTCATTGGGACCTGCAAGTAAGAGGATTCCACCCTTCCAACGGACGCCCCGTCAGCCGCCTGTGACGGCGGGACGGGGCGTGGTCCGAGACGACTACCGGGGGGTCAGTCCGTGCTCGTCTCGGTTACTCCTACCGGGGCAGCGGGTTGCGAAAGTGGGGCGACCTGGCGTGGGGCAAGGTCTTCGCCCGCGTACTCAGCCATCCGGATGGCCCTCCCCGGGAACAGGCCGGCGACCAGAATCACGACCGCTGCCGCCACGGCGGCCAGACGGAACGCGGCGCCCGCAGGTGCGGGAAGGGCAGCATCTTCTGGAGCCTCCTCGAAGTACATCTTCCAGATGACCCGGAGGTAGTAATAGTAGGACACGAAACTGGTAAGGACGAGAATGACGGCCAGCGTTACATGGCCGGCCTCCACGGCCGCCAGCAGCAGATACAGCTTGCCGATGAATCCACCGGTCGGCGGAAATCCGGCCAGAGAAAGCAGAAACAGGACCAGCAAAGCCCCGAGCAGAGGCCGACGCCATCCCAGGCCCCTGAAGTCGGCAAGACCGCCTCTCGATCCCTCCGCGCTGGACACGACCCCCACGAGGGCAAAAGCGCCGAGCGTCATCACTGCGTAGACGGCCAGGTACAGCAGCGCCGCGGATCGGCCCGCCGAGCTGCCCGCTACCACTCCGACCAGCAGATAGCCGGCGTGCGCTATGGAGGAATAGGCCAGCATCCGCTTGACGTTGTCCTGCGCCAGCGCGATCAGATTGGGGATGACCATGGTCAATACGGCCAGCCACCAGAAAATGGGGGTCCAGATCGATGCCGCGGGCGCGAGTTCGACCGTGACGATCCGCAGAATGGCGGCAAATCCGGCCGCCTTCACTCCGGCCGCCATGAATCCGGTAACCGGCGTCGGCGCGCCCTCGTACGCGTCGGGCGTCCACATGTGAAACGGGACGGCCGAGATCTTGAAGGCGAAGCCAACCACCAGCAGGGCCACACCCGCGTACAGAAGGAAATTGCCCTCTGCAGCGCCGCGGGCCACTTCAGATGTCACGAGGGCCAGGTTGGTGCTTCCCGTGGCGCCGAACAGCAGGGCGATCCCATACAGCAGGAAGCCGCTCGCGAAAGCCCCCATGAGGAAGTACTTGAGAGCTCCCTCGGCCGACCTCGGATCTCTTCGGTTGAATCCCGTCAGAACATAGACAGCCAGGGACATCAGTTCGACCGAGACGAAAACCACGATGAGGTCGCGGGAGCCCGCCAGAAGCATCATCCCGATAGCGGCCATCAGGATCAGGAAGTAGAACTCGCCGACATCCATGCCTTCACGGCGCAGATAGTCGAAGGAGAACAGAAGAGCGAGGACCGTCGCTCCGAGGATCACGAAGTTGGTCGCGACCCGGAACGTGTCCATGGCGATCATACCGCTACGTAACGGCGCCTCGAGTTCCAACAGGTACCCGTTGGCCAGAAGAGCGGCCAGCACGCCGGCCACCGCGGTCCAACGAACCCAGGCGCGACTCGGTCCCGAGCGATCTCCACGCTGGAACACGTCGAGGGTCAGCACCAGGAGACCCGTCACAGCGAGGATCACTTCAGGCAGGAGCGCCCACAGGTAGTCGATCGGAGAGCTGAAGTCCAGGATCACCTATCTATCCCCTCTGTCTACTCGTCGAGTCCGAGAATCGGCATGCGGTCGAATCGTACGTCCGACGCACCCATCACCGCCGGCGCAGAGACGGCCCGCGTCTCGATCTGATCGACCAGCGCCTCGACCGACGCTGCCGTGCGCGACAGGAACGGCTGCGGGTAGACTCCGATCAGCACGATCATGATGAGTGCGGGTGCCAGGACCAGACGCTCTCGAGTTCCGATGTCCTTGAGGCTCCGGTTCTCTTCCCTGTCGATCTCGCCGTAGAGCACCCGTTGCACCATGGGAAGCATGTACGCCGCAGCGAAAATCACCCCCGTCGCCGCGATGAACGCTGCCACGGGGTACTTCTGGAACGTACCGATCAGGATCAGGAACTCACCGATGAAACCGTTCGTCCCCGGAAGACCGATCGAGCTCAGGGCGACGAGCAGGAAGGCTGCCGCGAACACCGGCATCACCTTCGCCACTCCGCCAAAGTCCTCGATCATGCGAGTATGGCGCCGTTCGTAGAGCATCCCGATCAGGAGGAACAGCGCTCCCGTGGAGATGCCATGGTTCACCATCTGCAGGATTCCGCCCTGAATCCCCAGGGTGGTAAGGGAAAACAGTCCCATCATGACGAAGCCGAGGTGAGCGATCGACGTGTACGCCACCAGCTTCTTGGCGTCGGGTTGCACGGCGGCGACCCAGGCTCCATACGTAATCCCGATCAGGCTCAGCACCAGAATCGTTCCCACGACCACCTGGCTGGTGGCCGCATGCGAGAAGAACGGCATCGCGAACCGGAGGAATCCGTAGGTGCCCATCTTCAGCAGTACGCCGGCGAGGATCACGGAGCCGGCGGTCGGGGCCTCGACGTGTGCATCCGGAAGCCAGGTGTGGAACGGGAACAGAGGCACCTTGATCGCGAAGGCCAGCGCGAAGGCGAAGAACAGCACGAACTGCAGGTCCCTGGCGATCGGGAGCTGTACCAGGTCGTTGTACGCGAAGGTGATCACCCCGAATTGGCGGTAGTACAGGAACACGATCACCACGATCGCGACCAGCATGAGCAGTGAGCCGATGGCCGTAAACAGGAAGAACTTCACCGCCGCGTAGATCTTACGCTTGCCCCCCCACACCCCGATGATGAAGTACATCGGGATGAGCATGATCTCCCAGAACAGGAAGAACAGGAACAGGTCCAGGGATACAAAGACACCGATCATGGCGGCCAGCAGAACGAGCAACATGGCGTAGTACGCCTTTTGATTCCGCTGGATGTAGGTGTACGAACCGAGGATCGCGAGAGGCGTGACGAACGTCGTCAGAAGCACCATGAGGATGGAGATGCCATCGATGCCGATGGTGTATCCGATGCCCCACGCCTCGATCCACGGAATCGAGACGTAATTCTGTATGGCGGCCGTTCCGGAACGGAACGTCCAGAAGAGTGGCAGCGATACCAGGAACGCGACCACGCTCGTGAGCATCGCCACGTGCCGGGACTGCTCCTCCCGCACGATCAAACACGCAGCCGAACCCACCAATGGCAGGATCAGCAGCACGCTCAGGACCCAGTGGCTCTCGAAGAAATCGTTCAAGGCTCTATTTCGCTTGCTGGGTTCGTCACAGCAGGAGCAGGGCCAGGATCAGCACCACGCCCGAGACGAACCAGAACATGTAGCCGGCTACTCGACCCGTCTGGAACAGGCTTCCAACCCATCCGACCATTCGGGTCCCGGAGGCCAGCGCATTCAACGAACCGTCGATAATGCCGTCGTCCACGATCCTCCAGCAGCCCCGCCACATGGCGAGGAGTGGACGGATGATCACTCGATCATACAGCTCGTCGACGTACCACTTGTTGTAGAGAACGCCCGCAATACCCGTCGGCGCTTCGGACTCCGCCGCCGGACTGTAGCGCCGGTGCACGAGCGCCCGGAACGTCAGGATCACCACGAACAGGGCCAGGACCGTCGAAATGATGGCCCACGCCGCCTCGCCGCCGCCGAGCGGCGCCTCGTGTGCCTGGTGGAATCCGTGCTCCATCATGACGTGCCTGGCAGGCTCCATCACCGGTTCCAGCCAGTGGTGGAGCGCATCCACCGCGGGTAGCACCGGGAGGGCCTCCGGGATCTGCAGCCAGCCACCGACCAGCGAAAGGACGGCCAGGATCGCCAGCGGAACCCACATCACAGCGGGGACCTCTCGGATGTGAGGCCTCGCGTCCGCCCCGCTGCGATTCTCACCGTGGAAGGTCAAGACCATCAAACGCGTCATGTATGCGGCGGTAAGGATGGCGGTGATGATCGATACGACCCACAGGACCACGTACCCGTACGATCCGGCGCTCCAGATGATCTCGTCCTTCGAGAAGAACCCGGCAAACGGGAAGATGCCCGCGATCGCCACCGTACCGATCCACATGGTGACCCACGTGATCGGCATCAGGTTCTTCAGCCCCCCGTGGTTTCGCATGTCGTTGGGGTCGTCGTGCCGGTGCACCTGGTGATACGCCTCATGCATGGCGTGAATCACGGCCCCGGACCCGAGGAACAGCAGGGCCTTGAAGAACGCGTGCGTCATCAGGTGGAAGATACCGGCCGTGAAGGCCCCGATTCCTACCGCCAGGAACATGTACCCCAACTGAGAGACCGTGCTGTACGCCAGCACCTTCTTGATGTCGTACTGCTGAGTGGCGATGGTCGCCGCGAAGAGGGCGGTGCCCGCGCCGACGGCCGCCACGATCGCCTGCGACACGGGCGCCATCGCGAACAGCACGCCCGACCGGGCCACCATGTAGACGCCCGCGGTCACCATGGTCGCGGCGTGAATCAGCGCCGACACCGGGGTGGGACCGGCCATCGCGTCCGGGAGCCACACGTACAGCGGGATCTGGGCCGACTTACCGGTGGCCCCGAGGAACAACAGAAGCGTGGTCAGGGTGGCCACTCCGCCCCCGAACACGAGAACCTCCGGCGCCGCCGCGAACACTTCCACGAAGTTCAGCGTCCCGAAGTGCGTGAAGATCAAAAACATCGCGACCAGAAAACCGAAGTCTCCGATCCGGTTCACGATGAACGCCTTCTTCCCCGCCGAGGCAAACTCGCGGTTCTCGTACCAGAACCCGATCAGCAGATAGGAGCACAGTCCGACGCCCTCCCAACCCACGAACATGATCGGGAAGTTCGCACCCATCACCAGGATGAGCATGAAGAACACGAACAGGTTCAGGTACGAGAAGTACCGCGAGTACCCGGGATCCGCACGCATGTAGCCGATGCTGTAGACATGGATCACCGCTGAGACCCCGGTGACGACCAGCATCATGAGAATGGACAGCTGGTCGAACTGAAGATCCACACCGATCGACAGGTCACCGACCGCCATCCAGGTCCACAGCGAAACGATCGCCGGCTCGTGCGGCATCGCGCCATGCATGGCCAGGAAATTGGCCACCACGATGGCAAAGGCCCCGATGATGGCCAGCGGGCCCACGACACTCGGCACGCGCTTGTTGTCGCGCCACAGGAACGCCCCGAGACCGTTGATCACGAACCCCACGAGGGGGAGCAGGAGAATCAGTCCCGGGAGGACCGGGTGATACCCCGCTTCGGCGTGCTGCGCGACCCGAAGGAACGACTCGAGGAAATTCACCATTTCAACAGATTAAAGCGATCGACATCCACGAGCTCGTAGTGCCGGAAGATGGCGATAATGATGGCCAGTCCAACCGCGGCTTCCGCCGCGGCTACGGCCATGACGAAGAACACGAACACCTGCGCCTCGATGCCCAACGATCTCGAGAACACGACGAGCGTCAGGTTCACCGCGTTGAGCATGAGCTCGATGCACATGAACATGATGATCGCGTTGCGGCGAAGCAGCACGCCGGCCGTCCCGATCGCGAAGAGCAGCGCGCTGAGTATCAGCGTATAGGTTTCGATATCCATTCCCTACTCACGGTGCCTTTCGGCGCGCCAGCACGATGGCCCCCACTATGGCCACCAGCAGCAGGAGCGAAGTGATCTCGAACGGGACCAGGTAACTCCGGAACATCGGCTCGGCCACAATTCCGACCGCCCCCTGTGACTCCAGCATCGCGTCAATCGTCGCCTGGCCCATTCCCCCCGCCATCGACGTGGCGTGACCGCCCCTCAGCATGACGAGAAGAAGACCGAAGAAGGTGCCGGCGACCACGATCCCGATCACGCGATACAGCGGTCCCCGCAGGTCCGTCTTCTCGGTACGTCCGAGGTTCAGAAGCATGATGACGAACAGGAACAGGACCAGGATGGCCCCGGCGTAGACGATCAGATTGACCGCAGCGATGAAATGCGCATCCAGGAGTACGAAGATCCCGGACAACGCGAAGAAGGCCATGACAAGATACAGCAGGCTCGCCAGAGGATTCCGAGCGAACACCATGGCGGTGGCCCCACCGATCGCCATGACGGCGAACAACACGAAGAAAAAGTCTGCGATCATTCGGACGATGGGTCAGCGGGGTCCCACAGCGCCGTGACCGGATGGTCATTCTCGCACAGCCGAGCCAGGTCGTAGACCCAGCGCTCCCGGCTGTACTCGGCGTTTTCGTAGTGAACCCCTAGGTGAATCGCCTCGACGGGACACACTTCCTGGCAGAAGCCGCAGAAGATGCAGCGGAACTCGTCGATCTCGTAGACCGCCGCGTACCGCTCCCCGTTTTCGTCCTCCGCCGGTATCAGCTTGATGCAATTGACCGGACACACAGTCGGACAAAGACCACACCCTACGCACTTGGCGCGGCCGTCCTCGTGAACCGCCATGCGGTGCGTACCACGCCAGCGGGGCCCGAGCTCCCATTTCTCATCCGGATACTGCTGAGTCGGTTTGTCCGCGTGCATGAAGTGCTTGAACGTGATGCCGAGCCCCTTGCTGATGGCACGGATATACGAACTCTCGCTCTCCGGCCGATCGACGATCCTCACCTCACCCGGCATGTCAGTCTCCCTCACTTACAGTCGCGGCGGCCACCCCGGGCACCACCCGCGTACGCGCTGTCGCTCCCTGCACAAGCCGACCACGATCCAGCACGAACAGGAAGATCAGCATTAGCACGACGTTCAGGCCGAACAGGGCCGCGGAGAACCGGAGGCCGACGGGCACACCCGCCGTATCCAGCGCGAAGATGGCAATCGCCATCAACATGATGTAGGCCATCAACGCGGGAATGAAGACCTTCCAGCCCAGGTCCATCAGCTGGTCATAGCGGAATCGGGGAATCGTCCACCGGATGAACATGAAGAACACGACGAAGAACGTCGTCTTCATGGTAAACGCCACCAGTGTCAGGAGCGTCTTCCACCACGTGGGATCACCGATCACCGTGCCGTCCGCGAGCACCCGGATGTTGTCTCCCTGCCAGAACGGAATATCCCACCCTCCCAGGAAGAACACCGAGATCAGGGCCCCGGTGGTGATCAGGTGGAAATACTCACCGAGGAAGAACATGCCGAACTTCATGGACGAGTATTCGGTGTGGTAGCCGCCAACGATCTCCGCCTCCGCCTCGGGCAGGTCGAAGGGAACACGGTTCGTTTCAGCGAGGCCCGAGACGAGGAGGAAGAACCCGGAGAGCATCAGGGGCAGAACAAACCACATGCCGTACGTCGCCGGTCCGGCCGAAAAAGACTGCTGCATCGATACGAGAACGGGCATCTCCACGTTGCCCGCGAGCATCAGAACGGGCACCAGGCTCATGGCCAGTCCGATCTCGTAGCTGATCATCTGTGCCGAGCCGCGCAGACCACCCAGAAACGAGTACTTGCTGTTGGATGACCAGCCAGCCATCACCACCCCGTACACGGCCAGCGATGCGATAGCCAGTACGTAGAGGAAGCCGATCGGCACATCCGCAACGATCATGTCCACCCGGCCCCACCGCGTCGGCAGAGGGGATCCAAGCGGAATGACTCCGAACAGCACGGTGGCGGGAAACAGCGCCAGGGCCGGAGCCAGGATGAAGAACTTCTTGTGCGCGGTCCCCGGAGTGACTTCCTCCTTGAGGATGAACTTGAGCCCATCGGCCATGACCTGGAGGAGACCCAGCGGACCCACCCGGTTCGGGCCGCTCCGGTCCTGCATGAAGCCGGCGACCTTACGCTCCATGTACGTCGACAGCGCAACGCCGAGCAGAAGGATGATGAAGAAGACGATGGTCTTCAGTATCGTGGCGACGACGAAGGCCGTGCCGGTGACCGCCTCCATTCTTCCCCCTATTCCACGGCGACGGCCGGCTGCCCGGCCTCGCTGAGAAGTTCACCCCTGAGGCCGAGCCCAGCCCACGACATTGCATCCATTCCGGCGGTCCCCATCGCCATGACGGCGAACGCGTCATCGATCTCTCTGACTCCGGGCTCCCCTCCAAGCTTCTCCAGAAGCCGGCTGAGGAACATCCAGGCGGGTCGGGCGACCCCTGGTGACCTTAGCGCCCGGTGGAATCGCTGCACACGGCCCTCGTAGTTGACGAAGGTACCGTCAGCCTCGGGGACGGTCGCCGCCGGAAGGATCGCCGTCGCGTTGCCAGCAGCGGGAACCAGGTGCGACCCGATATACAGGAAGAACCCGGCGTTCGCCCCGTAGTCTGCCGGTGCGCCCGCGAGAGCATCCCCGAGGACGACCAGGATCGCTCCGTCCGACACATCGGGCAGCCCGTCAGACCGGCGGAACCCCTGCAACTCGGCTCCCGCGGCGTTCGGCGCCCGATCAGCCCGCAGCTTGAGCTTCGGGAACCCGCTCAGGGTGACCTCGTCGCCCTGGTCCACCTGGAACGTGCCACCCTCGATCCCGATGCGATCCAACAGAGCGCGCGTGTAGAAGAGAGCCTCGTTCGAGACGCCGGCGGATACGAGGGCGATCCCGCTCGAATCGTCCAGCGCTCCCGCTACCCATGCCAGTGCCTCGTTCCAGCTGGCCGGCTCCAGCTCGCCCGCCTGGCGGATCATCGGAGCCTCGGCCCGCACACCCCGATTCATCATGACCAGGCTGCGCCGGCCATGGTCGCACATCCAGTACGAATTCACGTCCGGGTTCAACCTCGGCTTCGTCCGAACGACCTGGTTCTCCTTGACGTTCACTTCGATGTTGCAGCCCGTCGAGCATCCCGGACAGATACCGGGCGCCGAGTCCATGTCCCACGCCCTGGCCTTGAACACGAAGTCCTCGTGCACCAGCGCGCCCACGGGACACACGTCCACGATATTGCCGCGGAAGGCATGATCGAGGTCCTTGCCGGGGAACGTATCGATGTAGGCCTTGTGTCCACGCTGTGCCACCACGAGCGCATTGTCTCCCGCGATGTCCTCCATGAATCGCACACACCGCGTGCATACGATGCAACGGTCGCCGAAATAGAGGATGTCGTCCGCCACCCGGTCGCGCCCGAGGACCATCTTGGCCTCGGCATAGCGGCTCCGCAGCTGGCCGGTCTCGAAAGCGTAGTCCTGAAGCATGCACTGCCCCGCGGCGTCGCAGATCGGGCAATCCAGGGGGTGATTCAGGAGGAGGAACTCGATGACCGACTTGCGGGCCCTTTCAGCCGTCTCGCTCGTCGTGTGCACCACCATCCCATCCCCGGCCGGGAACACGCAGGACGGCTGAAGCTTCGGCTGTCCTTCGACTTCCACCAGGCACATGCGGCACTGTGCCGGACGGCTCGGGATTCCGGGGTGATAGCAGTAGTGCGGCACGACTACACCGGCATGCTCCGCAGCCTGCAGCAACGTGGTGCCGGCCTCTACCGAGACCTCCACGCCGTCGATGGTCAGTGTGATTTGTTTCGCTGCGTCGCTCATCCGTCGGCGATCCCTCGATATGGCTCGAGTCTCAGCGCTTGATCAGCGCCTCGTATTCGTCTTTGAACTTGTCCAGCGACGAAAGAAGCGGGAACACGACGCTGTCCGCCAGCGGGCAGATGGTACGTCCGGTCATCTGCACACACAGGTGGTACAGGGTGTCGAGGTCCTCGACCGTCCCTTCCCCGTTTTCGATCCGATGCAGGATCTTCGCGGTCCACGACGTACCTTCCCGGCATTGTACGCACTGGCCGCATGATTCGTGTGCATAGAACTGAGCGATCCGCCGCATCGCGCTGACGATGTTGGTGTCCTCGTTCATCACGATGGGAGACGCCGTGCCCAATGCGCTTCCGGCTTCCGCCATCCCCTCGTAGCAGCCGGAGCAATCCAACTCGTCGGCCGTAAGCATCGCGGTGGACGACCCACCCGGAATCACGGCCTTGACCTTCTTGCCGTTCGGGGCTCCGCCGCACACCTCGTAGATCACGTCGCGGAGGTTGACGCCCAGCGGCAGCTCATACGTTCCGGGGCGCTCGAGGTGACCCGAGCAGCACCACAACTTGGTGCCCGGGCTCTTCTCCGTCCCCCACTGCCGGTACCAGTCGGCTCCCTCGGCTACGATCATCGGCACCGCAGCCAGCGTCTCGACGTTGTTCACCGTAGTCGGGCGCCCGAACGCTCCGGATTGCGCGGGGAAAGGCGGCTTGATCCACGGCTCCGCGCGCCCGCCCATGAGCGAACTCATGAGTCCGGTCTCTTCACCCGCGATGTACGCCCCGGCACCCAGATGTACGGTTATGTCACAACTCCAGCTGCTGCCGAGAATGTTCTCTCCCACGTAGCCGCCCTCGTAGGCCTCGACGACGGCGTCTCGGAGGATGGCGCTGAAGGGAAAGAACTCGCCCCGCACGTAGATGTAGACGTGCTCCGCGCGGATGGCTCGCGCCGCGATCAGGCACCCCTCGATCAGGAGGTGTGGCACCCACCGCAGGATCTCCCGGTCCTTGAAGGCGCCAGGCTCGCTCTCGTCCGCGTTGCAGCAGAGATAGTGCGGGCCGTTCGGCTCCTTGGGCATGAAGCTCCACTTCACCCCCGTCGGAAAACCGGCGCCGCCCCGGCCTCGGAGGCCCGAGTTCTTGACCACCTCAGTGATCGCATCGGGCTCCATCTCGAGCGCCCTGGGGAGCGTCGCGTAACCGCCGAGCTCCTTCCATCCCTCAAGCGTGCGCGCCCTCTCGTCACCGAAGTGACGCGAAAGCTGCGTACCGACTTCCAGGTCGTGGCTGTACGGGTACCCCATCGGTGTCGCCCGCCTAGTCCAATTCGTCCAGGATCGCCGGAACCTGCTCCGGCGTCACGTTTTCGAAATAGCGGTCGTTGATCTGGACCGCTGTCGCAAACCCACACGCGCCGAGGCACTCGGCCTCGATCACGGTATACTTGCCGTCGTCTGAAATCTCGCCCGCACGGGTGCCTGTTTCCGAAAGAAACCGCTCGAACACTTCCTCAGCTTCGTCAAGGTGACACGAGATGCAGGTGCACACCTGGATGAAGTGTCGGCCGACCGGATGCTTGTTGTACATCGTGTAGAACGTCGCCACCGATCGCACGTAGGCTGGAGTCAGATCCAGTTCGCCGGCTATCTCAGCCATGTTCTCGTCCGACACCCAACCGTTTCTCTCCTGCGCATATCCGAGCATCGGCAAGAGGGCTGCCCGCTTCTCGGGGTATCGACTCAAGGCCTTCTCCAGGCGATCACGGCCCTCGGGATCGGCGAACAACCGTTCCGTGGGCCTGAGATCCGCTACCTGGAAGGGCTGCGAACTCGCAGCCGCCGGGTGCAGGGGTTTCTTCACTTGGTCTCCCATATCGGACTACCTGTCGATCTCGCCGAGGACAATGTCGATCGACGCATGCTTTGCCTGCTGCAAAGTGTACCTGCCAATCGGCAATGTTCGCGGAGAGGTCATCTGTCGATCTCGCCGAGGACAATGTCGATCGACGCATTGGCGGCGATCACGTCCGAAACGAGTCCACCTTCCACCAGGTACGGAAGCGCGGCGAGGTTCACGAATGAGGGGCCGCGGAAACGGCAGCGCACCGGCTTTGGACCACCGTCGGAGATGAGGCCGAAACCGAGTTCCCCCTTGGTCGCTTCGATCGAGTACCAGACGTCACCCGCCGGAACCTGCACCCCCTCCATGACCAGCTTGAAGTGTGAAATCATGGCGTCGATCGACGACATGGCCTCGCTCTTGTCCGGCAAGATGACCGCCGGGTCCTGGATGTTGATCGGACCCGCCGGGACACGATCCAGGGCCTGCTGCAGGATCCGGATGCTCTGACGCATCTCCTCGATTCGCACGAGGTAGCGGTCATACGCGTCCCCCACCACGCCGACCGGAACGTCGAAGTCGTACTCGTCGTATCCCAGGTACGGCCGCGCCTTGCGAACATCGTACGCGACCCCGCTCGCCCTGAGGTTGGGACCCGTGAGCCCGTATTCGAGCGCCTTCTCGGCGTCGATGATGCCGACATCCACCAGTCGCGCCTGGAATATCGAGTTCTTTGTGAGGAGTCGTTCGGCTTCATCGATCGTGGCCGTCAGGCCGTTGACGAGCTCCCGGCACGCGTCGAGCCAGCCGACGGGCAGATCCGCGACCATTCCGCCGATCCGGGTGACAGACGTCGTGATCCGACCGCCGCAGTAGGCCTCGTGCAGATTGTAGATCCGCTCGCGCTCCTGGAACGTGTACAGGAACACCGTGGTAGCTCCGACGTCCATCGCGCCGGTGCCGAGCCACAACAGGTGACCGAGCAGCCGGTTGAGCTCACTCATGATGAGCCGAACGACCTGGCATCTCGGCGTGATCTCCACGCCGAGCAGGCTTTCGACCGCGCCCGCGTAGCCGATGTTGTACAGCATGGGGGCCAGGTAGTCCATGCGATCCGTGTACGGGACCACCTGGTTCCACTCGCGGTACTCGCACGTCTTCTCGAAACCGGTATGCAGGTAGCCGATGTGAGGGATGCAGCGGAGGATGGTCTCTCCGTCGAGCTGCAGCACCAGCCTGAGCACTCCATGCGTCGCCGGATGCTGCGGCCCCATGTTGATGACCATCTTCTCACCGGCGAGGTAGTCCTCCGCTTCCCCTTCGTCGGTGCCGGGGGATGCCTCGGCGGCGGGCTCTACCTCCAGCAGACCTGCCAGCGCAAGCTCTTCGCGGGAGTATACATCTTCGGTCGAGCGATTGAGGGCCCGCCTTACCTGCTCGGAGCGCGTGAAACGTCCACGAAGTGGGAAGTCCTTCCGGAGCGGAAAGCCCTCGTCGTAGTTCTCCGGCATGAGAATCCGCCGGAGGTCGGGGTGACCCTCGAAGCTGACCCCGTACATGTCGTAGGCTTCGCGTTCGAGCCAGTCTGCCGCCGGATAGAGGTCCACCGCACTCTGAACGGAGAGGTTCGCACGCGGCAGGAGCGCCAGGAGCCTCAGCATGTGACCGTGTTTCATGGACCACAGCTGATACCACACCTGGATCCCCACTCCGCCCCCCGGATCGGCCCCCATCACGTCGAGCAACAGGTCGTAGCTCTGGGCCGCGTCCGTCTTCAGGAAGCTGAGCGCATCGTGGACCCGGGCGGGATCGATCGTGACCACCGGAGTGCCGACAGGGTCCATCCGGACCCCGCGGATCGCCTCGCCGAAACGACTCCGGAGTGCCTGGACGGCCACGCTCGCCTCCGCGTCGGCCACCGGCTCGGCGCCAACCACCAGATCGGGCAACGGTTGTGCAACGGTTGAAGACATGACTCAGTCCTGGTGCTCCAGGAGACGCTCGCGGCGATCTCTGGGTCGGGAGATGGCCGAGGAACCTTCGACACCACTGATCCGATTCTGCCGGGTCGAATTCCCGAACGGCTGCGCCACGAGCTCGATCGCCTCGGGCGGCAGGTTCGGCTTGCCGGCCGCGTCGGGGCTCTCTTCGCGGTGAACCGGGTTCGCCAGAGACTCTCCCTTGATCTTCTCCTGGACCATCATGAGGGCGTACAGGAGGCTCTCCGGCCGCGGCGGGCAGCCCGGAACATAGACATCGACCGGGATGATCTGGTCGATCCCCTGGACGATCGTGTAGTTGTCGAACATCCCGCCCGAACTGGCGCACGCACCCATCGAAATGCACCACTTGGGCTGTGGCATCTGATCCCAGATGCGTCGCAGAATGGGCGCCATCTTATAGGTCACACGCCCGGCTACGATCATCAGGTCGGCCTGGCGCGGACTGAACGAGAACCGCTCGGCTCCGAACCTGGCGATGTCGTACTTGGACCCGGCTGTTGCCATCATCTCGATCGCGCAGCAAGCCGTCCCAAGCGGCATCGGCCACAGCGAATTGCGCCGCGACCAGTTCACGACCGCATCGACCTTGGTGATCATCCACGATGCGGGGGGGCCGGTGTCCACGTCCCCACCCGCAACGTTCACCGTCGGGAGTCTCTTTCGATCATCGGACATGCGTCAGTCCCACTCCAGCGCACCCTTCTTCCAGGCGTAGGCCAACCCTACGGCAAGGACGAAGACGAAGATGAACATCTCGATCAACCCGAACAGTCCGAGGTCACGGAAGATGACCGCCCAGGGCAGGAAAAAGATCGTCTCGATGTCGAACACGATGAACAGCATCGCGACGATATAGAACTTGACGGAATAGCGCTCCCGCGTGTCACCCAGGGGGTCGATACCTGACTCGTACGGCATCGCCTTCACGGCGCTGGGCCGGTACGCGCTCGCAAGGTGAGACAACAGGAGGAACATGCCCGAGGTGAGCAATCCGACAACAAACAGTACCACGACGCCGACATATGCCTGCTTCATCGCCTGTCCAGGCCGTTTGTGAATTTGTTCACGAATTGCGCCGAAGATAGCGTTGCCCGCCGCATAGCGTCAAGCTCGCGAGCGCGGCCGCAAAAAAGGCGCTATTCTGCTGTCATTTCAAGCGTTTCCGGCAGATAGACCAGCAGAATTACGGGGCCGATTGACACAAGAGAGCATGGTGGGCGTTCCGGGACAAGAGGTATGGGTGGTGCCGACCCCCGAAGGGCGGATGGCCGTGGAGTTTCGAGGCGACGGGACGGCCGGACCGACGGTCGTATGCCTCCACGGGTTGAGCGCCAATCGGACGACATGGCGACCGGTGGCGGACCGACTCCCCCACCGGAGCTTTCTCCTCGTGGACCTTCTCGGCCGCGGAGAGTCGGACGCATCCCGCGAGGCGCGATACGACCTGGACTCCGAGGCCCGGCGCCTGGCCCACGTTCTACAGACCCTGGGCCTGACGCGTCCGGTTCTTGCCGGGCATTCCCATGGCGCCGCGATCGCCGTCGCCACCGCGGCCAGGGTGAACGCCCGCGGCCTCTTGCTCGTCAATCCCGTTACCCCCGACCTGTCGCGCCCAGCCGCGCTGAATGCTCTGAAGCGCCCTGCGGTTCGCTGGCTCGTCACTCCGGCCCTGAGGCTCTTCCGCCGATCGCTCACGCGCTATATGCTCGTGCGGCGAGTGTTCGCGGACGGGGCGAACATTCCGGCCGGCGCGGTGGATCGGTATGCCGCCCCGTGGGGAGATCGGGAGCGGGCCGCTTGTCTGCCGACGATCCTGTCCGACTGGAATCCCGCGGAACTGGAGCGCTGGGCGGCGCCGCCCGAGGTGCCGGTTCGCGTCATCTCCGGGGCCGAGGACCGGCGCATCGACCCCGACTCGGCCCGCCGCTGGGCCACCAGGCTGGGGGCTACGTATTCGCTGGCCGCTGGCTGCGGGCACTCGGCTCCCGAGGAACGAACATCGGACGTCGCGACGGTCCTCGAGGACCTCGTGATTGCAATCTGCGCAAGGGAACAGGAAGAGAAACAGGATGATCAAGAGTGATCGCTGGATCAGGCGCACCGCACTCGAGCACGGGATGATCGAGCCCTTCACGGACGAGCAGGTTCGAGAAGGTGTGATATCGTACGGTCTTTCCAGCTACGGATACGACATGCGTGTGTCGGACGAGTTCCGGATATTCCACAACGCCCTTGCGCCTGTCGTCGATCCGAAGCACTTCGACGAACGTTCGTTCATCGAGTACCAGGGCGACGTGTGCATCGTGCCCCCGAACTCGTTTGCCCTCGCCCGGTCCGTGGAGTACTTCCGAATCCCTCGCAACATCCTGACGATCTGCGTGGGCAAGAGCACGTACGCCCGCTGCGGTATCATCACCAACGTCACGCCCTTCGAGCCGGAGTGGGAGGGGCACGTGACGCTGGAGATCAGTAATACGACTCCCCTGCCGGCCCGGATCTACGCGAACGAGGGGATCGCGCAGGTGCTGTTCTTCGAGTCGGACGAGGAGTGCGAGACGAGCTACGCGGACAAGAAGGGCAAGTACCAGGGACAGACCGGAGTCACACCGCCCCGGCTGTGAGCGCTGTCGTGGACCTCGGCCATGTTCGGAGTCAATTCGACCGGAACGACGCGAGGGCGGAGAAGATCCAGCCGAGGAGGAAGCACACCCCCCCGAGCGGCGTGACGGCACCCAACCAGCGCACGCCCGTGAGGGCCAGCAGGTAAAGGCTGCCCGAGAACAGGACGGTGCCGGCCACGAACATCCAGCCCGCCCTTCCCCACCGGGCTGTCGGCCACCGATCCGCAGCCAGCCCCACGAACAGAAGGGCTACCGCGTGGAACAGTTCGTAACGCACGCCCGTGTGGTAAACCGCAAGCAGTTCGGCCGACAGGCGCGGCTCCAGGCCGTGAGCCCCGAAGGCTCCGGCCGCTACGCCGATGAACGCCGATATTGCCCCGAGAAGCAGGAATTTCGTATGCATACCTGAAGATGCGAACACCTCGGACTCAACGCGAGCCCGAAACTTGCGAAGATCGGCCGTGGAGGCGTGCGCCCTGCGAGCACCGCGGCGCGAAACGGAAACGACGGTGGAAGGCACAGGATGAGCGACCAGATGAGTGATCCCGGAGACCGGAAACTTATCGTCGTGCTTCGGGAGACCGAGCTGAGCGCGGAGGTGCGTGCGGCCCTCGAGTCCCTCCCCTGGCTCGTGCGATACGTGGCGGATCCGGCGGCGCTCGCCGATGGAGCTGACGCGGGCGATCTGGTTCTGACGAATCTCGACTCCTCGGCGCTCGCGGAGGGGGTCAAGGACCTCGCCCAGGAGTCCGCCACCGATTCGGACCGCCAGGTTCGAGCGCGATCACCGAATCCCTTCGCGCCGAATCGCTTGTACGATGAGGCCCGTGCCTACGTAGATGAGACCCTCTCAGTGGTGCGCGAATCGGGCGACCCCGACGTGGATCAGGGCCGGTTGCTTGCGGAGCGGATGCACACGGACCTCCTGCGAAACAACAGCCTGATCAACCGAAGCCTCGAGCCGCACGACACCTACGATCTGGCGAGCCACTGCGTGAACGTCGCCGTCTTGGCTGGAAAGATCGCCCTCGGCATGGTGTCGGGTGTGGAAGACGCGGTCGAAGTCATTCACGCCGGGCTGCTCCATGACGTAGGCATGGCGAAGCTCCCGGCTGACATGCTGCGGAATCCGGGGGCGTGGTCCGAGCGCGAGCAGGAGGCCCTTCGGCAGCACCCGGTGCTCGGAGCCGAGATCCTGGAGCGATGCGCACCGCGATACGAGTCGCTGCGGAAGGCCGTGTTGCAGGAGCACGAAAGGGCGCAGGGCCAGGGCTATCCTTACGGCCTTTTCGACCGCGACCTGGATCCCATCGCCCGCATCCTCGGAGTGGCCGACGTTTTCGAGGCGCTCTCTCACCCCCGCACGTATCGCTCGCCCTTCACGGCCCTGCAGGCCCTGGAGAGAGTCGTCGGCATGCAGGACGAGTATTTCGCTCCACAGGTCGTATCGGCCCTGGTCAACGAGATTTCGGCCTTCCCGCTGGACAGCTACGTTCAGATCAGCTCGGGGGAAATCGGACGCGTGGTGGCGACTGATCCTGGCAACATTCTTCGGCCCAAGGTGGAACTGGTCTGGGACGCCGACTGGAAGCGTATCGAGGGGGTGGGAACTCTCGACCTCGCGAGTCGACCCGATCTGACCGTCGCGCGCGCCCTTCTGGACTCCGAGCTACCAATTACCTGACGCTGCGAGATCCGCTCGAGGGTAGCAGTGATGCAGAGACGGGGGGCGGGCC
>JBATJK010000236.1:0-4348 GCA_049668445.1 Gemmatimonadota bacterium
TCGCCGCCAGGTTGGTGATGTCCTCCACCGTCGCACCCCGCTGCAGCAGGTGCACCGGCTTGGCCATACCGAGAAGAACCGGGCCGATCGCCGTCGCTCCACCGAGCCGGGTCAGCAGCTTGTAGGAGGCGTTGGCCGCCGTGAGGTTCGGGAACACGAGCACGTTCGCCGGCCGTTGAAGGTCGGAGAACGGATACCGGTTTTTGAGAATGTCCTGGACCACCGCGGTGTCGGCCTGCATCTCACCGTCGATCGTGATGTCCGGTCGCAGGTCCTTCACGATCTCCACGGCCCTGCGCACCTTTTCGGACTCGGGATGCCTGGCCGACCCGAAGTTCGAGAACGAGATCATCCCCACCCGCGGGTTGATCGACAGGCGGCGCACGAAGTCCGCCGTCAGAATCGCCGTCTCCGCCATGTCTTCAGCGGTCGGGTCGATGCTCACGGTCGTGTCGGCGAAGAAGTACAGCTGCTTCTGGAACACGAGCATGAACAGGCCGGCCACGCTCTTCACGCCCGGCTCCATCCCGATCGAGTGCAGGGCCGGTCGGAGCGCGTTCGGATAGCTCAGGTTCGCCCCGGCTACCAGCGTGTCGGCGTCACCCGAGTCCACCATCATGGCGCCGTAGTACAGCGGATCCTTCAACTTCCGCACGGCGCTGTCCTGCGTGATGCCCTTTCGCTTGCGTCGTTCGAAGAGCCGGCGAGCATAGACGCCGTTCCCGTCGCCCTTGCGGGGATCAAGCAGTTCCACGCCCTCCAGGTCCACTTCCTCGCGCTCCGCCACCTCGCGGATGACGTCCGGGTCGCCGAGCAGAATCGGTGTGCCGAGTCGCTCCTCGACGATCGAGTGCGAGGCGCGTACCACCACTTCGAGCTCGCCCTCGGGCAGCACGATTCGTTTCGGGGTCTGCTGCGCGGTGTCGATGATCGAGCGCATTAGCTCCCGGGCCGGACCCAGTCGCGCCTCGAGCTGGTGTCTGTACTCTTCGAGGTCGATCGGATTTCGGGCCACACCCGTCCGCATTGCCGCTTCGGCGACGGCGCTCGCCTCGCGAATCAGTACGCGGTGGTCGAACGGGGTCGGGATCAGGTACTCGCGTCCGAAGTGCAGGCGCTTGCCCTCGTAGGCCGCCGCGACGGACTCGGGAACGTCCTCCTTGGCCAGCTCTGCCAGGGCGTACGTAGCGGCCAGAAACATCTCGTCGTTGATGCTGGAAGCGCGGACGTCTAGCGCTCCCCGGAAGATGAACGGGAACCCGAGGACGTTGTTGACCTGGTTCGGATAGTCCGAGCGCCCGGTCGCCATGATCACATCGTCCCGAACCGAGAGCGCATCCTCCGGCAGGATTTCCGGATCCGGGTTGGCCATCGCGAACACGATCGGGTCGGCCGCAAGCGACCTGACCATCTCCTTCGTGAACATCCCGCCGACGCTCAGGCCGACGAGCACGTCGGCTCCGACGGCCGCCTCGGCCAGGGTCTCCAGGTCCGTGTCCTGGGCGTACTTCGCCTTGGTAGGGGTAAGATTGTCCCGCTTCGTGCTGATCACGCCCTTCGAGTCCGCGAACCACAGGTTCTTCGGATTGGCCCCGAGGCGGACGTAGTGGTTCGCCGTGGCGATCGCCGAGGCCCCCGCGCCCGAGAACACGACCTTCACTTCGTCGATCTTCTTGCCCACGAGCTCCAGCGCGTTGATGAGCGCCGCGCCCGAGATGATGGCCGTACCGTGCTGGTCGTCGTGGAACACCGGGATGTCGAGTCGCTCTTTCAGCGTGTCCTCGATCTCGAAACACTCCGGTGCCTTGATGTCCTCGAGATTGATGCCGCCCACGGTCGGGGCCAGCATCTCACAGAACCGGATTACGTCCGCCGGATCGGGTGCATCGATCTCGATGTCGAACACGTCGATGTCCGCAAAGCGCTTGAACAACACGCCTTTACCTTCCATCACAGGCTTCGAGGCCTCGGGTCCGATGTTGCCCAGTCCGAGCACGGCCGTCCCGTTCGAGACGACGGCGACGAGGTTGCCGCGTGCCGTGTATCGATACACGGCCTCGGTGTCCTTCTCGATCTCGCGGCACGGCTCGGCCACTCCGGGCGTATACGCCAGGGACAGGTCTCTCTGCGTAGCGCACGGCTTGGTCGCGATGACCTCGATCTTCCCAGGTCGTCCCTCCGAGTGATAGCGCAGCGCTACTTCCTTCCGAATCTTGGCCACGGGTTCCCGCTCCAGTTCGATGGTCCTCATCTCCGGCCGGCGGCCCGTTCTTTGTGTTCCTTTCGGGCGCTCACCGGACCCGCGAGGGGTCTTTGGGAGTCTGTTGAAGGACCACAGTGGGCCGCGTTACGAGCGCCGCGGGGCCAGACCCGAGGCGACGCGACGAATGCATAGCCTCGAGCTACGTCGAGGAGCGTCAACGAAGGAGATGGCCCGCGCCGCCGTAACCCCTTGGGCGCGTGCGTGTTGCCGGTGCATGCGGCGTCACTCCTCGTCAGCGATACTGACCCGTATCGACTCCTCGTCGTTCCTTGTCTGCCCTCGGCAAGACGCACACGCGCGACCCGCTGTGGTCCTTCAGCAGACTCCAATAAGTATACAGCAAATACCCTGCCTCCGTGCGGGCGTATTTCGGGGACCCCGCTGGGGGGCCAAACGGTCGCTGGCACTCGGTTGACACCCCCCATCAGGTGCTCGAACTTGCGGTACCACCCGATCCCGGAGGAGGCCGTGGAGATCGTTCCTGGACGCATGATATACCTTGGATATGGCAGATATTGGCGGTCGGATGAGATCGTCGGGCTTCTCCCGATCGAGGAAGGCCGGGGCCCGGGTCGTCGCACGGAGGTGTACGTGGCCACCCGCGAAGACCCGGTCGTCGCCTCCCGGTCCGAGCAGACCATCCTCAACGCGATGGCCGGAGTGGACGAAATGTCCCGCTCGGCCGAGGCCGTGGCCGCCGTGGGCGCGCTCGCGGAGGAGCTGGACGAACTCCCGGCCGTCCTGAGACGCATGCTGAAGCGAGAAGGCGGTTTCGACGTGGACATGTGGACGCGCCGGCTCGGCGCCCTCCGAGGCGGAGCCGCGGAGGAGGCCGGAGCCCAGGAAGATCTGTTCGCGGGCGACTGACCGTACGCTGTACCGGCCGGCGAACGGCACCGGGGGGAAACCCCGACGGCACTCGCCTGTATTCCCTTCCGTGGCAGACGATCAAGCGCTTCTCCGACACGGGCCGACCCGAGGGGTCCGGCCCTTGACCCGACCGGGCCGGGCCCTGCTGTCCATACTGACGCTGTTTGGCCTGTGCCACCTCGCGGGGGCCTCCTCCATCCTTGCCCAGGACCCGGAGCCCGTGTGCCGACCTTATCCAAATGCGGGCGCGGCAGGGTGGGACGGGAGGCGGGTGCTCCGCATGGTCACCGAAGCCGCGGTAGAACGCCAGAACGCCTACTCCGACAGCACCCTTCGGGCGTTTGACGCCTACGCGGAAGGACACGTCGACTTCCTTGCCGACTTCGGCGACTTCGGGGGAGAGAAGACTGTCCGCACGGACCGTATCGCGCTGCAGCTGGAGTGGGCGCGTGGAAGGGGATCGCTTCAGACCCTCGTCGGCCGCCGAAACGTGTCGTGGGCTCCCACGCGAATCCACTACCACATCGATCACCTCAGCCTCGTGATGGAGAACTTCGGCCGCATGATCGAGGTGGGGGAGGGCGACGAGGTGAAGGACGTCCTTCATCCGATCGCCGACGGGGCGACCGACTTCTACCAGTACCGGCTGGTGGACTCCACCGCCGTGATGGTCGGTCCACACACATCGCAGGTGTACCGGATCCAGGTGCGGCCCAAGTGCCAGGACGATTCGGGTGTGATCGGGACGCTCGACCTCGACTACGCATCCATGGCGATCGCCCGCATGACGGCATCGTTCACTCCCTCGACCTACGTGGACCCGACGGTCAGCAGCGTGAACCTGGAGCTCACTAACGGCTGGGTCGATCGGCGATGGTGGCTCCCCGTGCACCAGCGGGTGGAGATCCGACGCGAGCTTCGCTGGATGGATTTGCCGTTCTCGACCACCATTCGCTCGAACTTCGAGATCCTCGACTACAATCTCGATCCGGACCCGCACTACAGACTGCGAGGCGGGCACCGGGTGGCAGCCCTCCCGCAGAAAGAGCTCGAACGTTACGCGGGCTGGCAGCGGGAAGAGATGCGAATCACCGGCGAGTTCGCGCCCGAAGACTCGGCTCGCTTCGAGAAAGTCCGCCGCGAGGCCATCTCGATCGCGGCTGGCCGATACCTGGGTGGCACCTCCCGGGTCCGCTTCTTCCTGCCCAACCTCTC
>JBATJK010000237.1:0-1863 GCA_049668445.1 Gemmatimonadota bacterium
AGGCACGGGCGTGGTGGGGCAGTACTGGGACAACATCGAGCTGGCGGGTGAACCGGAACTCGAGCGGAGGGATCCGGCGATCGACTTCCTGTGGACGCTCAGTTCTCCGGGGCCGGGCATCTCCACAGACTGGTACTCCGCCCGCTGGACCGGACGTCTCCGGGCACCGTCCACCGGGGTGACCCGCCTGGGCGTGACCGGGAACGATGGGTACCGGCTGTGGCTCGACGGCCAGCTCATCCTGGACAATTGGCGGAAGCGGTCCGTCGGAACGGAGCTGGCCGAGGTCGACCTTGCCGCTGACTCGGAACACGACCTGCGACTCGAGTTCTTCGAGTCCGTCGGCAACGCCCGGCTGAAGCTGGTTTGGGACGGGGACGTGCCGGATGAGGCCGCGGAACGCATGGAGGAGGCCGTCGCGCTTGCCCGCGGTAGCGATGTGACGATCGTGATCGCGGGTCTGGAGGAGGGCGAGTTCAGGGACCGGGCACACCTTTCACTTCCAGGTCGGCAGGAGGAGTTGATCCTGGCCGTTGCCGCCACCGGGACGCCCGTGGTGGTCGTGATCGTGGGCGGAAGCGCGGTGACCATGGCGAATTGGATCGACGAGGTCGAAGCGGTCCTGCTGGCCTGGTATCCCGGTGAGCAGGGGGGAAGGGCCGTTGCCGATGTGCTGTTTGGTGACTCGGATCCCGGCGGTCGTTTGCCCGTCACCTTTCCCGTTTCGGAAGGCCAGCTTCCGCTCGTATACAACCACAAACCGACGGGGCGGGGTGACGACTACCTGGACCAGACGGGAAGCCCTGCTTTTCCCTTCGGATATGGGCTCAGCTACACGGAATTCGAGTACTCGAATCTGGCGATTGGTCCGGGCCCGGTTTCGGCCACGCCGGGAGGCGTGATCCGTGTGCGCGCAGATATTCGAAACGTCGGGGAACGGCCGGGCGCAGAGGTGGTTCAACTCTACGTCCGCGATGTCCTCGCCTCGGTCGCGCAGCCGGTGATGGAGCTCAAGGGCTTCAAGAAGATCAGGCTGGATCCCGGGGCCTTGGCCACGGTTGAATTCACTCTCCCGGCACAAGACCTGGCGATGCTCGATTCCGAGATGCGGTGGGTGGTCGAACCGGGCACCTTCAGGATCATGGTGGGCCGCTCTTCCCGGGACATCCGGCTCCGGGGGCACGTCGAGGTCGTAGGACCTTCCGAGTAGAAATCCGCGCAGGACTCATTTCCTCAGCACTCCGCTAGCCATGGCCCGCTTCCGACCTGGACCACGGTCACAGGCGTTTCTTTTTGTACCAGACTTGTCTATATTTGACATTAGTCACTCAATAAACAAAACTGCGCAAAGGAGACTCTAATGGCGGACAAGAAGATCATAGCGGTCCTCGGGGCGACGGGGGCGCAGGGTGGTGGCCTGGTGCGTGCCATCATGGAGGATACCGCCGGGGGATTCACGGCCCGGGCCCTGACGCGGAATCCGGATTCTGAGAAGGCACGGGAGCTTGCGGCGCTTGGCGCCGAGGTGGTGGCGGTCGACGTGGACGATGCGCAGAGCTTGAAGGCAGCGTTCGAAGGGGCGTACGGGGCGTTCTGCGTCACGTTCTTCTGGGAGCACTTTTCGCCGGAGAAGGAGTTGGAGCAAGTCCGCTCGATGGTCGAAGCGGCGCGTTCGAATGGCCTGAAGCACGTCATCTGGTCCACGCTGGAGGACACCCGCAACTGGGTACCGCTGAGCGACGACCGCATGCCGACGCTGCAGGGGAAGTACAAGGTCCCTCATTTCGACGCAAAGGGAGAGGCCAACGCGTTCTTCACCGAGGCCGGAGTGCCGACGACGTTCCTGCAGACGTCCTTCTACTG
>JBATJK010000238.1:0-2819 GCA_049668445.1 Gemmatimonadota bacterium
CACAAGGGGGAATCGGGGGTGCACACGTCGGCATATAGTTCTCGGAAATAAGCCGGGTTAAAGGCATCTTCGTATTGGGCTCGGAAACTGGCAATTTCCTTAGCGAACTCGGTCTGTATGGTACGGGTATGGACACAATCCTCGGCGGATAGGACGGGGTCTATCAAGCGCCTACAGGCGTCGACGTCGGGTCCCAAAGACGCGCAGAGGTCTGCGTGCGAGGTGTGCCTAACTTCGTGCGGCATCCATTGAGGGGCAATGGAATTCATGACGACATAGAAGTAAACTTTGGACGAGGAGGCTATAACCAAGCCTTCGGGGATGGCTACGGCTCCCAGGTCTAGGTTTACGGCGGCACCTAACTGCGGCCTCTTTTCGGTAAAGAGTTCGGCCAAGACAGGGTTTCCTTCGTCAGCGGCGCGGGCTTCGCGGGCCATAGCGGGCGGAGAATACTTATCGTACCGGGCTTCCAGCTGCTTACCAAAGGCGGTGCGGTTAAAGGCTCCAAACTCGATGGCGGAGCGGCGAAGCCTTGCTTGATGCAGGTCTTCTGCGGTTATCGCTCGATGTTCGAGGACCCATTCGGGCATCTTGGTGAGATTGGCACCCATGGCGTCAGCTATCGAGCGGACTTGCCGAGAGGCAACGGTCTCCTGGGTATAGTTGTAAGCGGCGATCACGAACGGAATGGCGAAAGCCCAAGGGGCACTTAAGATCGTAGGAGAGGAGGTACCTATCTTGGTCGCGAGGTTCCGGGCGGCTGCGGTCGGATCGGGAGGGCCAACGAGACTACGTCGGGCTTCCTCGAGAGAGCGGCGGAGTCGGACGGAAAGGTCGGACACATTCTTCGGGTTGTTCGTGGGGGGTCGGAAGGCCGGAAACCTAGGTATGGGCTTCCTCGGGATGGCCTCACGAAAATCCGGTTGTGGGGTCGGTCGAGCTCCTGCTCGTCTGTCTACGGTTGAGGTAGACCCAACACGAGACAGAGAGAACAAGTAACCCAACAAGAATAGCAGGAGTATGGCCGTCAGGAATTGCACAAGCCGACGAACGAACTTGTTTACACGTTCCTGCGTACACCAAACTTCTATTGGGCTCGTGAAACATCCGCAGCCGGGTGTAGCCGAGTCCCTAGTTAGTTCGGTCTCCTGGATGGTACTTCCGGGCGAAATTAGTGCTAACGGACTTTCGGAAATGGCGGTTATCTCCTCCGCCGCCCTAACGGCAGTGGACGAACGGTGGTTGGCGAGCGGTTGAGCGGTCGCGAGGGGGAAATCGAAAGAACTGGGGTACGCTTCGACAGATAAACTCGAAGAACTCGTAAGGTCGGAGTCTGACCGAAGCCTGAGGGGACCCCAGATAGGTACTCTTGAACCGCAACCGGGGGGAGTGACACGGGTAAGAAGGAGGTCCGGCTTAGGCGGAGGGGACTCGCTAACCATTTGGACCCTTCTGCATGGGGGAGGCGATTCTGCGAGCCCCGGAGTAGACGTTCGCATGTCTATCTCGGTGGGTAAGCGGGTCACAGAGCCCCGGCTCGGCTCCGGTTGGAAGGTAGCGCCCATGGCGAGTAGCGGCTCGAAGCGGACTTCCCGTGCTGCAACTTCGGCAGCTTGGTCGGCGGCTATCTCGGCGGCTTCCGCGTCGGTAATCTCGTGGATGCTCAGAAGCTCCCTTCCTTCTACGGGATTTCCGGTCGCGTCCTCCACGAGAATCATGTATACCCCGGCGAAGCCTATCCAAAGGTCGGAGGGGTCCTTTTCCGCGGGTTGCGAGGTGCCGTTCGCCAGGGCAGCGTTCCGCTGTGCCTGGGCTTCCAAGTGGGCGGTCCTCAAGTGCGGGTACAGAGTCCAACACTTGTCCTGAGGGTGGTTCTTACCGCACGTAGCGCACGGATTAGTCCAGGGTCTCCCAGGGGACTTATCTCGGGGTCGATGCGCTACTGCCGGTCGGTTACTGGAATCGTAGGCTGGAGGGTCTCGGGTGAGCGAGCCTCGACCGAACATGTTGGTTACGGTCTTTTCTAACTGGTTCTTGGTATCCTCTACAAAATTCTGTAGCTGATTCCCCAAGTCCATTCGCTCAGATTTCACCATGCCCCTAATATAGGCAGCGGCGTTGGCCGGGAGGCCTACTTTCTCTGGGTCGAACTCGACCGCGGGGGTCTCGTTATAGTTAGGCAGGGTGAGAGCCGGGGTCGGAGCTTGCTGCATGGCATAGATACCCGGAAGGTTGGCGGATTTAGGCTTGGACGCACCCTGTCCCTTCAAGTGGGTTCCGGTCTCCTGTCGCCAAAAGGGTTCGGAGGCCATCAGCATGCTAACGGCAGCTTGCAGGCTCGTCTCCTGGGTTACCAAGGTACAATACTTGGTTAGACCCACGGGCATACCAGAGATGAGGTGGGACAGCACTTGCTGTTCCCTCGGACCGGCGGTCAGTTCGGGATGAGCGCGGGCTACCAATTGCTGGAGTCTACGCATGTACATCATGATATTCTCCTGCTCAGGTTTCATGCTCACGGAGTGCAATTCACTTCTAGCCTGCGAGCGGAGCGGTCCGGCGTAAGCGGTAATTAAGGCATCGCGGAAATAGGCGTAGTCTGCCTTAAGGTGGGACGGCAGAGTGTGTGCCCACTGGGCAGCGGACTTCTTCAACCAGTTTAGCATGGTCAGGGCCCATTGGTCCGGTTCTAAGCCCATGGCTTGGCAGAAGTTCTCGAACTCTACCAGCCATTCAATAACGTCCTCGCCAGGCTTGCCTTCAAACCAGGTGCACCTAAGGTGTCGGGTACAGAGGGCATCCAGGCCTTTGGTCTGACG
>JBATJK010000239.1:0-2030 GCA_049668445.1 Gemmatimonadota bacterium
ACTCGCGCAGATTGATGCGCAGTTGCGTCCGGCTGGCCACCAGCTGGACCCGCTCCTCCCAACCATTGACGATGTTCTCGACCGCGTCGGTGCTCGACTCCGCCAGGCCTTCCAACTGCTCCGCCGCAGCATCGTCGATCATCTCTCCCGCGGTCCGGTACATGAAGGCGCCGAACGCCAGCATGCTGCCGAGCGTAACCGCGACGAGGGCGAAGACGAGTTTCGTGCGAATATCCACAGACCGGACGATAGGCGATTTGCGGCGGTCTGCCAACCTGCGGGGCGTGCGGGGGGCCGGTCAGCGGATGGCGTACCCGGAGATGTGGGGACGGAAAGGAGTGTTCCCGGAGCCGTCGAAGCGGTCGAGATTGAGGTCGCTGAAGCCCGCGTCCTCGATCGTGCGCGCCGTATCACGGTTCAGATGGCACCCCTCGCCCAGCCAGTGCCATGGGGCGTGGATCGCGTCCTGTACCTTCCGCAGACGCGTGCCGGGCTCGGCCGCCACGTGCTCCAGGAAGGCGAACCGGCCATCCGGCCTGAGGACGCGCCGCACTTCTGAGAGCACCTTCTCCGGATCGCGGACGCTGCACAGGACCAGGGTCGAGATCACCAGGTCCGTGCTCTCGGACTCCACTTCCATCCCCTCGGCGCCGGCATGCCGGAGGTCGATCTCGACGCCGTGCTCGGCGGCCTGCGCGTACATGCGCTTCAGCATCATCGGGTTGGGCTCGACGGCGATGACCTTCGTTCCACGCGGGTAGTAGCGGAAGTTCGCGCCCGAGCCGGGGCCCAGCTCGACGATCACCGGCGGCAGCTCGCCGAATATGCGCAGCTTCCGCTCACCGTACTCCCTGTGCATCGGCTTCTCGGCCGCCGCCAGGAACCACGAGTTGATGCGACCCCGGACGGGGTGGGGTTTGTGGCTCATGGGTGGATTATGGGCGGAAGCGGGAGCGGAGACCAGTTGGGGGCCGGTGGCGGTCCGGTGGGCATATGCCGACCTTATTGAGATGGCTTCCAGGAAGAAGAGAAAGAAGACCGGTAAAGGTCCCCCGGCCCAGCCCGAGCTCACGGGCATCGCGCTCCTGCTGGTGGAGTCACCCGTGGAGAAACTCGATCTTCACGGAATGAACGCCCGGCAGGCAGAGACGCGCGTACAGTTGTTCTTCCAGCGCCACACCGCATCGTCTCCAGGACGGGTGGTCCACGTCATCACCGGGAAGGGGACCCGTTCGGAGGGCGCAGCGGTCCTGCCGGGGCTCGTGCGCGAGATGCTCCAGGACGACCTGAGCCGGATGGTGTCCGAGTGGGCGGGACTCCATGGCGGGGGCGGATTCGCGGTGCGTGTCGCGGGGGGCTGAGGGGGGGCTCGTGCGCGGGGCGGGGGACGGTTCCCCGCCCCAACGTCATCAAGGTCTCAACATCCCCTCAAAAACGTTTCATATGAAACGTCCGATCCACTGGGCAAGAGGGATTGTGACAGTTCGCCGCGCCCACCAACGGGGCGCCACCGGGGTCCGCACGCGCGAACCAGAAACCTGCTAACGTGACCACCACGGACTCTCCTTTGCAGGATCGACGATCCTCTCCGTGCTCTGAATGTAGTCGGAGCACTCAACACCCCCTCAACGCCTCACCCGCCGCCCGCTGCCGGGCAGACCGCAACCACCCCCACCGTTGACAACTCCCCGACCGTTTGGCGTTACTGGTCGCGGCGGCCATGCCGGGTGAGGCTTGGCCGCCAGACCGAGCGCGGCCACCGACACGGCCCTTACAAGACAAACGCAAGCCGCACCCACGATCGAGGAGAGGCGCACCCTTGCTCTTCAACTCCCTGACGTTCGTCGCGTTCTTCGCGGTGGTACTGGCGCTCCACAACGCGCCGCTGCCGTGGAAGGTCAAAAAGACGAACCTCCTCCTGGCCAGCTACCTGTTCTACGCGGCCTGGAATCCGCCGTTCGTGGTCCTGCTGTGGCTATCCACGGTTGTCGACTGGGTGGTCGCGAAGAAGATCTACGCCACGGACAGGC
>JBATJK010000240.1:0-2860 GCA_049668445.1 Gemmatimonadota bacterium
CCAACTTCACCCGCCACCAGATCGCGTACAACCTGCTCAGCGCCCTCCGCGGCGCCGGCCTTGGCGTGCGGGACGAGTTCGAGGGCCGCCAGGAGCCCTCGTCGTGGTTCTTCCGGTGCCTGGCCTACGACCAGTCGGAACTGGATATCATGGAGTCCGGGGCCATCGATGCTCTGCACGCACCTTCAGCGCTCGTCGAACTGTCGCTGGATGAGGTGGCGGTGGTGGCCGCCGCGATTGGCCCGGAGGGGCTCCTGTCCTATCTGTCCTGGGAGGCGGACGACGAACCGTTCGGGGAGGTGGAGCCCGTACCGGATGCAGCGATTCCCGGCCTCGGATTCCACCCGGACGTGCACCTGGGCTACCTGGCCCTCGATGTCGCTCCGCCCACACTGTGGATGGAAGAGAGACGCTCGGATCCGGAGTCAAACGAGGCGCTGGCCCGACGCCTGGCTGTAATGGCCCAGGAGGTCGGCGGGGTGTGTGACGTGGTAGAGGTCCACATCGAGGGGGCTCTCGACGCCTCTGAAGACGGATGGGCCGACCGGACGGCGGAGGTGAGGCCGGCGGGCGTCTCGGTCCATTTCACAATCGAGATACCCCTCGCCGGGATTGGAGAGCGCGAACTCTCCATGAAGTTCGACGACGGCGCCCGCACGGCGGCGGCGGCGATCGAGGGGATGCGGCTCGTGTTTCAAAGGCTCTCGGCTGGCGAGAGGTAGCACAGCGTCCTCCAGCGGCCCGCCGGGATCAGGGGGGATCGTGGCCGCGGAGCACGAGTACGCTGTCGATGGCCGAGCGAAAGGTCTCCAACGGGACCGCCCCCCGGATGGCGACGCTGTCCCCGACCACGAAGAACGGCGTGCTGGTGACCCCGGCGGCGATCGCGGATTCGTAGTCGCGCACCTGCAGGGGCGCCGTCTGGTCATTGCGCAGGCAGGCCGCAAACGACTCCCTGTCGACCCCGATCCCCTCGGCGTACGTCAGAAACAGAGCGTTCGGGTCCCGCGATTCCGTCCACTCCTCGCGTCGCTCGAACAGGACGTCGTGCATGGGCCAGAACCGGCCCGCGGCTCCGGCGCAGAACGCCGCCTCGATGGCCGGCCAGGCACGAGGGTGCGTGGAGTTCGGAAACGAGATCCACAGGTAACGGGCGATTCCCGTCTGCACGTAAAGACTGTCGATGGCCCGATAGGATTCCTGGTAGAATCGAGCGCAGAACGGGCACTCGAAATCCGAAATCTCGACGATTCGAATCGGGGCGTCTTCGTCGCCCTTCGACCGGGAGCGATCGGCACGCTCGAGTATCACCGATTGTACGGTGGGGACCACCCAGGAATCGGTCGAGCTCACGTCCTGCCCACCGGCCGGTTCCGCCCCTGTGAGGGCAATGAGTATCAGAGTCAGGGCCGGCAGTCGAGCGAGGCTCCTGAGGCCGGTCATCCGAGCTCCGCCACGATTTCATCCGCGTGCTCTGCGGGCCGGACCTTTCGGTACGCTTTCTCGAGTCGCCCGTCCTCTCCGATCAGGAACGTGGAGCGGAGGATTCCTTCGTACTCCCTGCCGTACAACTTCTTCTTTCCCCAGGCCCCGTAGGCCTCGGCGACCGCATGATCGACGTCCGCCAGGAGTGGGAAGTTGAGATCGTACTTGTCACGAAAACGCTCGTGGGAGTGCACGGGATCCGCGCTGACACCGAGCACCGTGGCGTTGCGTTCCATGATCGCCGGCATGGCGTCCCGGAAGCCGCAGGCTTCCTTCGTGCAGCCGGGGGTGTCGTCCTTGGGATAGAAGAACAGGATTACCCGCTTACCCCTCAGCTCGCTCAGTCGAACCACGTCACCGCGGTCGGAAGGGAGCGCGAAATCCGGGGCCGTATCGCCGACTTCGATCATGTCTTGCCTTTCTTTTGTCCCGCTACCATTCGGTCATACTCGTCCGTAAGGAGGCGCCACGCCTCCCGCACCGACTGTTCCGTTCCCCTCGCGCTCCCCACCGCGAGGCGGAGGACGAAGCGACTACCGACGGCGGTGTGTGACAGGAACACTCGACCGTCACGGTTTACCGTCTCGAGGAGTCGCCGGTTCCACTCGTCCGGGTCAGCGCCACCCGGAGGGATGGCCCGGAACACGATCAGAGAGAAGGGGTGGGGCGCGACCAACTCGAATCTCGTGTCCGCCTCGACCCAGGCGGCCAGCTCGTCCGCGAGGGCGATGTGGTCTCGAAGCCTCGCGCGCAGGCCCTCGGCCCCCTCCATGCGGAACTGGAACCACAGCTTGAGGGCACGAAAGCGCCTCCCCAGCGAGAGCCCGATGTCCATCAGGTTGGATCCGTCCTCCGAGCTTCGCAGGTACTCGGGGGTCAGCGCGAGCGGTCGCCTCATTGCGGCCGCGTCGCGGAACAGCAGGATGCTGCAGTCGATCGGCGTGGACATCCACTTGTGGGGGTTCAGCACGATCGTGTCGGCGCGATCCCAGCCCTCGAACTCTCCTCGCTTTTCGGGAAGCGCCGCCGCGGGGCCCGCGTACGCGGCGTCCACGTGGAGCCAGACTCCCATGCGCTCGCAGATCTCGGAGATATCCCGAACGGGATCCACGCTCGTCGTCGAGGTGGTGCCGATGGTGGCACACACCATCACCGGAATGAGGCCGGCGTCCCGGTCGGCCCCGATGGCGCTCTCCAGTGCGGCAGGGACCATTCGGAATTTCTCGTCCACCGGAATGTGGCGGACCTGGTCGAGTCCGAAACCGGCAGCCAGAGCCGCCTTGTCCACGGAACTGTGCGCTTCTGCCGACAGGTACAGCACACACGGGCCCACATCGCTGCGGCCGGCGAGGCCGCGCTGGCGCACGTCGGGAAC
>JBATJK010000241.1:0-2534 GCA_049668445.1 Gemmatimonadota bacterium
GAGAACTTTCGGAAGCCCAGGGCCGCTTCGTCAAAGTCCGGGTTCTTCTCGACCATCTGTCGCTTGACCTCGGAATCGCGCACCGAGCCGCTGCGAGCCGCCTTCTCGGCCACTACCACTCGAAGGAGCTCGTACGCGGCGCGCAGTCTGTCTTCGTCCACCGACGGCGGCGCCTCACGCGACATGTCCGCTTCTCGCGTGCCTCGCGACCGGCTTTGCCGCCCCGGCCGGGCCTCGGCCTTCGCGGTCCGGGTCTTCTCGTCACGCCCCCTGCGCCGTCCGCGGCCCTCATCCGCCTCCTTCTTCGGGGGCTGGGAGGTCGTCGTGGCAGCCGGAGCGGATGTCGCGGGCGCTGAAACGCCTCCGCCCAAGTACTCGTCCACCCGCGCACCGATCGCGACCTCGTACTGACCGTTCGCGGCCTTGTGAAGGTCGAGGATCCCCCGCGACGCGGACTCGGTGAGGAACCGGTTGAACTTGCTGAACCCGATTGACTTCTCACTGAATCCCGGGTCGAGTTCGAGCATCACCTGCTTGAACCGGTCCGAACGCATCACATCGCCACGATCGGTCATGCGGCGAATGGCCTTCGCCGCCAATTCCCACGGATCGTGTTTCTCGATGTTCTTCATGTCGTGGGCGTTCGTGAGCCCCGACAGACTGTTGTAGCTGTAGTACTCGTCGCAGTTCTGGACGAGGAGGTCGGAGCTCGACTCCTGGATCCCCACGCCGATGACGTACTTCCCGTATTCCTTGAGCTTCAGGACGAGGCTCGAGAAGTCGGAATCGCCCGACAGGAGGATGAAGGTCCCGATCTCGGGTCGGATGAACACGATTTCGAGCGCGTCGATCGCCAGCCGGATATCGGTGGCGTTCTTCTTCGTCGACCCGTAGGCCGGGGCGAAGATCAGGTCGATCGAGGCCTCCGACAGGGAAGCGATGTACTGTGGATAGCGGCGCCAGTCAGCGTACGCACGCTGGACCGAGACCTTCCCACGGATGATGTCCGAATCCAACAACTTGCTGAGCTCCTGGCCCAGATTGGACCGGATGCCCATGGTGACGTTGTCGAAATCGATCAGGAGGGCCGCGTGCGGAGAATGCGCGTCGGCGGGCGCGGCCGGTCTATGCGGCGCGCGCGAATAAAGATCGTTCATGTCCTCTCTTCTACTGCTCAGTTTTGTCCGGCATAACCCGCCCTCGGGCGGGCGAGAGGCCCTTCGACCTCGCCCCCGGGCTCTCCCGGGGGGGATAGTACGAAGAGTCTCTCCGTCTCAGTTGGCCTGTTCGTCCCGACGGGCCGCGACCTCCAGCCGCATGCGGCGTGAAATCTCGGCGCGTCGAGAGCTGCCCGTCGTGGTCTTCGGCAGTTCCTCCACGAAATGCACCACGTCCGGCAACTTGTACTCCGCGAGAGTCGGCCGACACAACTCGCGAATCTCGTCCTCCGCGACCAGCGCGCCCTCGATAAGGACGACGCAGGCGCACACCAACTCCCCCAGCACCTCATTCGGGATACCGACGACAGCCGCATCAGCGACCGCGGGAAGGGATCGGAGGTGGTCCTCGACTTCTCGCGGATGGACACTGTATCCGCCGCGAATGATCAGGTCGCGCTTGCGACCGTCGATCCGAAGATAACCCTCATCGTCCAGCGTTCCAAGGTCTCCCGTTTTGAACAGCCCCCCGGCCGTCATCGCGCTTCGCGTTGCGGCAGGCTGTCGGAAGTACCCGGACATCAGGTTGAAGCCCCGCACGGCGATCTCACCCTCGGTGCCGTTGGGCACCGGATCCTCGGCCTCATCCAGGATCTGGACCTCGACCCCTTCCAGGGGGCGGCCCACGGTTCCGGACCGCTGCTCCGGTCCGTCCGTCGGCGACGTCATGGACACCGTGGGGGCGGTTTCCGTGAGCCCGTACGCGATCTCGAGGTCCGGGACGAACCGGGCCCTGATCTCATCGGCCAGCTCGGGAGTCACGGGCGCCCCGGCGATGAGTCCGGCGCGCAGGGATGATAGATCGGCGGTCTGGCTGGCCGCGTCACGCAGCAACATCACGAACATGGTCGGGACACCGTGCAGGACCGTCGGTCGCTCGGCTTCGATGAGATCCAACACCCCGGCGACATCGAAGCTCTCCTGCAGGACCATTCCAGAGCCCGTGACGATCGACGTCAGCAGGGCCACTCCGAGCCCGAAGATGTTGAACAGGGGAACGGAGCACAGCGTGCGATCCGATTCCGTCATGCCCAGTCCAGCCGCCGTTGCACGGGCCGTCCGGAGCAGGCTGTCGTGCGACTGCACGACGCCCTTGTACTTCGTGGATGTGCCCGCCGTGAACAGGACGGCGAACGGGTCAGTCGGATCGATGTCCGTCGGAATCAGCGCGTGACCGCGCCCGGCTGAGACCAGGTCCTCGAACTGGAAGATCCGGTCATCGTACCAAAGGTCCTCTTTGCCCACCGTGGCCAGGTACTGAAGGCCCGGAAGCTCGGAGAACAGCGATTCGAAGAGCTCCAGGTACTCGGTGCCGCC
>JBATJK010000242.1:0-1589 GCA_049668445.1 Gemmatimonadota bacterium
TCAACGGCTACGGCGTTTACGAATTGGCCGACGGCAGTCGCTACGAAGGCGGTTTTAAACTCGACAAGCCGGACGGTTACGGTATTTACAAAGGCGCGAACGGAGAAATCTACCAGGGAGATATCAAAGAGGGCCTGCCGCAGGGGCAGGGATTTCAGGTTTGGCCGAATGGAGAAATGTACGAGGGTGCCTTTGTGAACGGCGAACGCAGCGGAACCGGGACAATGCTCTTTGCCAACGGTGACGTCTACGAGGGGTCTTTCCGGGATGACAAGGCCGACGGGAAAGGAAAATTCACGGCCGCCAATGGTGAGGTATTCGAAGGGAGTTGGGTCGAGGGCAATGCGGAAGGTCCATTTAATGTAACCGGACCGGATGGAAAGCGCCAAGAACAACTATGGAAGAACGACCGGCGGGTGAAGTAAGGCCAGTGCTGCTTCGGCAGACAATCCACGCCTTCGGTTCCCGACAGTGAATAACATAGGGAGGTTGAGCAATGAAACGTTCCGCAAGAGTAGCAATCGGTCTATTGATGATTATGCTGGCGACTGAATTATACATGCCGGCGGCGCAAGCGGGTCTTTTAGGCGGCGCCCTGGGCGGTGCCCTCGTGGGCGGCCTGATCGGCGGAAGAAGAGGCGCAAGAGCAGGGGCAGTTGTCGGAGGTATTGCCGGTGCGGCGAACGCCCAACGGCGGCGCGATGAAGCCGCGTATTATCAGCAACAGCAGGTTGAGATGGAGCGCCGGCGGCTCGAAGAGGAGCGGCTCCGACTGGAACAGGAGCGTCTGCGCCTCGAGCAGCAGCGGCAATGATTGACTGTAGGCTAAAGAGTATGTCGGATAATGTAGATCCGACAATTACAATGAATGCCAGACACAAACGAAAGGAGAATGAAATGAAACTCACATCATCGTCAAAACGCACAACCATTTTCAGGCTAATCATCTTAACCGCCGTATCGGCAATCCTCTTGACCGGCCTTGCGAGAATCGTCTATGCGGCCACGGCCAAGGAGATCGACGCCAGCGTGGCTGCCGCGATGGACCGTTTCTACTCACAGGTACAGGGCGGCAAAGAATTTGCCAAGAGTGCCAAAGGTCTGCTCGTTTTGCCGAATGTAACCAAAGCGGCGATTGTCATTGGCGGCGAGTACGGCGAAGGCGCCCTGAAGGTCGGTGGTAAGAACGTCGCGTACTACAACATGGTTGCCGGTTCTTATGGTTTTCAGATCGGTGCCGAGGCCAAGGACATGATTATCGCCTTCATGACAAACGAATCCCTTAAAAAATTCCGCAGCAGCGAAGGCTGGGAAGCCGGTATCGACGGCAACATCGCGGTGTTGGACCTGGGCGCGGGAGCAAAAATAGATACAACCACCATCAAGGATCCGATTGTCGCCTTTGTGTTTGACGTCAAGGGATTGATGGCGGACATCTCTCTGAAAGGCGCCAAATTAACAAAGCTGGATATAAGTAAATAATCGGGGGGGCTTTCGGCGCTTCGGCGAACTTGAATTACGCGCCGAAGCGTCGACCCTGGTGAAAAAAAAGAGGACATCATCTTCAATATCAACAGTGGTGCGCATAG
>JBATJK010000243.1:0-3204 GCA_049668445.1 Gemmatimonadota bacterium
GCCGAGGCCTCGATCCGGAGGCGGAGCGTCGAGCCCCGGGTCACGGCGAATGGAGTCCCGACGAAGGTGGTGATCGATCGCTTCGTGGTAGCCTCGATCACGCGCAGGCGACCGACGTCGTCTTCGCCGTCCGCTCCGAGAACCAGGAGGATCGAGCCGGTGACCACCCCGACGTCCGTCCCGGCGCCGAGGTAGATGTCCGAGCCCGCGATCTGCTCGACCTGGGCCTCGAACGGCGCGTCCTGGGCGGAGAGCGGCCCGGCGGCGGCCAGCCCGAAGCATGCGACCAGGGCCAACAGCGCGCGCCGCATCAGTCTTCCGCCCTTCCGTTCGGGTGACAATCGAGGCACTCGACCGAGTCGTAAACGTACCCGGGCTCTTCCCTGTGCTTCTCGTCCATCGGGCCCTGGTCGTGGTCGTGGCAGTTGAAGCACGTGAAAACGCCGTAGTCCGACGGCACCTCGTGACAGGTGGCGCAGCTCGGCCACTCGCCGGCATGCCGACCGCTGAAGATCGGGAAGTAGAGCCCGTCGTGCTCCGTGTAGATCGCGTCGTCCCAGCGCTCCGTGTTGTGGCACGTCGAGCAGTTGGTCGGGAAGCCGGCCCCCACGTGATCGGGATCGGCGGTGTCGTAGTCGTCCTGATGACAGCCGACGCAGTCCTGGTCACTGGAGACGCCCGGAAACAGGGGATCGAAGCCCGGAATCACATGGCAGCTCTCGCACGCGATGCGGGCGTGGACGCCGAGGAGACGGAAGCCGCCCGAGATCGTCACGTGATCGAAGGCGATGCCGGCCCCGAAGGCCAGCGTGTTGTGGCACGACTCGCAGTCGGTCGAGAACCCGTTTGCCACGTGGTCGAGCGACGCGGACTCGTAGTCCACCGAATGGCACGAGTAACAGTCCGGATCCAGCGTCGTGTAGGCGCCGCCCGTGTCATCGGAATGGCAGGTCTCGCACGAGACCTGGAGGTGCGAGCCGGTCAGCGGCAGCGAGGTGCGGGCGTGCAGCCCCACGCCGGGGACGTCGTTGAACGAGGTGGTGTTGTGACAAGCCGTGCACTCGGAGGACAGGTTGCCCAGGTGCACGTCCACGTGGCAGTCCGAGCATCCGGCGCTCGAGATCTTCGGCTCGGCGAACTTCAGGCCCAGGTGACAGTTGGTGCAGGTCAGCTCGGCGTGCCGTCCGGTGCGCGGAAAGCCGGTCTCGGCGTCGTGATCGAACTCGATCGGCTGCCTGGTCGGCGACCAACCTTCCTGCGTGTGACACAGGGTGCAGTTCAGCGGCTCGGACGTGTCGCCATGCGGATACTCGACCTGCTGGGCCAGGGCCGCGGGGGCGGCAAGGCCGGTCAGCGCGAGCGCGACGACCAGGGAACGAAACTTCACACACCACCTCCGTGACAGTCGGCACACTCGGTCCCGAGGGGTCGATAGCGGGTCATCTGGCCTCCACCGGGAGCCGGCTCGCTCTGGTGGCACTCCGCGCACGCGAGCCCGATGTGCGCTCCATCCAGCTCGTAGTCCGTGCGCTGGTGATCGAACTCGGGGATCTGGAACGTGCGGTTTCCGTGACAGGAGTCGCAGGTACGGCCGTCGAACTGGCCGGCATGCGGATCGTCCGGCGCGTGGCAGTCGGCACACAGATCTCCGAGGCCGATGCGATACGTGAGCCCCGGCTCATCCATCGGCCGGGAGACCGGGTGACACGCCACGCACGGGGTGGCCACGTGGGCCCCCTCGAGGACGAACGCGGTCTCCTCGTTGTGTCGCCGGTAATCGTATCGAGCTGGATACCATTCGGTTTGCTCGTGACACCTGTCACACGCTCCCCCGGCCGCTGTATTGACGAATTCTCCGTCGTGTTCGTCACGATGACAGGACAGGCAGCCGTCCGCGATCGGGCTCGGATAGGCCTTCGCACCGGTGCCGGACACGTACTGGATGCGAACGGTCTCGGTCGCGTAGGGAGTGCTCCCGTGACAGGACGAGCACTCGGCATCGGCGTGCGCTCCCTCGAGGAGGAAGGCGCCGGCGTGGTCGAAGCGGTCGCGGAGCGCGTCCTCTCCCACACGGTTCCAGCCCGAGGTGATGTGACATGCCGAGCACCTGGCACCCATGCCGCCGTCGTGCTCATCGGGGTGACAGCTCGAGCACTGCCCGAACGCGAGGCCGGTGAACTGGAGTTCGGCCGTGCCCCCGGTCGAACCAGTCCCTCCCCGACCGTCCATCGGAGGATGGCACTCCGCGCACTCCACCTGCCGGTGCAGGCCGGTCAGTCGATAGCGCGCGGCGTCGTGATCGAAGCCGGCAGGGTCCTCCCATGTCTCCTGTCCGTGGCACGAGTCGCACGTGCGATCGGCGAACTGGCCGCCGTGCGGATCATCGTCCTGGTGACAGGCCAGGCACCCGGTCTCGAGTCCGAGGTAAGTGCGACTCAACGACCCGTAGCGGCCCTTGAAGGCCCGAACTTCGGTCGATCGCACCAGGGAACTCGTGTGACAGTCCCGGCAGTCGAGTGCGGTATGAGCTCCCTCGGGCGCCCAGCCTGCCTCAGAATGGTCGAACTCCGACGGATCGAAGTGGAGGAGGTCGAAGTCGCGCCCGAAGTGCTCCTTGTGGCAGCGCGCGCACCCGTCCGTCGCGCCGGACTCCGGATGGAGGCCCAGGCCGGCCTCGATGCGGGCCCTGAGAGGAGCGTGACAATCCAGACACAGGCCGGCCTCGATGCCCTTCTCCCTGAGTTCGTGGCAGTTGGTACACGCACGGATCCCCTCGAGCTCCGCGTGGGGCTCGGAGAGTTTTCCGGGCGAGATGAGCTGTCCCTCCGCCGGCCGCGCGAGCGGGCCGAACCCGAACAACATCACCGCCGCTGTCGTCAGAATCAGCCTCGGAAACGTCATCGAGCACCTGACCAGCGAGATCCGTTCCGAAAGTCAGAGCGTTGCGAGACAGGCACTTAGCCGAAAACGCACCGCCCCGGACATGCAACGTTTTGCCTGAATGTATGCGGGTTTCCGGTCAGAATATCCACACGTAGCCGAACAGGAAGGCCACCACGACGTGGACGACGGTCACAATCAGGAGCACGATGGCGAGCGGCAGGTGGAGGATGTGCCAGTAGGAAAACAGGCGCTGGAAGGGGAGGAGGAGGCGGCCCTGCTGCTCGAGCGCCAGGCGGCTGCGGAGGAGGCCGAGGGTACGGC
>JBATJK010000244.1:0-1668 GCA_049668445.1 Gemmatimonadota bacterium
TGATAAAGCTCAAAGCCATTCTGCGTAACTTGTCCCCCATGCCATTGCCACGCCTCCTCCAGGATGGGTCGGGCGCGATCATAGTCACCGGCTGAACCCAGCAATCGGCCAAAATAGAAACGGTCCTCGGTCGTTGGGTTCTCACCAAGGTGTTCTTCCATAGTCCTCACCGCATCACCCGGCCTGCCCAGTATCCGCAGTATAAAGGCCGTCTCTGAAATCGAAAGGGCTTCCATTTCAAGTCCAATGAGAGCGAAACCCAAGCCCAAACCATGGGAATCATAACGACTTCGGCTGATCCGCATGGCATCCAGGGCACCCAGCACCCGATTGGCCCAATTACCCCCTAAACTCGTTAGATACCCCCGAAGTGCTGCGTATCTGGCAGGATAGATGGACGCTATCTTCTCCAGTTCCTGCTCGGCCTTGTCCAGCTGGTTTCTGTCTTGCAGAGACTGCGTGTAGGCACTAATGACGGCTATTGACAACGGATTGAGCCGCAGTGTCGCTTCGTGGGTTAAAAAGGCCTCCTCATAACGCCCCATATATCCCAGGGTCAGTCCTTTCCAGTAATAAGCGATGGCGTAGTTTGGGTTTATCCGGATGGCTTGATTGAGGTAAGTCAAGGCATCTTCTAAATTTTCCTGGTTCATCAAGAGAAGACCAGTGGCAGCGTAGGCTTCGGCGAGATTCGAATCCAGAAACATAGCCCGATCGATATGGGGCATTGATTTGGCGATGGCTTCACTTGTAGCCAAATCGCCATAACGGGAGAACAGGAGGTACGCCATCGCCAGTTCCGCATGGGCAAGCGCGTAATCAGGGTCAAGCGTAATTGCCTTTTCGAACTCGCGAACCGCAGCCTCAATGGTTGTTGTTGTACGCTGGACCACCAGGTACCGGCCCCTCAGGTAAGCATCATGGGCCTCGGTATTTGTCGCCGTAACCGTCTTCGGGGCTGGCTCAAGCTGAATGTTCAGACTCCCCTTCAAGGCTTCAACGATGGCCTTCGAAATCTCATCCTGAACATCAAAGATATTCTCAAGTTCCCGGTCATAGGTTTCTGACCAAAGGTGTGTATCGGTGTTTGCGTCAATCAATTGCGCAGTGATGCGCACCTGGTTGCCGACCTTGCGCACCGAACCTTCAAGAACGTGAGTGACATTGAGTTCGCGGGTTACGTCAACAAGGTTCACGCCCTTGCCTTTGAAGTAAAAGGCCGAAGACCGAGAAATTACACGAAGTTCGGGAATCTTTGCCAGCAGGTTCAGAAGTTCCTCGGAAATGCCGTCGGAGAAGTATTCGTTTGCTGCATCATCGCTCATGTTGACGAAGGGCAGTACAACAATGGCCGGTCTCGCGAGTTCCTGAGGTCGGGTGGTATATAAATACACCAGGAAGATCGCGACAATCGCCATTGCGAAAATCACCGTCCAATGCCATACCCGGTATGAGGTCTTTCGAGTAATGGGCTCCAGCAAGAGCCGGTAACCACTGCGTGGGATGGTTTCAAGTACTGAAGGTGAATGGAAATCGTCGTTAAACGCTCTGCGCAATTCCGAAATTGCCTGGTTTAGCACATCATCTGAAACAATCGACCTGCCCCAGACAGCGTTCAGGATTTCTTCGCGGGTACAGACTTTCAGTGGGTGACCCAGTAAGTATTCC
>JBATJK010000245.1:0-2561 GCA_049668445.1 Gemmatimonadota bacterium
GTCGAAGGCGTGCTGCAGCTCATCGCGGTCGATGCCGTCGGTGGACGCGACGAGGACGATCTCGGATCGGGGCGCCGTCGACCCCCACGGGGCCGTGTCTGTGAGGTTGTACCGTTTGCCGACCAAGGCCTCACGGGATAGCGGGTACGGGGTTGGGAACTCGGCCTCGAGTACTACTGGGGCGAGCGCGAGAACAAGGACGGTCAAACGGGCCATGCAAACCGCCTGATGTGGCCGCGGGCCCGTGAGCTCGCGTTCGCCGTGGGCCAACCGGCCGAACGGCCCGCCGTCCAGAGGAGCCTCGCGGTCTCGAACCCCACGTTTCCCCCCTGTTTCGGGGGATGTGCCCCGCAAGCCCTACCCGTAGTATACCGGTTGACGGCTCGCAGAGGGTTCGGCGCGCCGCCGCACGAGACAGTGCGAACCCCGCAAGGAGAATGTTCCCATGACGCGCAGAAACCCGGCGTGGACGATCCTCGTCGCGTTCGTCCTGGCCCTGGTCATGCCGATGCTGGTCTCGACCACGGCCGCCAAGGACAAGACGATCCTCTTCCTGGACTGCTTCGCGGTCCAGATGGACGGCGGCCGCACCGGATCCATCGAGATCGGCATTGAGCGGTGGTCCGAGCCCGGCGAGCTCGACACCCTCAAGACGGTGCTGGTCGAGCAGGGCACCGACAAGCTGCTCAAGGCGGTCCAGAAGCTCAAGCCGCGCGCCGGCTTCGTCCGGACCCCCAACTCCCTGGGATGGGACGTCCATTTCGCTCGCCAGACGCCGCTCCCGGGCGGCGGGACGAGGGTGGTGATCGTCACCGACCGGCCGATCAACGGGCTCGAGGCCATGCGGGGCGGCCGCTCGATGGACTACGAGTTCCAGCTCGCTGAGATCCACCTCGACAAGGACGGAGGGGCCAAGGGCGAGGGCACGTACGTCGGTGCGGGCAAGGTCACCTACAACAAGGAAAAGAACTCGATCGAGATCGAGAACTACGGCACCGAACCCGTGCGTCTCAACATGGTGCAGGTGAGAAAGTAGCGGAGGGGGCCTCGTAAGGCCCGCGCCCGGACTGAAAGGGGGAGCCCGTGTCGACCACGAACCGCACCGCAACTGGATGGGCGGGGCACCTCGCCGCTCTGGTGGCTCTGTGCCTCTTCGCGACCGCTTCGCCGGTCCTGGCGCAGTCCGCCGACCCTCCTCCGGACTGCGGTGCGCCCGTCAAGGCCATCCACATCTCTCCCCTCAAGTTCACGGACACGGCCCTCGTCCTCAAGGCGCTGGTCTCCAGGATTGGCAAGCCCCACTGCGGGTCGAACATCCACAAGGACAAGGAGCGTTTGGATCGACTCGGCTACTTCAGCGCCGCCAAGCTGGAAGAAGTCCCCGAGGGCGACGGCGTCGTCCTGAAGGTCACCCTGGTGGAGACCGCTCCCTACCTGCCCAACGTGGGGATCAGCCACACCGAGGAGAACGGATTCGCGGCGGGCCCGGGCCTCAAGGCCATCGACCTGGCCCACACCGGCATCACCCTCTCCGCCGGCACGCGCTTCGGGGGGTGGACGCAGTTCTACACCAACTTCTCGAACCCGTCGATCCCGGGGGGGCACTGGACCTACGACGTGCTGTTCGCCTACCAGGACCGGGACGACACACTCAACGATTTCACGCGGAAGTCCCTCAACGGGGCCGTCCTTCTCGGCAAGACCATCGGAGAGACTCACACGCTGAGGGGCGTCTTCCAGTTTTCCTCGACGAAGAGCAACCAGGACGGCATCACCCTCTCCGACACGAACCGGGACGTCATCCCCTATCTCGGGGCGGAGTGGATCTACGACACCCGGGACCTCTGGTCGAATCCCCATACGGGCTGGCACAACACCGTGGACGTGAGGAGGGCCTTCGGCGACGCCAGCTTCTGGAGGGTGCAGTTCGATCTGCGGCGCTACATCCCGCTCGCCGACCGGCACACCCTCGCCCTCGTGTCGCTCACCGACTATCACACCGGTGAAATGGGCGTCGATTTCCCGACCTACCTGCAGAGCTACATCGGAGGCACCAACAGCGTCCGCGGCTGGGACCTGGGCTCTCGGTCGGGCCAGAACGAGATGCTCAACACCGTCGAGTACCGCTACACGCTGATGAAGCGCAAGCTGTGGAAGATCTGGAAGGTCGGCGGGTACATCGGGCTCGAGCTGGCCGCGTTCACGGACTTCGGCATCGCCTGGACGGACAGCAACCAGTTCGCAGCCAACAACTTCATCACCGGATACGGCGGGGGTCTGCGCCTGCTGGTGCCCTGGGTCAGCGAGATCCGCCTCGACTTCGCCGCCGGCCAGCCCGGCGGGGGAGTGAGCTTCCAGTTCGGCTTCGGCCCCAAGGCGGTGGCGCAGAAGGCGGCGGCCCGATGAGCTCCCGCAGGACTCCACCGTCCAGACCCCTCTCCCCGGGACCTTTCCGATCCGGGGTCTCAAAGGAGTACGACATGCTTCGCAAGATGGTTCTGGCGGCGTCCCGGGTCGCCCTGACGGCGGGGGCTGGGGTGGCCCGGGACACCCGATCCGGG
>JBATJK010000246.1:0-7912 GCA_049668445.1 Gemmatimonadota bacterium
TGGCGGACCCTACGGAGGGTATGGCGGACCGTACGGCGGGGGCTACTGGGGGCCGGGTCGGGTAGGAGGCGGAGTGGTGATCACGGGTCGGCCCTTCTAGCCCTGCCAGCCCTACCAGGCCCGCATGACGTTGGCCACGACGAAGGTGACCACGAACGCGATTCCGAGCGGCATCAGTGCGCCCAGGGTGGTCCACTTCCGGCTTCGGGTCTCTTTCCACATCGTGAGGATGGCGGTGGCGCACGGGTTGTGGAGCAGAGAGAACAGCATCAGGCAGACCGCCGTCACCATCGTCCATCCGTGCTCGTCCACCAGCAGCGTCCGCAGCGCGTCGTAGGACGTCGGTTCGGTCATCACGCCGAGGCCCGCGTACACCATGAGCATGGTGGGAACCACGATTTCGTTCGCCGGAATCGCGATGACGTAGGCCAGCAGGATCACTCCGTCGAGGCCGATCGCCTGGCCGAGCGGATCCAGCCAGTCGGCCGTGATCTGGGCCAGGCTGGAGTCCCCCGCATTGACGTTGCCCATGATCCAGATCACGGCGCCGGCCGGCGCGGCCACCACGATCGCGCGCCAGAGGACAAAGAGTGTGCGATCGATCAGCGAGGTGTACAGGACACGCAGCACGCCGGGTCTCCGGTACGGCGGAAGCTCGAGCGTGAATGCTGTGGGCGTACCCTTGAGCACCGTTTTGGACAGGGCCCACGACACCAGCAGGGTGAAGAACACGCCGATCAAGACCACGCCCACCACGGTGCCGGCCGCAGCAAAGGATGCTACTGCCGGGGGAAATGAGGCGGCCACGAACACGGTGGCCAGCATGATGAGCGTGGGAAACCGGCCGTTACACGGGACGAAATTGTTCGTCAGAATCGCGATGAGCCTCTCGCGCGGAGAATCGATGATGCGGGTCGAGATGATCCCGGCCGCGTTGCAGCCGAAGCCCATGGCCATGGAAAGGGACTGCTTTCCATGCGCACCCGCTCGCCGGAACATCCAGTCCAGGTTAAACGCCACGCGGGGCAGGTAGCCCAGGTCCTCGAGAAGCGTGAACATGGGGAAGAAGATCGCCATCGGCGGCAGCATGACGCTCACGACCCACGCCAGTCCGCGGAACACCCCGTGCCACAGGAATCCCGTCAGCCAGTCCGGTGACCCCAGGCTCGTGAACACGCCCGCGGCCCAGGCTTCGAAGCCGAACAACACCCTGGCCAGGATCTGAGACGGCACATTCGCGCCGACCACTGTAATCCAGAACACCAGGGACAGCAGTCCCAGCATGATCGGAAGACCGAACACCGGCGACGTCACGATGCGGTCGATGCGTCGGTCGCGGTCGCGGATTCGGCTGGAGCCACTCTCCCGCACCGCCCGGGCCGCGGCGCTCTCGGCTCTCGAATAGAGAGCCTCCACCGTCGCATCGCGGAAGTCTGGTCCGAGGCCTGGCCTGAGTTCGTCCGCCCGCGCGATCAGCTTCTGCGCCTCCATCTCGCGGCCGTCCTCCTCGCCGACGGCGAGCTCCCCCACGGCCAGGGCTTGCCGGACCCGGTGATCGCCATCCAGAAGGCGGTAAGCGATCCACCGCGGCTTTTCTGCGTCGGGAGCGGCCAGAGCGGCCAGCGGCGCCAACTCGGCCAGCGCGGCGGCTACATGCGGAGGTGGGTCGGCGAGACGTGGAGTCGCGGTGCGCGTACCTTCGGCGACCTCGTACACCGTCTCCACGAGTTCGCGGACGCCCCGGCCGGACCGGGCCGACGTGAGGACCACGGGAACACCAAGCTCCGCCGAAAGCTCTTCGGCATCCACCCGGATTCCCTTGCGCTCGGCTTCGTCGATCAGGTTGACGCACACGACGACCCGGCTCGTTACCTCCATCACCTGGAGCACCATGTTCAGGTTGCGCTCCAGGGCCGTCGCGTCCGTCACGACCACCGTACAGTCGGGCCGGGCGAACAACAGGAAGTCCCGGGCGACCTCTTCGTCCTGCGACGCCGCCATGAGGGAGTAGGTTCCGGGCAAGTCGACCAGCTTGAATCTCACGTCCCTGAATTCGAAGCCGCCCTCGGCTCGCGTTACGGTCTTGCCCGGCCAGTTCCCGGTGTGCTGACGCAGACCGGTGAGCGAATTGAACAGGGTGGACTTTCCCGTGTTCGGGTTGCCGGCCAGCGCCACTACCCGGTCGTATTTCCCCATGGAGATGCCCATGCGGGTCAACTGCTCATACGCAGGGCACTGCTCGCAGCCGCTCACGAAGCCTCTCGTTCGTCGTCGCCTACCAGCCTCAGCGCCTCTTCAGAAACTGGCCTGACCTGGATTCCCTCCGCCTGCTCATCGCGCAGGGCCACCAGCGTCTGACGGATACGAAACGCTCGCGGACGCCCGAACAGGGGTTCGAGCTCCGGCTCGATCACGGTGCCGGGGGTCACGCCCAGGTCGAGAAGACGGCGCCGGGTCAGCCCCCGTACACGGTCGTCAATTCCCACGACTTCGCCGGCCTGGCCGATGCGCAGGCTCGCCAGCGAAACGACTCCGGCGGCGGGTTCGATCACTTGACGAACGGGACCGACGTGCACGTTTGCAGCGGCCACCGAGGGCAGGGAAACGGCGTGTCCAGCGACGTCGAGGCGAACCAGGCCCGGCCGGCGCTCGGTGATCCGGAGGCGCGTTCCGCGCGACAGTCCGGCCTTCACGATCGACTCGAATACCCCCGGCGGCTCGTCCTCGAGATGGGTGACCTCCGCATCCTCACCCTCGGGATAGTCCGTCAGCGGAACCCCCGGGAACGGTGCGATCAGGCCTTCCGTGGTGGGGATCGGATCACCGTGTGGATCCGTGGGCGGATGTCCGAGCTGGGCATCCAGGCGGTCCGTCTCGTCGACCGTCAACCGGTGCTCGGCTCGATCGGCGGCCAGGTGAATCTCTGTCAGGGGGATGTCCGTCTCGTCGTCGAGGAACCGCTCCCAGAGACGGTGTGCCCGTACGACCTGCAGAGCGTAGTCAAGCCCACTGGGAGTCAGGGAGAGCGCACTGGCACGGACTTCCAGCAGGCCCTCACGCTCCATCTCCTCGATGAGCGACGCGGTCGCGGAGGCTCCGATACCGACGCCCCCGGCCACCGAAGCGGCGGTCGCGGCGACGTGTCGCTGCTTGGCGGCGAGCATGTGCTTGAGAGTGTCCTCCACACGCACACGATGTCGCGCGTCCCGCCAGCGCTTCAGACGGGCGGCTGCGCCGTGACGCGGCAGAAACCACGCTACGACGGCCAGTACCAGGAACGAGATCCACCACAAGCCGGACATTGTCGTCTCCACGAAACGCCCCGATACCTTAGGGCAAGATGATTTAGTCTACACTAAATCTCGCGTCTTGTTCGGGGAAACGCAATGCGTGGCTTCACGGTTCCGGAGAATCGAGGCTCCTGCCCACCGCGTCCGCCAGAGATCTGAGGTCGCCGATCAGGTCCACGAAACCCTCCGGCGTGAGGCTCTGTCTTCCGTCGCTGGCCGCGTTGGGCGGATCGGGGTGGACTTCCACGATGAGACCGTCCGCGCCGGCCGCCACGGCGGCACGCGCCAGGGCGGGTACCCACTCGCGCCGGCCGGCTGCGTGGCTCGGGTCGACGATGACCGGCAGGTGCGTGCGTTCCTTGAGCACCGGCACGGCGCACAGGTCGAGCGTGTTGCGGGATGACGTCTCGAACGTGCGGATCCCCCTCTCGCACAGGATCACACGTGGATTGCCGCCCGCGACGATGTACTCGGCGGCGAGCAGCATCTCGTCCACCGTGGACATCATTCCGCGCTTGAGAAGCACCGGCCTCGGCTGCATCCCGACAGCCGAGAGCAATCGATAATTGTGCATGTTGCGGGCGCCGATCTGCAGCACGTCGGCGTACTCGGCCACCAGGTCCACGTCCTCGGGGGCCACGACCTCGGTGACGACCTTGAGTCCCGTCCTTTCCCTGGCCTCCGCCAGGAGCTCCAGGCCCTGTTTGCCGAGACCCTGGAAGCTGTATGGAGAGGAGCGCGGCTTGAAGGCGCCTCCTCGAAGGATTTGCGCCCCCGCGGCCCGCACGGCCTCTGCGGTGGCGAGAATCTGCTCGCGGCTTTCTACCGAGCAGGGCCCCGCCATCACGACGAGCTCGCGCCCACCGATGACGACATCCTCCACCTTGACCCGAGTGGCATCCGGCTTGTGGGCCCGCGAGACCAATGGGTACGCGGGTGCGTCGGGCCTGAGTTCGGCCACACCCGGCATCTCACGCAGAGCGTCGGCGACGGTCTCGGCCCCTTCTCCAACCACGCTGACAAAAGAACCCTCGGGGGTCTCGCTGACCTGGACCCGGAAACCCGACTGCTCGAGAAACCGGACGATCTCGGCCTTGGTCCGCAGGGACGCGCTCTTCTCCAATACGGCGATCACGATACTGCCTCCTCTCCCCGCAACCCGCGCACGAACGCGGCAGGATCCTCCCCCTGGTCGATCGCCTCCACCAGGGCGCTGCCTACGATCACTCCATCCGCGAAAGCTCCGAGGGCGGCCACATCGGAGGCCGATCGAACGCCGAAACCGGCGAGCACCGGCAGGGAGGAGACCCTCCGCACGCGTTCGAGGTAGTCCCCGACCGAGCCGGCGTCGACGCTGGCGCCCGTCGTCCCCTTCACGGTCACCGCGTACACGAAACCACGGCTCGCCTGGCACACGCGCTCAAGACGATCGGGTGGAGTCGCCGGCGTGACGAGCTGGACGAGCGCGATGCCCGCAGGGTCCAGAACGGACCGCAGGTCGTCGGATTCCTCGAGCGGCAGATCCGGGACGATGAGACCCTCGACGCCAGCCTTCGCCGCATCCACCGCGAACCGGTCGAAGCCGTGCGCCATGATCGGGTTCAGGTAGCTCATGAGGAGCACCGGGGCCGCGGATTCCAACAGGGGAAGGTCTGCCACCGTCTCCAGGATCCACGGAAGCGTGGTCCCGTCCTCCAGAGCCGTCCGGCTCGATCGCTGAATCGTCAGGCCGTCGGCCATCGGGTCGCTGAATGGCACCCCGACTTCGACGAGGTCCGCCTCGCTCACCGCCGATTCCAGGAGCCTGGCGAAGTCCCCGCGGCTGGGGAAACCCGCCGTCAGGAACGCGGCGATCGCGGGTCGTCCCGCCCGGTTCGCGCGCTCGATGGCGCTGCTGATCCGCTGACCGGTCTCGCTCATCATCGGCTCTCCCCCGCGACTTCGCGCAGGCCGTCGAGAATGCCCAGGTCCTTGTCTCCCCGCCCCGACAAGCCCACCAGGAGTATCGCTCCCGGTCGCTCGGCAGCGAGTCGCTTCGCACCGGCCAGGGCGTGGGCCGATTCGAGGGCAGGTATGATCCCCTCGCTCGAGGCGCACTCCTCGAGCGCCGCTACCGCTTCGTCGTCCCCGATGCTGTCGTAGCGGATCCGGCCGATGGCAGCGAGGAACGCATGCTCCGGGCCCACTCCGGGGTAGTCCAGGCCAGCGGAGACCGAGTGGGTGTCACGCACCTGCCCGAACTCGTCCTGGAGCAGCAGGGAGCGACTGCCGTGCAGGACGCCGGCCGTTCCGAGACTCGCGGTGGCGGCGTGCTCACCGAGGCCCGTTCCCGAGCCGCCGGCCTCGATCCCGAGCAGCTCCACCCCCGTGTCGCCCAGAAAGGCGTGGAATATTCCGATGGCGTTGGAACCTCCGCCGACGCAAGCCACCACCCCGTCCGGAAGACGGCCCGCGGCATCCAGCATGCCGGAGCGGGCCTCCCGGCCGATCACCGCCTGCAGCTCGCGGACGAGCCACGGATACGGGTGGGGACCCACGGCGGATCCCAGCAGGTAGTAGGTGCCCTCCGGATCGGACACCCAGTCGCGCAGCGCCTCGTCGATCGCGGCCCGCAGGGTCCGGTCTCCGCTCGTGACTTCGACCACGTCGGCACCGAGCAGTTTCATGCGCTGGAGATTGGGTCGCTGCCTGGCCGCATCCACCTCGCCCATGTAGACCGTGCAGGGGATCCCCAGGCGGGCGCAGGCCGCGGCCGACGCGACGCCGTGCTGCCCGGCCCCCGTCTCAGCGATGACGCGTCGGGCACCCATGCGACGGGCCAGAAGCGCCTGTCCGATGGCGTTGTTGATCTTGTGCGCTCCGGTGTGAGCCAGGTCTTCCCGTTTCAGCCACACCTCGGCGCCCCATGCTTCGCTGAGGCGGCCGGCCCGCGTCAGAGGCGTCGGACGACCGATCCAATCCTTGAGTTCCGCCTCGAACGCCTGCCTGAACTCAGGGTCCGCCATCGCTTCTCGCGCTCCCGCCTCCAGAAGTGAAAGGGCCGGCATCAGGGTCTCCGGCACGAAGCGGCCCCCGTATTCGCCGAACCGTCCGCGCTCGTCGGGCAGCCGCCCGGCCAGCAGGTCGTCGAGCGTGCCACCATCGGGCCCGGCCCCGGTCTCGATCTCGATCTTAGTCATGCCCCGTGCATCCCCGGTTCGGTTTCATCGTTGGGCCTGTCCTGGCTTTGTGCCGTCTGCACGAACGCGGCTGCGGTCCGTGCCGCCTGCACGAACGCGGCGATGCGCACGGGATCCTTGCTGCCCCTGGTTTCCTCGACCCCACTCGAGACGTCCACTCCATACGGACGCACCTCGGCAATGGCGTCGGCGACGTTGCCCGGTCCCAGGCCGCCCGCCAGTACCAGGGGCATCCTCCGGGCCAGCCGAGCCGCACGCCCCCAGTCCGGCTGGCGTCCCCGTCCGCCTTTGCCCGCGGCTTCGAAGATCGCCGCCGGGCGGTCGGATGTTCCGTATGCCGCACCGGCCGGGCCGTGTGCCGCACCGGCCCGGTCATCCAGCTCCGGGCCGTCGTGAAGGACCGGCAGGAGGCGGACCCCGGCCGTCGCTGTTGCCCGCCTCACTTCGTCAGTCGCCTCACACTGGACGATGTTCGCGGGGAAGACCGACAGCACCTCCGCGATGTCCTCTGCCGATGGGTGATGGAAGACGGCGACCCTGTCGACATCAGGGGGGAGCAGGGCGGCCAGTTCGGCCGCCTGTTTCGGCGAGACTCGGCGCGGCGAATCGGCGAATACGAACCCCGCCGCGTCCGCCCCGGCTTCCCGCACCGCCAGCACGGACTCGGTGGTATTTACGCCGCAGATCTTGATCCACAGGGACTCGTGCGACACCCCGGCCGAACGACCGGCCGCCAGCATGTCACGGGTGGCGGACTCCGGATCGTCCGCCCGCATCAGTGACGTTCCGACCAGAGCCGCATCGTATCCGAGGGCTGCGACCTCGACGGCCTGCGCTGGCCCCAGCAGCCCGCTCTCGGCGACCCGGGGAACGCCTGGCGGAAACCGATCCGCCAGCCGAGCGAACCGGCCGAAGTCCACATCCAGCGTCGCCAGGTCCCGGCAGTTGAGTCCCACCAGGACCGTGACTCCCTGTCGCCGGCAGAGCTCGGCCGCCGGCCCGGCCCGCTGGAGATCGGCCTCGTCGAACGTCTCGAGCAGAACGAACAGCCCGCACTCGGCCGCGGCCCGGATACAGGAGTCCAGCGTGGCCCGGTCGAGGATCCGGAGGATGAGCAGGACCCCGCCCGCCCCGGCGGCCCGCGCTTCGTATACCTGGTAACGGTCCACCAGGAAGTCCTTGCGCATCACCGGAATGTCCCGGGCGGCCCCGGCGGCGATCGTGAGATCGGCCAGCGTCCCACCGAACTTCGAGGGCTCGGTGAGGACCGAGATGGCTGCCACGTCGGCCCGCGCGTACCCGGCGGCCAGGTCGGCCACGTCGCCGGCGGTCGATTCCCTCAGACGGCCGGCGGATGGGGCCCTCCGCTTGATCTCGGCGATCAGGTCGAAGCTGCCGGCCAGCCCGAGCGCCGGTGGGGCAGGGGATGCTAGCGCTCGGGCC
>JBATJK010000247.1:0-3362 GCA_049668445.1 Gemmatimonadota bacterium
GTGCACGACCGCCTCGCGGCGGACCTCGAGCCCGTGCTGGCCCGCGTGGGCGGGAGGGTGGCATGAGCGCCCGGCGGGCCGTGCTTTTGGTGGGGAGCGCCCGGCCCCCCGGCACCGGCAACTCGGAAGCTCTCGCCAGCTACCTGCTGGCCCGGCTGGTCGAAGGCGGCATGGAGACCGAGGTTTTTCACGTGCACCGGTGCCAGCGCCCGGAGAAGGAGCGCGCTCTATTCGAGGCGACGGATGGGGCCGACCTGTTCGTCCTCTCGACACCGCTGTACGTGGACGCTTTGCCGTACCTGGTCACCCGCTGCTGTGAGCGAATGGCCGCACACCGGGCTGCGAAGCCGACGGAGCGCCGCTCGCGAATGGTGGCGCTGGTGAACTGCGGATTCCCGGAGCTCGAGCACACGCTCATCGCGCTCGATATCTGCCGCGTCTTCGCGCGCCAGGCCGGCTTCGTCTGGGCTGGCGGACTGGGTCTCGGTGGAGGGGAAGCGATCGGGGGGAAGCCGCTGGAGGAAGTGGGCAGAATGACGCGTCACGTGCGCGGCGGACTGGACGTCGCGGCCGAGGCGCTGATGGCCGATCGGGTGATTCCGGAGGAAGCGCAGGCCCTGCTGGCCAGGCCGATGATCCCGTCCCGGCTGTATACGACGCTCGGCGACATCGGGTGGATGCGGACAGCGCGCCGAAGGGGAACGCTCAGGAGGCTGTGGGACCGGCCGCTGGGGTAGGCGGGAACGGGTTCCGCGCCTAGTCGGCCGCGAACACCTCCGCCAGGTCAATCTCGCCGACTTCCTCGGAGCCGAGGCGCACGGGAAGGCTGTCCGCGAAACGCTGGAAGACCTGCGCTTCGGGCGAACGATCACCGAAGGTCCACACCTCGACGACCTCGGTGTCGAGGTCCACGATCCAGTACTGCCCGATGCCCTGCCGTTCGTAGAGCTTCCGCTTGACGCCGCGGTCGCGATGCGCGGTGGTGGGGGAGAGGATCTCGATCACCAGGTCGGGAGCGCCCCGGATCCCTTCTTCGACGATGATGCCGCGCCGGGCTCGGGAGACGAAGACGATATCCGGCTGGACGCCCTCTTCCGTGGCGGGGAACTCGACCCCGATCGGGGCGAAGAACAGCTCGCCAAGTCCCCGTGCACCGAGAATCGCCTCGAGGGCATAGAGAAGGCGCCGGGAGACACGCTGGTGCTGAGACGACGGCGCGGGAGTCACGTACAGCTCGCCCTCGATCGCCTCGCGGCGATGTCCGTCGTCCGGGAGCTGTTGGACGTCCTGCCAGGTGATCTGTGAGAGCGCCATACGTTCCACATTATACCTCCGGACTCGTGTTTCTGGCACCCGGAGGTTACGCAGGCGTCTCAAAGTGGGATCAACACCTCGAACTGGATGCTCGCCAGCTGCTCGGGCGCAGGCCACTCACCTCGAAAGTGGCGTGACAGACGCCCGCCAATTTATCATCGTTGGACCCCAGGACTCTTGTCGGAGGTTGTCATGCGTTTCTATCGGCTCATCCCCGCTCTACTGTTCGTGACGGCTGCAAGTCTGCTGTCTGCCGGTTCCCTGGAGGCTCAAGACGATGGCGAAGATACTTCTGGAGTCGAGGCGCCCGGTGAGGGCGTGTGGCGGAACTACGACTTCGTTCCCGGCTCAACGGTGTGGTTCGCCACGGATTTCACCGACGAGCCCGTAGGCCGCTTTCCGGCGAGTCAGCTCGAGTTCATCAAGGGGAACATGCAGATCGTCGAGCTGGAGGGAGAGAAGGTCCTCGAGGCCTCGGTGAACAGCACTTTTCGGGTGATTCTGCCGGAAGCGCTCCCGGAGGACTTCACCCTGGAGTTCACCCTCATGAGCGGTACGCCGAACATGGGGACCCACGTCATGTTCACGCCCAGGGAGTCGGCCTGGAACACCTACGAGAGCCAGTACCTCCTGTTCAATCGCTACCCGGGGGTCTATGGCCAGGGCCAGGAAGTTGCCACCATGCACCTGTCGCGCGGCCTGGCCGACCAGTGGCACCTGGTGAAGTTCCAGCAGGACGGGACCTACGCGATCGTCTACGTCGGGTCCGATCGGGTGTCGAACCTTCCGAATGCGAATTTCCTGACCGACACCACGATCGACTTCGACCTCGCCGCCAACGCCCGCTTTCCCACCTACATCAAGGACATCGTGATCTCCGTCGGATTGGACAAGCTGTACGATGCGCTCATGGAGAGTGGCGAGTTCACGACGCGCGGCATCCTGTTCGCCTTCGACAGCGACGCGCTGCTTCCCGAGTCTACGCCGGTTCTGGCGGATATGGTCAGCACCCTGGAGAGCCATCCGGAGCTGGCCATCGTCATCGAGGGCCACACGGATAGCGTGGGCGAGGACGCCTACAACATGGAGCTGTCCGAGCGGCGTGCCGGTTCGGTCGTTGCCTACCTGGTGGAACACGGGATCGAGGCGGGACGGTTGCAGGCCGAAGGGAAGGGCGAGTCAGATCCCGTCGCTGACAACGCGACCCCCGAGGGTCGGCAGCAGAATCGGCGGGTAGTGGTTCGGCTCCAGGAGTAGGAGAACGATGTGGGAATGGTCTCGCGCAGCTCCGCCGCGCGCTGCCTGGCAGCGCTGGCCATGACGCTCGTTCTGGCGAGTCCCGCCATCTCGCAGGCGCCCCTGACCGTCGTCCGGGAGTTCGTTCTCCCATCGCCAGGCTGGGGCGTCGCCAACGCCATCATCGAAGTGCAGGACGGCGGATTCGCCGCCCTCGGCTACGTCGACAGGGAAGGCCCCACCGGCACGGACGCGTTCCTCGTCCGCTTCGATGCCGCGGGCGACACGCTGTGGACGCGGGCATACGGGGGCGATCGGGCAGAATACGGTTGGGACGTGGTCGAGTCCGCCGACGGCGGGTTCTTCATCGTCGGGTACATCGAGGCGCCCTCCGAGGGCCGCGAGGACGTTCTCGTGTTGCGGGTCACGGACGGCGGTGAGCTGGTCTGGCAGCGGACCTTCGGCGAGGCCGGGCGGGACCGCGCATGGTCTGCCACTCCATCTGGAAGCGGAGGCATCGCGATCGCTGCTGAGAGCGAGAACGTCGACCTCGGAGAGCGTGACGCCTACGTGCTCCTGCTTGAGGGCGACGGCGAGCTGGTCTGGGATACCAGGGTCGATGCGCCTGGAGATCAACGGGTCTATTCCATCACCCGAAGTACGGACGGCGCATTCGTCGTGACCGGGACCACCGGCGTGGACCCGGAATCCTCGCGCGACGCCTACGTCGTCAAGGTCGGCCCGGATGGAGAGGTCGTGTGGGAGCGTTCGTTCGGCGATCCGGCGCCCGACGATGTAGGACACGGAGTGGC
>JBATJK010000248.1:0-1843 GCA_049668445.1 Gemmatimonadota bacterium
CGGGCCAGTGCTGCCGCGCCGCGGCCTCGCTTACGATCACGACGAGTGGAGCCTCCCGGTCATCTGATTCTGTGAAGTCGCGTCCCTCGAGCAGGACTACGTCCAGGGTCCGGAAGTAGTCCGGTGATATCCGGGTGACGTCCACGCTCGGAGGAGACTCGAGATCGATGTCGGCGCCCACGGGATAGATCTCGTTCGTCTGGACTGCGGCCCCCAGGGGGAGCCGACTAGCCATCGTGGCCGACTCGACACCGGGCAGGGCCCGCGTCCGCACCAGAAGGCGCGCCAGGACCTCGTCCCGGTGGTCTCTATCCCAGTCCGTCAGGCCAGGAGCCAGTGTCATTACGACGGCCCGTTCGCCCTCGAACCCGGGGTCGATCTCCTGCGCGGCGATCAGGCTGCGAACGAACAGACCCGCCCCCACCAGTAGAACCATGGAGATGGCGACCTGCGCGACCACTAGGACGTTGCGGAGACCGAACCAGCGATACCGGCTTCCGATCGTGGACGGAAGGTCCTTGAGAGCCGGCACGAGCTGCGGCTTGGTGGCCTGAAGCGCGGGCACGAGGCCGAACAGCAGTCCGGCCAGCACGGCCACGCCAAAGGTGAAGGCCAGCACGGTGGCGTCCAGCCCCAGGTCGAGCGACAGCGAGATCAGCATTGGAGGCTGGAAGCGCACGATCGCCGTCGTAATCCCCCAGGCGAGCAAGAGACCGAGCGCGCCGCCCGCCACGGCCAGAACCAGGCTCTCCGTGAGAAGCTGCCGGATCAGGCGACCGCGGCCTGCCCCCACGGCCAGCCGGATCGCAATCTCGCGGCGGCGCCCGAGGGCCCGGGCAATCATCAGGTTCGCCAGGTTGGAGCACACGATGAGCAGCAGGAGCCCGACGACCGTCATCAACAGCACCGCCACCGGCACCATCGTGCCGTCGATGTTCGGGTGGAGGCGTACATCGGTGCTCGAGATGACGTGGAAGGACCGGTCGGCGTTGCTCTCGGGAAACGCGGCGGCGAGCTGCGCCGCTTTGAGGTCCATGCGCGCTTGCGCCTGCTCCTGAGTCATGCCGGGCTGCAGCCGCCCCTTCACCAGGTAGTTCCGGCCGCTCCGCACGTCGAGGCCTGACCGGGAGGGGTCGAAGTAGGTGATGGCGCTGGCCGGGATCCACACCTCGACGTTGAAGCCGACCCACACGCCTTTGAACCACTCCGGCGCGACACCCACGATCTCGAACGGCTTGCCCTTCAGGATGATGGTCTGCCCGATCACGTCCGGATCGGCGCCGAAGTGCCGCCTCCAGAGGCTGTTCCCGATGACGGCGACCGAAGCACCCGGCTCATCGTCGAGGCCGTCCTGGAACACGCGTCCGCGAGCCGCCGGGATCCCCAGGACGTCGAAGTAGTTTCCGGACACGTTCTCGCCGAACAGGACCTCGGCTTCGGTACCGACCGTCATGCCGACGAAGTCCGCCGCATAGGCGACCACGTCCACGAACGTCTCCCTGTCCTGCCTGATCTCGAGGTAGTCGGGATAGTCGTGCGGGTTCATGAAGGTCTCGTCGCCATCCAACGTGTAGATGTCGACCAGCTCTTCGGGGCTTTCGACGGGCAGCGGCCGCAGCAGTACGGCGTTGACGATGCTGAAGATCGCGCTGTTGGCGCCGACGCCGAGGGCCATGGTCAGGAGAGCGACGATCGTGAAGACGGGACGGCGAATGAGTTGCCGGATGGCGTAGCGAAGATCGGCGATCATGGTCTACCTCTCGAGAAAGCCAGCGGCGCGGCTCGACACCCGGTCCTACGAGGCGGTGTTCAGCGTGGTTTCAGACGTGCGGAATGGTCTCTT
>JBATJK010000249.1:0-1860 GCA_049668445.1 Gemmatimonadota bacterium
GCTGATCGGTCACTGCGGCATCGCCTTTAAAAGCGAAACGCCCCGTCAGCTGGAGCGTTCCGTGGCCATCGAACGTCGGACCCGATCATTCTATGGAACCGGACTGGCGCGCGAAACCACGCCACGCGTGTGGCCGCTGGACCGGTAAACTGCCCACGCGAGACCCGACAGGCCGTACTTGGGATACACCGCCATCAGCGAGTACTCGGCCAGGCTCAGAATATCGAGATCCGCCGGCGGCTCGAACCGATTCCGGGTACTCGCGACGATGAAGAACTCCGGCGGGGGGCCGTCCGTCCGGTTGGGCGCGCGGAATTGCTCGCACCCGGGAGCGCCCGGACGCCGGCACAGGTACTCGAACGACGGCCGCCCCGGAACGAATTGCCCGTAGTACTCGATCGACAGGATGTGACCGAGGTCGTGGTTGCCCGCCACAGTCGGGCGGGCCGCGGTGCTGACCTCGGCGATGTCCGTTACGGCCTCCAGGTACTGGCCCCGCCCGATCTCGAGGAAGCGCGCCGTCTGCACCACGTTGAGGCCGACGATGGCGACGAGAAGGGCGGCCGCCGCCCAGCGCTGACGATCGCTCCCCGACAGGGCCCGCGCGACGAACCGGGAAAGCAGCAGCAGCGCGAACAGCAGCGCGGTGAGGTAGTAGCGCTGATAGGCGTGGACGGAGATCACGCCGTTCGCCAGCGGAAAGAAGAGGACGAACGCGAAGAAGAGTGATTCCGATTCCCCGTCGCGAAACATACGAGCCAGTTCGATCGCGACGCAGGCTGACGCCACCAGGGCGACCGCGACCGCGAACCAACCGCGAGCGTCCCCCACCAGGAGCGCGCCGGCCGCCAACCACGACGACACGGTCGTGACCGGCGGTCCGCCGGCCACCTCGAGGAACCTGACGTCAAGCAGATAGAGGAGGCCGATGGTCATCGCCGGCAACAGCTGCACAGCCGCGTTTCGCACCAGGCGCCGAACCCGGTCGCCTCGAGCGGAGAGGACGTCGAACACGCTCCACACGAGAAACGACGCGAACACTGTGGCAAAGCCGAGGTGGCCCAGGAAGCCCAGGCTTGCGCCCAGGGCATACCCAAGGCCCCAACCACGATGGTCCGTGCGGAGCCAGTTTCGAAAGAAGAACCAGCTCAGGAGCGCAAACGCCAGGACGTGGGCGTAGCCCCGCGCTTCCGATGAATAGTGGATCAGCGGATACGACAGGCCCACGAGAAGGGCGGCAGCGAGAGCCGCGGGCCGTCCCCAATCGCGCACCACCCTGAACGCCAGGGGGATGAGCAGGACTCCAAACACGATGCTCGCGAGGCGCATCTGCCACCACCGGGCGTGGGCGCCGACGGCGTACAGCCACAGCGAGTTCAGGTAGTGGTTGTTGTCGTGGTGGATCGACGTGAACACGCCAAGAGGTGACTCGAGAGTCCCCACCAACCTCAGCGAGAGGATCTCGTCCATCCACAGTTCGGTACGCAGACCCAGCAGTCGCAGGCCTGCTCCGATCAGCACTACCCCCAGGATCAGCCCGACCCATCGCCCCGAGCCCCGAGCGTCGGACCGTCCGGAATTCATGGCGCCGAGCGCTGCCCCGAGCGCTCATAGAGGACCCAGTAGACGCCCGACAGTCCGTACTTGGGATAGGATCGCACGAATTCGTACTCGTCGAGATCCGGGACGCTCAGAACTCCGGGATGTGAGAATCGGTCGCTCAGGCTGGCCAGCAGGTAGAATCGCGGCGGATCCTCTCCGCGCGATGACGACGGCCGGGCCCGCGAACACCCGTAGGTCGAGGCCGCGTGGCAGTAGTACTCCAGCACACCCTCCCCGCCGGTTGACGCTGTGTAGTAG
>JBATJK010000250.1:0-4207 GCA_049668445.1 Gemmatimonadota bacterium
GAAGCATGGGCCATGTGATTGTCCCTCGGCACCGGTTGACGGAACTGTGAGCATTGGGCTTGCCGGTCAGTCCGGCTCATCTGCCTCTCCTTGAGTCCGTCTAACGGTCGGCGCCTGAGCTGCGCGCCGGCCTAGTTCGATTGCTTCGTATCCTCAACGCGTCAGCTCCAGGCGCGTGTTAGGATCGCGGAGTTAGTCCCTCTCTATCTCGTGGACGGAGACATACTCTACATCCAACTCACCGGTTTCCATCGTCAGGTAGTGAGTGCCATCGAGGAATGCGTTCGGGAACGGCGTGTCCGGTGGCAGGGAACCGACATAGCGGCCCGTAGGGTCGAAGACATCGATTGGACCCGGTTCATCGCCCGGTTCCAGGCGTCTTGCCCACAGGTATCCGTCCGGCGACAGTGCAACCGCATCGAGGGCCTGCAGGAAGGGATAGAAACCCCTCTCCTCAAGCAACGACTCCGGGTCCCACTTGCATCGCATTCCGGGCATCGTCTCAGTGGCGGGAAAGGTCATTCCCGGCTCCGGTCCGAGCTCGCGCAGCGCATCCTGGCGTGTGGTCTGGCGAGGCTCAATTCCGCGCCTGACGCTGCGCATCAGCCTTCCTTCAGGGCCAACCATGTCGATTCGATACGAGTAGTCTGCGAGCACCACCACGTCCATACGGTTCGCGTCCCACACCATCTCTGGTGCAAACACCGGGGCGTACTGCACCTCAAGTGGACACGTCGGGTGCTTGATCATGGTCGAAGGGGTCTGAGTCCATTCCGCCAGCACGGCTGTGTCGGTTGCCGTGGCGATGCGAAGCTGCTCGATCAGCAGCGTGTCCGAGCGAAGCCCTACGTTGACGGTGTGCACCAGGCCGGCTGAGGTTTCCTTCATCCGCTGGCCCAACCACATAGCCGCCCCGGGGTCCTCCGTTGTGAGATTGCCTTGCAGGTCGTAGTTGAGCGTGCCGCCCGCCCAATCGAGCACCCGGATCCTGCCCATCGCATTGACCCAGATCGAGACCGGGTTCTGCATTTCCCCCGGTCCCTTGCCCTGGCGGCCGAAGGAGCGAAGGACCCGGCCCTCTCTGGAGAACACAACTACCCGGTAGTTACCACGATTGAGCACGAGGATCGTGCCCTCCGGCCCCGCTGCGACTGAATAGGGCGTGAGATTGAAGAAGCTCGTTTCCGGCGGCCCCAGTGCGTCTCCCAAACGGAGAACAGGGCGTATCGACCACTCGAGGGGAGTATCGATACCCGGATTCGACACAATTGTGACCCCGGCAGAGTCGTGGATGCTCGACTGAGCCCGCACACCTGTCTCCGGCAGGATGATGCCGAGACAGAGTGCCAGCAGACCGACGCGAGGGCAGGTCCGGATAATGACCCTCCTTCTGTTCCGCTTCCTAACGGTCGGCGCCTGAGCTGCGCGCCAGCCAGGTTCGTTTGTCCATCATTCGCACCGCGCCTGCTCCAGGCGCGTGTTAGGTGGGAGGTGGTTCTATTGAATATCCCAACTCACCACATGGACGCCTCGATCTACCGGCGCCGAAGTCCCGTCCCAGACTCCAGTAAGATGAACTCGCCCGGACGACCCTCCGAATACGAGCGCGATTGGAGACAAGAACGGCAATACGTTACCGGAAGTAAGCGGCTCAAGCACGGCAACCAAATCGCCACCATCTCGGTCAATGACGAGTAGTGAGGGCCAACTGGTTCCCGCGCCTTCTCTGCGACATGCCGCGTACACGTAGGGGCGCACTGGGTCTACAAGAACGTCCTCACATCGTGAGTAGTCCTCGAGCAGCACTTCTCGAAGCAGTTCGCCTGATGACGGATTCCATGTGTCGAGTGACCACGAAGGTGCAGCGCCGACGACCCAGAGAGTGTCGCCTCGTGGCGTGAAGTCGGCTCCTCTGACCCACCCTGCATACCGGGACGATGAGAAGGACAGGGAGCCACTGCCGTCGAACACGGGCCAAGAAGGCAAGCCTTCCGCCGTGGCTTGTTCGCAGAACCAGGGGCCCTGCATTGATCGGAGCGTTGTCCACTGGCCGTCTGATGAACTACGGAAACCCGCACAGCCCGCGGTCCAGCCCCAGGGGATGTCAGCGTATCCGACGATCGGGGTGTTCGCATTGAGCGTCAGCGATCCTGACTCCTGAAGCCCAGGATACGTTAGAACGAGACAGTCGCCTGCCGGCAACTCGACCAATGCGTACCCGCCCGTAATTCCACCGGGCAGACATGCAAGTGGCTGGACCGGACCTACCGGCTGAGCCAGCTGCCAGACCGACGGCTGCTGCGGTGTGTCGGCGGACGATGTATCGAATACCCACTGATTGATCTCGGCGGATTGACCCGGAGCTGCCAGGCCGGGAAGCTCGGAGGCCGTCAGGCCCGGCAGCCAGTCAACTACCGGGTGCAGTCCTTCGAGGCTGGCGATCCCAAATCCGCCGTCCCGTCCCGACTCCACGCCCTGAAAGAACGCCAGCAGCTGTCCCGCGGGTAGCCTGACTCCGTGGTAATCATGGGCAGCACCGTCAAGAATCGGGAGAGAACACGGTTGAGCTGAGGAACACTCCAACGAACGGCTCGGCCAGGCATTACCGACGACATCGACCGAACCAGGGCGAAGCTCAGCCCCCGGAGTCTCGATGTCCACCGTCGAGGTGCCAGTCAACTTGGGGTTGGGCAGCTCGAAGGCGATGACGCCCGGATCGACCCGCCAGCTGACGGCGGTGTCACCGTCCACCAGAACTACCCAGTCAGCCGCGGTCGCGAATGCAGACGAGGTTGCCTCTACGACCCCACCCGACCATTGAGTCTGGGGCTCGAGGGTGAATGTCCCCTCGACCGGTCCGGTACTGGAGTCGTCGCCGCAACTCGTGCCTGTAATCGCCGCTACGACAACTGCGACCCAACCCGATGTGACTCCCCGTCTCAGCAACCTGATTGCCCTTCCACCTAACGGTCGGCGCCTGAGCTGCGCGCTAACTCTGGTTGATTGTCCACTATCCTCATCGCGTCTGCTCCAGGCGCGTGTTAGGTGGCTTGGCTGGGCATTGTCAGACGGTCGTGAGCACGTGCTGGGCGTTCACCGTGAGTAGCCAATAGGCGTTCTCGTTCACGTGCTGCCCGCGCTGCGCCTCTAGCTCGTTCAGGAACGCCTGGATCTGATTCCTCGCCGATGGCCGGTCCGCTTGGATCGAAGCCTGGGCCTGCTCAAGCTTCACTTCGAGGCTGTGGCACACCCCGGTGGTATCATCCACCCAGCCCAGATCGCACGCCTCGCCCAGCGACGACAGCAGGTAGGCGATCCCCACCGCAGGATCCGCAAGGTTCTCGGGGGCAATCGCCGGGCCCACGGCCTGAGTCTCGAACCAGCCACCGTCCATGCCGTTGACCGTCGACACGAGATCGCCGAGCTCCGGCCTGACGTCGTCGATCCCCGGGTAGTACTCTATGTCGCCCCGCACACCCCATACGGCGACCGGCACTACCGACGGTAGAAAGCGGGTGTCGACACCGAACCCGGACTTGCTTGTCCCGGGAGGAATACCGTCCGCCACAAGCCGAAGCGCGTACTCGCAGACCGGTCGCTCGGTCTGAGCTGACATCCCGGCTGAGGTGTTCCATGCGGGCGGTTTGACCAGGCTTTCCGTCTGAATGCCAGCCGCACAACCGAGTTCGACAGTCCCGATGTCCTGATCGACGAGTTGTCCCGTTGTATTGGATATCGTGTAGCGATACTGGAGGACGTTACCGGTCGCCGTGATTGCCGTGGCCTCCACGCTCGGAGCCACCCGGTTCGGCGGAACGATGTCCATGATCTGATTCATGCCAGAATCGTCGACATACTCGATCGTGTATACGCCCCGGGCCGGGTCGAATACGAGGCCATCCTGCTGCGCCTGTGCGGAACGGCAACACGTCAGCCCGACGACACAGGCAGCGGCCATAAGTCCCCGGTGCCAGATGCCCTTAGCCATTGATGAACCCCTCCTCGGAGTCCGTGTCAGGAATCCACTCCCCCACCGCGGTTCAGGAGGCCTTCTTTCCCTCTGAAGGGAAACTCTGCCATCTAACGGTCGGCGCCTGAGCTGCGCGCTGACCAGGTTCGATTACCACTCAAGTTCAACGTGTCTGCTCCAGGCGCGTGTTAGACCGCAGTCTTGCGGGATGAGGAACGGCCCTTGGAACGGCGCCGG
>JBATJK010000251.1:0-23093 GCA_049668445.1 Gemmatimonadota bacterium
TGCAGGGACGCCTGCTTCCTGTCCGGCCTCGCCAGGTACGGTTCCGGCTCGCCCCATCGGCCTCACAAGCTCCTGTACGCCATGGCCTTCAGGGAACACACCGTCAAGCCGACCTTCGTGGTGGACATTACCGAGCAATTCGGGCGGAAGATGGAGGCCATTCGGTCGTTCTCCTCGCAGTTCCAGGGGGTACAGCAGGCTGGAGAGGCGTTTCCCACCGGGCAGTCGCTGTACGACCTGGTCGACGTGCAGAGCCGGCACTACGGCAGTTTGATACGGCGTGGGTACGGTGAGCCGTTCTTCACGGAGGAGACCGTGGAGATCGAAGACGTCGCCGCCATGCGCGTGCGCTCGCTGTGACGTCGACCGGACCATGATCTATCTCGATCACGCGGCAACCTGTCCGATCCGCAAGCCCGTGTGGGAGGCGATGGGGCGCCTGGTCGGCGAAGCCGACTTCAATCCCGCGTCCGTGCATTCTCCCGGCGGGCGTGCCGCCGCGGCTCTCGAACAGGCGCGAAAGGTGATCGCGACGGCCCTGGGCACGGCCCGGTCCGATGTCCTGTTCACCGGCGGCGGCACCCAATCCGACAACCTCGCCGTGCTCGGCTTCGCCCGGGCGGCGGGTGGCGCGGCTCGACTCCTGGTCTCGGCGGTGGAACACAAGGCGGTGTTGGAGGCGGCCCGCAGGGCGCAAGCCGAGGGCTCCGAAGTCGAGGTGCTACCTGTCGATTCCACCGGCCGGCTGGACCCCCTGACGCTGGAGGAGCGGCTCTCCGGTGCTGCGGATCGCCCTACGCTGGTATCGGTGATGTGGGCGAACAGCGAAGTGGGTACCGTACAGCCCGTCCGGGAGCTGTGTGAGATCGCTCACCGGCACGGGGCCTTCTTCCACACGGACGCGGTGCAGGCATGCGGCAAGGTGCCGGTATCCCTGGAGGACGTTCCAGCGGACCTGGTTACGATCACCGCCCACAAGCTGGGAGGTCCCGTCGGGATCGGTCTTCTCGTCCGGCGTGGGGACGTGCGCCTCGAGCCCCTGGCGTACGGCGGGTCCCAGGAGAGGTCGATGTGGCCGGGTACCCAGAATCCGCTCGGCGCCGTGGGATTCGCGGAAGCGGTTCGGTTGGCCACCTCCGAATTGCCCGGATCCGCCGATCGTTGGAGGAAGCTCAGGGTCGGGCTGGAGGAGACGCTTTGCGACGCCATCCCGAGGATGACGGTGCACGGAAGAGGAGCTCCGGAACGTTTACCGCAGCTCCTCAGCGTGGGCATCGAGGATTGCGACCAGGCAGCGCTGCTCACCTCCCTCGACCTGGCCGGCGTCGCCCTTTCGGCCGGATCGGCCTGCGCCAGCGGCGCCTCCACGGGCTCTCACGTGCTCGAGGCTATCGGGGTCAGGCCTGTCGGATCCTATGCCGTGCTTCGATTCAGCTTCGGCCCTTCCACGACCGCGACTGAGGTCGACGCGGCCGCGGGCGAAGTGGTGAAGTCGGTGCGGCGGATTCGGGGATCGGACGCGTGACCGGGGCTTCGGTTCTCGTCGCCATGTCGGGTGGAGTGGACTCGAGCGTGGCCGCTGCCATGCTGGTCCGCGAGGGACACCAGGTCATCGGCGCCACCATGAAGACGTTCTGCTACTCGGACGCCTCGAGTCCGGCCCAGAAGTGCTGCGGCCTCGAAGGGATTTCCGATGCACGGGCGGTCGCGGCAGCGCTTGACGTTCCGCATCGGGTTTTCGACCTGGAGAGAGAATTCACCGACGACGTGATCCGCGACTTCGTCCAGGAGTATGCGGCCGGCAGGACCCCGATTCCGTGTGTCCGGTGCAACAGCTTCACCAAGTTCAGGGACCTGGTCCGTCGAGCCGACGAGCTCGGGTGTTCGCACATCGCCACCGGCCATTATGCGCGGGTGGAAAGACGCGACGGAGAGTCGCTTCTGTGTCGGGCCGAAGACGATCGTAAGGACCAGACCTACTTCCTGTGGGGAATCCCCCGCGCGGTGCTCGATCGGCTGCTGCTCCCGGTGGGCGATCTGGCCAAGAGCGACGTTCGGGAAGCGGCCCGCTCCCTGGGACTGCTCACGGCGGACAAGCCCGAGTCGTTCGAGATCTGTTTCGTGCCGGACGATGACTACGCTGGCGTGCTTCGGGACCACTTGGGGGAGACTCACCCGGCCCTGTCGCCCGGACCGATCGTCCGTCAGGACGGGACCGTCGCGGGAGAGCACCAGGGCTACGCCCGGTTCACGGTGGGACAGCGGAAGGGCCTGCCCGGGGGATTTGGCGAGCCCATGTTCGTGATCGAGATTCGCCCCGACTCGCGCACCGTCGTGATCGGACCCCGCGACGCCCTCGCATCGATCGGGCTGGAAGCCCGCGGGGCCAACTGGCTGGCGGAGCCGCCGCGACCGGGAGCGAGGATCGGGGTCAGAATCCGCCACGGGGCTCCGATCGTCGATGCCCGCATGGCCGCGGTCAGCTCGGACGGATTCTCGCTGGAACTCGAAGCGGCGCAGGACGCAGTGACCCCGGGTCAGAGCGCGGTGCTATATCGGGAGGACGTGGTGCTCGGCGGCGGGGTGATCACCGGCGCAGACAGGGTCTGATCCCGGTCCACCGACGGTCAGTGGCGCAGGCCTTCCGCTTCCGCCAGACGTTCGACGGCTTCGCGCCCCTCGTCCGACAGGTCCTCGGGTACCCCAACCACGATCCGGACCAGCTGGTCTCCCGTGCGCTCACCCTTCTCCACACCCTGTCCCTTGATCCGGAACGTCGTACCGGACTGCGTCCCCGCCGGGATCTTCAGTACGATCTTCTTGTTGTCGACCGTGCGGACGCGGATCCGCGATCCAAGCAGCGCCTGCGCGACGTTGATCGGAACCTCACAAATGAGGTCCAGCCCGTCCCGCGTGAAGAACCGGTCCTCGTGGACCTTGAAGCGGACGATGAGGTCACCGGCCCGACCGCCTCCGGGTCCTCGCTCTCCCTGTCCCGCGATCCGGAGCTTCGAACCGTCGTCGACTCCCGTCGGGACGGTCACGGCGATGCGCCGGCGTGAGGAGACGTCCCCCCGGCCACCACACGCATTGCACACCTCACGCGGAATCTGCCCCCGCCCCAAGCATGCCGGACATGGCCGCGGGACGGAGAAGGTCCCCTGCCCAAAGGTCACCATTCCCCTTCCATTGCATTCGGAGCACGGATCCGATCCAGCCCCGGGAGCCGCCCCCGTGCCATCACAGGTCGCGCACTCCTCCGAGAGGGGTACGTTGATCGTGACCTTGCCGCCGCGCACCGACGTCTTGAAGGGAATCTCGACCAGGTACTCGACATCATGCCCGCGCACCGGGCCTTTCTGCCGATCCTCGGTCGTCCGCTTCCCGAAGTCGAAAATCGTGCTGAAGATGTCCCCTATGCCGCCGAGATCCTCGAACCGGAAGCTGCGCCCGGCCTCTGGCCCTGTTCCCGTGGTGGGGCCGGCGCTCGGGCGGAACCCGCCCAACCCGCCGTATCGTCTCAGCTGATCGTATTTCTTGCGGCTCTCGGGGTCCGACAGGACCGTGTGGGCCTCCGAGATCGACTTGAACCGCTCGCCTACACCGGGTTTGTCCGGATTGGCGTCCGGATGATACTTCTTGGCGAGGGCGCGGTAGGCCTTCTTGATCTCCTTGGCGGAGGCGTTCGGCGATACCCCGAGTTCCTGATAGTAGTCCTTCGATCGCGCCGACATCACTGGTCCTCGACGCCTTCAGGCGAGTAGGTCAGTACCTCCACCTGCGCGGGACGGATGAGACGCTCGCGGAATACATACCCGTCGACGAAGACGCGTGAGATCGTGTCGTCCAGCTCCGGATCGGGCGTGTCAGCGGTCATCAGGCCCTGGTGCAGTTCCGGGTCGAATTTCTCGCCCAGGGCCTCAATGCGAGCCAGGCCCGCCTCCTCGAGTTCCTTTCGCAGATTGCGGAGGATGAGATCGAGTCCCGCGTCGAGGGCCTCGACCGTCGTGGTCTCGGGTGGTGTGGAAGAGACGCGCGCGAGATCGTCGAGCGTGGGAAGCAGGCGCCTGGCGAGGTTCGCCTGGGCCACGACGGACAGCTCGGCCTGCTCTCGCCGTGTGCGTTTGCGGAAGTTCTCGAACTCCGCCGCGAGCCGCAGGTGCCGGTCGCTGACGAGCTCCAGTTCCTCCGCCATACGGTGAGTCGGATCGTCCAGCGAGTCCCCGGCGTCCGTCAGTTCGTCCGACTCGAGTTCCTCTGCCTCTGACGCACCTCGAGACTCTGCCAACTCGTCCGTCGGATCGGCAGCGTCTACCTCGTCGTCTGACGGCACCGCATCCTCGGGGACCGTCTCCTCTATCCGTTCATCCTTACGTCCGAACAAGTCAACCTCCAGGCGTGCTATTGAACCTCGCGTACCAGCCCGACACTATACCGCGGCATCGACTCCCGCGCCCCCTCTGCCCGCCAGAATGTCGCCGATCCACCGAACCAGGTCTGACGCGGCCCTGTCCGCGGCCGGGTCGCGAAACAGATCATGGTACGCCTCTTCGTACTCGATTACCCGGGTGTCCCCGCCGAACCGGCTCGCGAGCTCGTGGCACGCCGCGGCGCTGACGACCCGATCGTCGCCCGACACCTGGACCAGGATGGGCGTCCGAGTCTGATCGGCCCGTCGGACCAGGATCGCCGCCTGCCGCCTCATGTCGCCCCAGAGACGAGCGCTCAGCCGATGATGCACCAGCGGATCATCCTGGTGCGCGGCCTGTTCTTCCTCCGTGCGAAAGAGCATGTCCGCCCGGATCTCATTGTCCATCGTGAGCGAGGGGACAAGGCGATCAGCGACGTCGCTGAGGCGGAGCTTCCAGGCCGGCGGGCTCATCGCGAGGTCCACGTAGGGAGCCACGAGGACGGCGCCCGCCAGGCTGGGGAATCCGAACTCTTGGACGTAGCGACCGACGATCAGACCTCCAAGGGAGTGCCCCAGCAGAAACGTCGGGAGCTTCGGTTCCCCAGTCCCGGTACGCCTCCGGAGACGGTCGAGATCCGTGAGGAGCCGGTCAAACGAGCCCGTGTGCCCGCGCCGTCCCGGCGATCGGCCGTGCCCACGCAGGTCCAGAGCGAAATAGTCGAGACCGGCCACGGCCGCGCAGGCGGCGATACGCCCAAAGCGGCCCGAGTGCTCTCCGAGACCGTGCACGGCGAGCAGGCGGCCACGCGAGCCGTCCGTCTCGCGACTTCGGAAGAAGAGACGCGCGCCTCCCGAGACCTCGAGGGTTCCCGTCCGCTCTTCCGTCATCGGCCCTCGAATGCTTCCAACAGAAGTCCGAAAGCCCGGGCGACCGCTTCCGCCCGCACGCTCTCCCTGTCGCCGCGCAACAGGTAGGTTCGAGAGAGTCGAACCGGTCCAGAAACCGCCACGCACACGGTGCCCACGGGTTTGTCTGGCGTTCCGCCGGACGGACCGGCGAGCCCCGTGATTGCCACGGACCACGTCGCTTCGGAAAGCGCGGCGACACCGGCCGCCATCTCGGCCGCCGTCGCCTCTGAAACCGCTCCGTAGCCTGCAAGCGTTTCGGGCGACACCGCCAGCAGGCTCAGCTTCGCCGAGTTGTCATAGGCGACGATGCCCCCCCAGAACGAGGCCGAGGCTCCAGGAACCGACGTGATGTCCCGCGCCAGCCAACCACCGGTACAACTCTCGGCGACCGCAAGCGTCTCGCCCGCGGCATGCAGCATCTCCACGACCGTGCCGGCCGGATCAGGAACGGGGCGTTCCCGATTCCGTCGCGGCCCCCCGGAGGTCAATCGGCGCTTCCCCCCAGGACGTGCCGGAAGTTGCCGACGTAGACCACCAGAGACACGACCGTCAGGGCCAGCGCCACGATGAGGCTCACCGAGGTGAACCACCCGTGGAGCCCGGCCCAGAAATCGTTGAGGGGTCCCGTCCAGCCCTCCTCGAGTACGGCCGTACGGTAGGCCAGCCACAGGATCATCGAGCCGATGAAGATATTCTGAGCCAGGGCCTTCCGTTTCCCGAGCGTGGTGGCCGGCACCACCCTGCCTCGCCTGGCAGCTGCGGTGCGCAACCAGGTGATCAACAACTCCCGGCCGAAGAACACGATGAGGATCCACAGGCCGATCCCGCCGAACAACGGAAGATGGCCCAACTCGGGAAGACGCAGGGTGAGCAGGTAGAACGGAATCAGCGTGGCGACCAGTAGCAGCTTGTCCGCAAGCGGGTCGACGAGCTTCCCGAAATCAGTGATTTCGGAACGCCGCCGGGCCAGGGCGCCGTCCACCAGGTCTGAAAGGGCGGCGACCAGGAAGACGCCGAAGGCAATCAGCCGGACGGACGCACTGGACTCGAACAGCAGCACCGTCACTACGGGCGCGAGCAGCACCCTCAGCGTCGTGATGGCGTTGGGCAGGTTGACATCGTTTGGCACGCGATCACGCACGGTTGAGGGCCTTGATGACTTGCCGCGAGATCGCCGTAAGGGACTCGAGAACACCGGTTCCATCGATAGCGACGGCCTCGAAGAACGCCCGCTCGCCAGGATTGAGTTCCGCCTGCAATTCGTCGATTGGCGTCGCGCCTTCCAGGTCCCGTTTGTTGTACTGGATCACCATCGGCACTTCGGCGATCGAGAGGTCGTGCTCCGCGAGGTTGGCTACCAGATCCGAGAGCGACTCCCGGTTGGCGGCCATCCTCTGCGGATGGCTGTCCGCGACGAACACCACACCGTCCACCCCCCGGAGCACCAGGCGCCGGCTATCGCGCTGCGGAGACTGTCCAGGCACGGTGTACAGATGGAAACGCGTCCGAACTCCATGAACGATTCCCATGTCCACCGGAAGAAAATCGAAGAAGAGCGTGCGTTCGGGACCGTCCGTTGGAGCGATGAGCTTCCCCCTGGCCGCCGGGTCAAGGCGCCCGTAGACGTGCTTGAGGTTGGTCGTCTTCCCGCTCGCAGCAGGGCCATAGTACACGACCTTGCAGCCCAGATCGCCGGAAACGGGATGTGTCAGAGGCATGCTTTCAGGCCCTCTCGATGCTCTCCTCGGCCTCCAGATACTCCTCCATGCCGGCGAGAACCGCCGTCGCCCGCTTGCGGAGCATGGGCCGCTCCTCCCATGCCACGTAGTCCCGCAGCAGGAGGACGTTGTCTACATCAGGGTGGGCACGGAGATACCCGAGCGCTGCGAGTCGTCGCAGGGGATGGGGGCTGAACAGTTCGCTCTGGTGTCTCGCCATCTGGTCCCGGGCCAGAATCACCCCGGCACCTCCAACCGCAGCCAGCCCCAGCAGGCCCAGCGCGGCTATCTTCAGTGCCTTCCAGGTTGCGGACTCCTCCCGCACCACGATCACTTTGTCCGACATCTACATCTCCCGGCGTCCGCTGAACGCCTCCGCTATAGTCACTCCGTCGGCGTACTCCAAGTCTCCACCTACCGGCAGGCCCCGTGCCAGACGCGTCACGCGAAGACCCTGGAACTGCGCGACCGCGCGGTGCAGGTAGGCCGCGGTGGCCTCACCTTCCACGCTCGGATTCGTCGCGATGATCAGTTCCGTGATCCCGCCACCCAACCGTTGCACCAACTGCGCGATGTTCAGCTCGTCCGGCCCCACACCGTCTAGCGGCGAAAGGTGGCCGCCCAGCACGTGGTACCGTCCGCGAAACCTGCCCGATGCCTCGATCGCCGCGATATCCGATGCTTCCTCGACCACGCAGATCTGCGACGCATCGCGTCTCGAATTGCGGCAGTATTCGCAGGGCGCCTCGCTGCTGAGGTTCCCGCATTCCCCGCACGGGCGCACTTCGGCGACCACGCGGTCGATTGCCGCAGACAGCCTGCTGGCCTCCTCTGGCCGACCTTTGAGCAAATGGTACGTCAGTCGCTGCGCCGTCTTGCGACCGATCCCCGGCAGTCGTCCGAACTCGGCGATCAGCCCCTCGATCGCCGACACCTAGCCGCCCAGCAGGGAACCCAGGTCCGGCATCGGCATCCCGCCCGTGGCCTGCCGCATCTCTGCCTCGAGCTGGGCGCGGGCCTTGCCCTGGGCCTGCGAAATCGCCGCCAGGATCAGATCCTCCAGCATCTCGAGGTCGTCGGGATCCACGGCGGACGGATCGATCTTGAGGGAACGGACCGCCCCCTTGCCGTCTGCCGTAGCTTCGACCAATCCACCGCCGGCGGAGGCCGAGAACGTCTCCTTCTCGAGTCTCTCCTGGATCTCGGCCATGCGGGACTGCATCTGCTGTCCCAGCTGCATCAGTTGTTGAAGTTGATTCATGTTCTCCAAGAGCCGTTACTCCTCGGTGAGTTTCAGGTCCAGTGTTTCTACCGCTTCGCGAAGCCTTGGATCCGTCTCCACTAGACGCTGCAGCTTCAGGTCCCTGGCCGACTCGGCCGTGATGCGCTGACGAGCCCCTCCGCCACCGACCCGGAACCCGAGAGCCGCAGGGTCAATTCCCAGTCGGGCCCCAAGCTCCTTGCGCAAAGCCGCCGAGCGGCCGGCATCGGCCAGGAACTTCTCGAGGTCCCCCGCAAGTCCGGCCGGTATCTCGAGGGCAAGTTCCCCGTCCACGAACCCTGAGACCGTGGCTCCACGCAGCCCCACCAGCCTCCCTGGAGGCGCTGATCCCCTGGCCGCCTCAAGCGACTCCGCCCACGCCAGCCGGACATCCATGGGCTGTCCGGTGGCGCGCGCGTCGACCCCTCGTTCCTCTGCCGACTCGTCCTCTGCCGACTCCACCGTAACCGGCTCCTGGTCACGATCAGACGGGGGCCCGGAGCGGGGGCCCGGATCCGCTTCCACGGCGGATATTCCCTCGTTCCCCTTCTTTCCGCTCGGGACACTTCGCTTCCGCGGCGGACTCTTCGAGCGTGCGGGTCGCGGTTCCCTCCCCGCGGCCGAACCGTCAGCGGAACCGAGCATGTCGAGCAGTTCGGCCAGCTCCACGCTGGTATCCAGGCTGGCAAGTCGGAGAAGGAGAACCTCGACCTGGATTCGTGGCTGGGCACTGCGCCTGAAACGGCCCGCCGACTCGAAATCGGCCGTGGCCACGAGCAAGCGCAACAAGTCATCCGCACTGAATCGCGCGCCAGCGTTCGCGAGCGAAGCCCTGGCCTCCGAGCTCAACTCGGTCGCGTCGGCATCCGGATCGAGGCGAAGGGCGAGCACGGCGCGCAGCGTGTCGCCTAACCCCTGGACGAACTCCGCCAGGTCATATCCTTCGTCCAGCAGCGCCTGCACAAAAGGAAAGACCGCCGCCCGGTCTCCCGCGTGGACGATGTCGAGCAACTCGATGAAGCGTTCTTCCTCCACCAGGCCGAGCATCTTCCGCACATCTTCAGCCGAGACCCTGTCACCACTGAACGAGAGCACCTGGTCCAACAGCGACAGAGCGTCTCGCACCCCTCCCTCCGCGCGTCGGGCGATGGGCAGCAGCGCGTCGGCATCGGCGGTGACGCCCTCAAGCTCCAGCACCTGCGCCAGGCGCGCTACCAGGTCGGACACACTGACGCGCCGGAAGTCGAAGCGCTGGACGCGGGACAACACCGGCGAAGCGCTCTGCCGTATCTTCTGGGGCTCCGTGGTGGCGAACACGAAGATCACACGGGGCGGCGGCTCCTCGAGGATCTTCAGCAGCGCGTTCCACGCTTCCCGGGTGAGCATGTGGGCTTCATCGATGATGTAGACCTTGTAGCGCTTCTCGTCAGACGGCGCGTACATGGCTCGCTCGCGAAGGTCCCTCGCGTCGTCGACTCCGCGGTTACTCGCGGCGTCGATCTCGACCACATCCAGGGAAGTCCTTCCGGACCAGATGCTCGTGCAGGACTCACACGCACCGCACGGCTCTCCGTCCTTTCGATCGGGACAGTTGAGCGCCATCGCGAGGACGCGAGCGGCCGTAGTCTTGCCGATACCCCTGGGCCCGCAGAACAGATAGGCGTGCGCTGCCCGCTCGGTCTCGACGGCAACACGAAGCGTCGAAGCCACGTGATCCTGTCCAACGAGATCGGCGAACCGACGGGGTCTGTGAGTCCGGGCCAGCGCTGTTCTGTACATGGGGCGCAAGCTACCGCTCGGGAGGCAGCGTCGAAAGCGGAAAGAACGTGCGCGGGCGATATGGCGGGACGCTGCTCACGAACGGACCGAATGGAAACCCCAGGCGAACCGTGGCGACCTTTGCACGCTTACCGCTGCTACCTTCACGGTCCTGACGGGATTCACGCGCTCCAGCCCCACGGGCCTGGGGCGAAGCGAAGGTATCCGTCCCCCACCCCCCGGTCAACGAGGTCCGGCTGGAGTCAGCGCGGACGATGGCAGGACCGCATCAGGGACCGTGAGCGTCGAACGCGCCAGGGATATACCGGACTCTCGGTCCCCCGTTCTCCGGCCAGGTGACGGCAATGAGATCGAATCGGAATGTGTGGCCCACCCGGGGGTTCACTCGCATCCAGGCGGCGGCCGCTCGGCCTATGTTCCGCCTCTGAGCCGGGGTGACGGATTCCGAGGCGGACTGCGCACCCGGCCGACGGGTCTTGACCTCGACGAATACGACCTCGCCACCGCGCGAGCCCACGAGGTCGATTTCATAGCGTCCCGCGCGCCAGTTTCTCGAGAGGATTCGATAGCCGGCACCCCGCAGCAGGCTCGCGGCGAGATCCTCCCCGCGTCGGCCCAGCTCTTTGTGAGAGTAGGGCGGACGAGCTTCTTCGTGGATCAAATCGACCTCCGTTCGGTTCGAGAGAACCGCAACGGTAGGTCGGCCGATCAACTCAGAATCAAAACCTGCGTCCGGTCAGGCGGAAGACGTCGGAGGTTGCGACTGAAGGTCCACCGTCAGACCCTCGCTCGCCAGTTCGACGGGCCCGGCGTATCCCGACTCCAGGATGAGAGCGGCTACGTCGGTGGCACGCCGGAACTGCGGGTAGACATGCGTCGCGATCACGCGTCGGGCACGCGCCCGGCGAGCCAGCCGGGCGAGCCTGGAAGGGGACAGGTGGTTGTCTCCCACCATGTCGTCAGGCAGTGAACATTCGCCGACGAGGAGATCGACGTTCTGGCAGAAATCGGCGAGGCCCTCGTCGGGCCCAGTGTCGCCCGTATACACGAGGGCTGGCGCACCCGACGGCGAAGCCACGCGGAGAGCAATGCTCTCGGGTGTGTGGGGCACGTCCCTGCACGTGACGACAAGATCCCCCGCAACGACCTCTCTGCCGGGGACCATCTCGCGAATCGACACCGGAAAACCCGGGTCCAGGAAGAAGTCGCCCAGCGCTGCGGCCAGGCCTTCGAACAGCGCCCGGGTTCCGGGCGGACCCCAGACTTCCAGCGGGTCCCGGGTTCTGGGGGGGTGAATGCCGTGTCGGAGTGCGAAGAACAGACCCGGCAGGGCGCCGACGTGGTCCGAGTGGAAGTGCGTCAGGAACAGGTGCGACAGTCCGTGCCAGGGCAGCCCCAGACGCGCCATCGCCTGAACCGCACCCGAACCGCAATCCAAAAGAGCCCGGGTCGTGCCCAGTTCCACGTAGTACGAAGAGCATGCGCGATCGGACTCGGGAACGACCGTCCCGCACCCGACGACCGTCAGGCGCACGGCAGCATCGACATGCTCAGGCCACCTGGCCGCGTGGCAGATCCTGGAGTTCCAGGCTCACGATCTTGCTCACACCGAGTTCCTGCATCGTGACTCCATAGATCCAGTCGGCCGCCTCGATCGTGCGCGCGTTGTGCGTGATCACGATGAACTGCGTATCGCTCTTGAATCGCTCGAGCATGGCGGTGAATCGGCCAATGTTCGTCTCGTCGAGTGGAGCATCCACCTCGTCCATCACGCAGAACGGACTGGGCTTGGCAAGATAGATCGCGAAAAGCAGGGCGAGCGCGGTCAGCGCCCGCTCTCCCCCGGAAAGCAGGTGAATCCGCTGAGTCTTCTTCCCGCGGGGGCTGGCCGATATCTCTATCGGAGAATCGAGGGGGTCTTCCGGATCCTCCAGCCAGACGTCCGCCTCGCCCCCTTCGAACAGGGTATGGAAGATCCGATGGAAGTTCTCGCGGACTTCGCCGAACACCTGGCTGAAGGCGGCAGACGCCGATTCATTGATACGCCGAATCGACTCGTGCAGGTCGGACCGAGCCTTCCCGAGGTCCCCCTTCTGCGCCTCCAGGAAATCGAGACGCTCCTTCTCCGCCTCGTATTCCTGCGAGGCCAGCAGGTTGACCGGACCGATGCCGGCGATCCTGGTACGAATGGCCTCCAACTCGGCCGCCCACTCCTCGGCCTCCCCATCCTCGGGCTCCTCGACGCGGCTCCGGAGATCCTCGAACGTGGTCTCCCACTCGGCTTCCAGACGCTCGCGGACGTTGGCCCGGTTTCCCCTCAGCTGGGCGACTTCGAGTTCGAGAGCGTGACGCTGCTCGGAGGATTCGCGCTCGGACTGCCGCTCAGCCCGCAGCGCCGCCTCTCGCTCCTCGAGTTCCAAACGACGGTCGTCCAGGCTTTCCTGGGCCTCGCGAACCCGGTCGGCCAGCTCGCTTCGGCGCTCCAGCAAGCCTACCAGCTCCTCCTCGCCGCTGGCGATCGACTCGCGGCTGCGAACGATCGTCTGCTCCTGCTCTTCGAGGTCCCTCGACAGACCCTCCGTTCGCCGCGCGAGTTCACCGATGCCCTCGCGGACCTGGACGTACCTCTCACGCAGCGCCTCGACACCGGCCTCCCGGCGTGCCAGCTCCAGACGCAGCTCCTGCAACGCCGCGTTCTCGCGCTCCCACTCAGCCGTGGCGGACATGTGGCCCGCCCTCTCTCGTGCCAGGACCTGCTCCGCCTCCGCCCGACGTGTCTCGAGATCCGCCCTGCGATCGTCCTCTCCAGGATCAGCCCGCTCCGCCGACTCCAGCAGGCCCTGCAGGTCGGTCACGCGGGTACCCACCTCCTCGACGGCACGGCGGGCGCGCTCCAGGCGACCCGCCTCCGTCTCGCGCCTGGCTTCTGCTTCACGTCGCATCACGGTGGCATCCGCCAGCTCCCGCTCCAATCGGGCCAGAGCCTGGCCTGCTTCAGCCGCCTCGGCCTCGACGCCCACCGCCGTCTCCCGGGCTCCGGCGAGCTCCAGGCGGACAGCCTGCAGACGCGTCTCCAGTTCCACCAACTCGCCCCGACGGCGCAGCGCACCGGCACCGGCGGCGGGGCGTCCGAGACGAACAACGCCGCGCTCATCCTGCCCGGAACCATCGGAAGTCACCCACGCGCCGTCGCGGGCCACGAGCTGGCTGTCTGTGCTGATCTCGACGTCGCCGAGCAGGAAGCGCGCCCAGGTCTCCCCGGGACCGTTCAGTGCCACTCGACCGGCCAGGCCGGCGGCCGCTCCGTCCACCGACCGTCGGGGGCCGGGATCGACCGGCAGGAGGACGATACCTTCCTCCGCCTCACGTCCTTCCAGCCAATCGCGAACGACCCGCACCGCCTTCCAGTCTCGAACGAGCACGGCGTTGAGCAGCGGTCCGAGGTGGGATTCCACGGCCGGCCGAAGTTCGCGCGGAGCGTCGAGCGTGTCGGCCAGGACCCCGACGATTCCCTCTCCCGGACCCAGCTCTGCGATAAGATCCGCCACAACCGGCGGAAGATCTCTGCCCTCAGCCAGCATCGACGCGAGCCCCGAGGCTACCGCACCGGTAGACGAGACCTCGCTTTCCAGAGCCCCGACGAGGTCACGGGTCTTCCGCAGTTTCTCACGCAGGTCCTGGTCGGCGGCGCGGGCCTCGACCACCTTGCTCTCGAGCGCACCGTGCGCCGCAACCGCCTGCTCGACCGTTTCTTCGAGCCCGCTGAGCCGGCCTTCGGCGTCGCTCACGGTTTGCCGCAATCCCGCCAATTCCTCTTCCCGGCGTTCGAGCTCGCGCTCCCACTCGCGTGTCCGCTCGCGGATCGCCTCACCCTCCGCTTCCAGTGCCCCGGCATCCCGGATCACCTGCGCCAGCGCCGCCAGGGCCTGCTGCTCCCGGCCTTCCACGGCCTGCCTGCCGGTCCTCAGCGCCTCCACGGATATTTCGAGAGCGCCCATTCCCTCGGCGCGGGCACTCAGTTCTTCCCGAGCCCCGTCGATCTCGACCTGCAGCCCGTCGGCCCTCTGCTCCAGTTCGGCCCTGCGATCCCGGATTCCCTCGAGCTCCGTCACGATGACTCGAGTCCGGGACTCGGCGGCCGACACCCTCTCAGCGGCCAGGAGCCTCTCGCGCTCCAGGCCCTCTGCCCTGGCCCGAGTGAGTTCCAGTTCCGCCGCTACCTCCGAGCGTCCTCGCTCCCTCTCCACGATGTGCAGCCGGAGATTCTCGGCCTCGGTCTCCCGCTGACGGAGGTGGGCCTCCGTCTCCGGCCGATGCCTCTTCAGTTCCTGCAGTTCGGCCTCCGCCTCTCGCAGGCGGGACTCCATCGACCGAAGACGCTCGTCCGCCACGGCGACCTCGAGCTGGAGCCGACGCTGTCTCAGGTCCTCGTACTTCTGCGCCCTTCCCCGCTGGCGGCCCAGTGACCTGACCTTGCTCCGGACCTCTCCGAGGACATCTTCCAGGCGATCGAGGTCGTGCTCGGCCTGATCGAGCCTCCGTAGCGCCGTTCGACGTCGGTCCTTGTAACGGCCTACCTCCGCCGCCTCCTCGAACAGAGAACGCCTCTCCTCCGCACGGTCGGAAAGGATGGCATCGATCATTCGCGCTTCGATGATCGAGTACGCATTCGCTCCGAGGCCCGTGTCCCGGCACAGGTCGTGGATGTCCTTGAGCCGGCAACTCGTTCCGTTCAGCTGATAGTCCGACTCACCGCCTCGCAGCACCGTGCGGCCGATCACGACCTCCGCCTGGGGCAATGCAAGGATCCCGTCCTCGTTCGCCAGAGCAAGGGAGACTTCGGCCCGGTGGATCGGTTTTCTCTGGGACGTGCCCTGGAAGATGGCTTCTTCCATCCGGCTTCCGCGGATGGCGGTGGGACGCTGCTCACCCAGCACCCAGCGCAGGGCGTCCGAGATGTTGGATTTCCCACAACCGTTCGGGCCGACGATCGCCGTGATGCCCTCGTGGACAGCAATTTCGGTCCGGTCGGCAAACGACTTGAAGCCGTGCAGCGTGAGCGACTTGATCTTCACCTGGGCTCGCCCCTCCTCGTCACGAGCGTGGCGTTCTGTCCTGCAGCGGACAATAGGGTGTCCGTAGGGCTGGCGGCCCCTTCAGATTCGAACGCGCCGGAATAGAGTCGGTACACCGCCCCGGTCGTGTCCCCGACTGGAAGCACATAAGCCGGCAACCCTGCCTCGTGCAAGCGCTGGCGTTCGACGCCAGCCTCCTCTTCGGTCGCGAAGTCCTGGAGGGCGAAGGCAAGCCGCACGGGCCGCATGTCCCAATCCCGCTCCCTCCGTTTGTCGCCTTCTTCCACGAGGCGCCGCATCAGGTCACTGGCCTGGACCCGATCTTCCAGTGCCCCGGCGAACACCCGGTAGTACAGGCGTCCCCTGACCGGAGTCGGGGCTACGAACGCCAGGCTGCCCGATTCGGTCAGTCGGTCCCTCTCGGCGGCCGCGTCCTCGTAAGAAACGTGGCTGGCCACGAGGACCGAGTACGGGAGGTCGACACCCGATGGTCTGCCCGGCTCGACTGGCGCAGGCACCGACCCTGCCGGGGGAGAATCACTGCTATCATCGTTCCCGGCAGCGGCATCGGGCGTCTCCTGCGTGGCCGACCCATCCGGGGCGCTCTCGGGCGGCTCCTCGGCATTCGACGCTTCCGGGTTGGCTTCCCCGTCATCCGCGGTCCGGACCGCCACGGACGTTTCGATCGGCAAGTCGAAGTCGTCCTCGAAAGCCGGCCAACCCGAGAGCCCCTGCCACACGAGCCACACCGCGACCACGGCGACGAGCCACACGGCGGCCACGCCGCCCACCCCACCCGTCCCGCGCTTCCGGATGTCGTCGACAAACTGCTCGAGGCGACCGCGAGGCCGTCTCTTGGTCCCTCCACCCGCAACGATCGCCGGAGTCCGGCTGGGGGGGGCGAAACCGGACTTTCGGCCCCCCGTAGAGTGGGGCCGCGGAGAGGGCTCCGCAGCCGGAGCTTCCGTTTCGACGCGAGCGAGCAGCCGAACTTCCGGCGGGAGACCGGGGGGAACGGACGCGTCGCCCAACAAGACCAGCCCATCGAACTGCAGCCCGTCGCCCGCCGTGGATTCGCGGAGCAGGTCGGCCAGATCGGCCTCCGCGACGTGGAGAAGAAGGGTTCCACCACTCCCGGCGGCCCGAATCAGATGTCGGAAACTGGGGGTCGCGCATAGCTGTCCGACGCCGGGCGACGACCGACCGGCGGGAACGAAGATGAAAGACCGCCCCTGGGGCCTGGCCGCCACCTCACCGACACGGCTGCCACCGCTGACGACCTCGCCGAGCCCGGGCCGACTCTCCAGGCCCAGGACTCCGTCGGGACCGTGGGCTCCGGCCATGGTGTTCACGAGCAGCGTGCGCGGTCTGTGACCCGCCACGAGATCGGCGACCTCGACCGCCGCCATTCCAGCCCAATCACCACCGGCTGAGCCACTGGCTGAGCCACCGACGAGGAGAATCCTTCGAGCTGACGGGGGCAACCACGGCGGTGGCCCCGCACCGCCCGCTGCTTCAGTAGTCTGGCTCACTCGATCAGATCGACTCTTCCTCCGGGCGTCCGCCGGCCCCGACTTCGGTCACCCAGGCTTCGAGGCGCCGCTCGCGGAGCAACTGACGGGACGCGGCCTCGGCCTCGGACCGGGAGCGGTACGGACCCACCAGGCCTCGGTACCACGTCCGCCCGGCTTCGTCCGGGAAACTCTGCACCTGCGTGGCGAACCCCGCGTCTTCGAGGGACTGGACCAGAGAGCGGATACCCGCCGGCTGTCGGGCCGACCCCACGATGGCGTAGAAGCCTGGCGGAGGCCCTGACTCCACGGGCGCGGCGGCCTCGTCTCGAAGACCTGGCGCGGCGGCAAGGCGCTCTGCCAGCATCGACGAGTCAATGCCGATGGCTTCGTCAGGCGCCACCGGGGACTCGGCTCTCACCACCTGACCCGGTACCCGATCCGCGGTCACGATCGCGCTGGTCGGATTCCAGTGGACCGGTAGCCACCAGTGATCTACGCCCGCTCCTTCCAGTGCAGTCTCCGCACCAGATTGAGCGTCCAACAACACGATTCCGGCTTCGGTGGCCGCGACCACCGTTCCGTCAGGTAGCCCCACCGGAAGATCCTCACGCCAGACAGAGCCGAGAGGCACCGGGCTGCCGCCAGTCACCGGAACCCGCGCTACCTGACCGTTCTGCGCCAGCAGTATCCCCTCACCAAACAGGCTTGGCCGCACGGCTGCCGCCGGCCCGGGCAGATCCGCCAGCACCCTGCTCGTGAGGTTGAACCGGTTGACGGCAACTAGACGGGGCGGGTCGTCCAGGGATACGTAGACCTCGTGGGTGGACGGGGATGCCGCGAGCGTCACGATCCGTCCGCCCACATCGAACTCGCCCGCCTGCTCGATGGGTGTGACCGTGAGCACGACCAGGCCGCGACCCGTGTTCGACGCGAGCACCGCGCGCCTTCCCCACGCCGTCATTACGCCCGGCGTATGCACCGCGGCCGAACCCGTCTCGGCGGGCTCGTCCTCATCGCGGTGGAGGAGCCACACGGTCTGACGCTCCGCATCCTCATCGAGGACCACGAGCACGCCGCCCTCGGCCGGGGCTGCCCACGAGACGTCCCTGTCCAGCCCGTAACTCCAGGCGCCTTCGCGCGAGATCTCGAGGAGCGCTCCGCCTGGAGACAGATAGAGCCCCACCGAACCGTCACCCAGCCAGACTGCCTCCGGCGCGATCTCTCCCACCCGCACGAGGGCTTCTGAGAAAGGGTCGTACGTGTGAACGACACCCTCGGCGGTGCGAAGGATGACCCGCCCTTCAGGAAGGGCGTGCACCTCGATCGCAGGGGGAAGCTCGGTCGTACCGGTCCATACCACCTGCTGCGGGTCGGAGAGAGCCCGGGCCTCTGCCAGACCGCCCTCCCGTGGTACGCTCAGCAGACTCCACTGATCGGCGGAAGTCCCGACCACCAGGGTCGCGCCCCGGAGGGCCGGCTCCGGCTGTTGCGCCTCCGGTCCGGGCGACCGATCGCAGCCCGCCGCGAGCAGGACGATCGCCGCTGCGAGGCCGCATGCACCGCCCGACCGGACCCTATCTGAAATGGGTTTCAATGCGTCTCTTTCCCAGGCGGAGGACCCTGGCCGTTATCGTTGACCGGCAACATGAGGAGCCGCCAAACGAGTGGCAAGAAACTACCGGGATGCCGTCTATTCGACCGCCAGGGCGGGCGCGTCGCCCCAGAGCCTCTCCAGATCATAGTAGTCACGCACGCGTGGCAGGAATACGTGAACCACCAGCGTGATGTAGTCGAGGAGGATCCAGTTTGCACTCGCCTTTCCCTCGACACCGGCCGGTCGGAAGCCCGCTTCCCGCATCCGTTCGATGATGTTCTCCGCTATGGCACGGGCGTGCGTATCCGAATCGCCGCTGGCAATCAGAAACCAGTCGGTCGCATCGGACACACCGCGGAGATCCAGAAGCATCGCCTCGCGCGCGTTCCGCTCGAGGGCTGCCTCCGCCGCAGCCACTACCTCGGCGGGTCGTCCTGCTTCTTCCTGCTTGTGCTTCTCTCGAGCTTGGGCCACGTGCTCCTCGCTGCCAATGGATTGAAACGGGAGACCCGGTCCGTGTTCTGCGACACGGTTGGCTCCCTCAATAGGGTAGGATCCGACTCACTCTTCAACCTGGTATGCGACAGCCCACGCTCCGGGCCCGGTGTGAACGGCCAGGGATGCGGTCGTGGGCCCGCTGAGTATCTCCACGGGGTCGAAGTGCGCTTTCAACCGACGTACGAGTTCCACCTCGACTTCCGGGACCGCGAAGTGCGCGACGCCGAGTCGATATCGCTTCGCGCCGGAAAGGCGTTCCTCCAGCAGCTGCATGACCTGCTCGAGTAGCGCCTCCTCACCTCTCGCAGTACCCGCCTTGATGACCCGGCCTTCATCATCCAGCGACAGAATCGGTTTCAGATCCAGAAGTCCCCCCAACCACGCTTTCGTTCGACCCACCCGGCCGGACCGCAGCAGATACTCGAAGGTGTTTACGGTGAGGAAGATATTGGAACGATCACGAACAGCCCGCAGCTCGGCCGCTACCTCATCGAGACTATGGCCGTCGTCGAGGAGCTCCACCGCGCGGGCAACGAGAAGCCCGACGCCCAGAGAGCCGGACCTGGAGTCGATGGCCTGCGTCGGCACGTCAAACTCCCGCATCGCCGCAGCCGCCGAGCCATAAGTCCCCGATAGAGCTCCACTGACGAAGATCCCGAGCAACCCCTCCGCCCCGGTGTCCAAAGCAGCTCCGAACCGTTCGACAAACAGCGCTGGAGGAGGCTGCGAGGTCTTGGGGGTCGGGGCCCCGGGCGTTGTGAGTATCTCCTTCAGACCCTCACTATCGAGGTCAATACCGTCCCTATACGTACGGTCCCCGACGATCACCTGAAGAGGAACGACGGCCACGCCGTGTCTCTCCGCCCAATCATGGGGCAGATCGGCCGCGGAATCGGTGACGACCGCAACGTGCCGTCCGGCACCGACGAGCTGCGTATCCTCGATGATCTCGGACACGATCTCTCCGTAACCGCCCAGGAGATCGCGCACGGCCTCAGGCGTGTCCACGTGGATGTGGACCTTGGCCGTTCCACCCGAACGGATAACGATCGTCGAGGTTCCCATTCCATGCAGGGCGCGCCGGATTTCGGCCGTCTCCGGCACATTGTCCCCGCGGACCGCAATCTGGGTGCAGTAGCGTCCTTCACTGGCTCCGAAGCCAGCCTCGCGCGCTACGTACAGCGACGGACGATCTCCACCGTGCGTCCGCTCGAGCGGGGCCTCGGCAATCACGTCCCCCGGAGCGTGACCTTCGATGTAGTGGACCACACCCTCGAAGAAGGCAACGAAGCCCTTCGCCCCGGCGTCGACGACGCCGGCTTCCCGCAGGACCGGCAGAAGGTCCATGGTGCGTTGCAGAGAGCGCTCAGATGCCACCTGGAGGTCCCGGAGCCACAAATAGACATCCTGACGGGAGTGGGCTCGCCGGCGGGCTTCGGCGGCAAGGTCGCGCGCCACCGTGATGATCGTCCCCTCACGGGGGTTCTCCAGCACATCGTGGAGGGATGCGGCAGCGGCCGTCAGGGCCTCGGCGATTTCCCGCGGGCCAACCCTCAGTCGACGGCCAATGCTGTCGGAAAAGCCCAGTAGGTACCGCGAAAACAGCATCCCGGAGTTACCGCGGGCCGCGAGAACGCCTGCCTCGGCCGCCACACCGGCGACTTCGGCGAAAGAGTCGCTGCGCACGTGGCGCAACGCGTCAGAGATCGAACGCAGGGTGAGTGTGAGGTTGGTGCCCGTGTCGCCGTCGGGCACCGGGAACACGTTGATGCGATCCAATTCGGCCCGCTGGCGACCCACATGCGCCGCGCCCGCAAGGAACCCGCGGCGAAGACGATGTCCGTCGAGGTAGGCGATCCGCAGCCGGGACCGGGAGGCCTGCGTGTGCGCAGGCTCCGGCTCGCGCGCCTGGATCTCTGAGTAGTCGCTCAAACCCCGGATTCCTCCTGTCACGAGGGCGGGCGTCTCGAGCCCGCCTCAGGCCAGCGTTTCCGGTCAGCTCTCGGTATCGCCCTCCGCGACGACCCACACCGTGACCTCCGGCCTCACTTCGGCGTGAAGGCGCACGGTGACTCTGTAGACGCCAAGCTGCTTGATCGGCTCCTCGAGCCGAATCAGGTGGCGATCCACTTCCAGCCCCTTCTCGGCCAACGCTTCCGAGATGTCAGTGGCAGTGACAGAGCCGAACAGCTTGCCTTCCTCTCCGGCCCGTACCGTGAAGCTAACGGATTGCCCCTCGATACGCTCCGCTGCTGCCTTTGCCCGGTCCAGCTCGCGCGCGGACCGATCGAGGATGTGTCGCCGTTCCTCTTCGAAACGCTTCTGATTCGCAGCATTCGCTTCGTAGGCTATCCCCTGCGGAATCAGAAAATTGCGAGCGTAGCCCGGCTTTACGTCCACGACCTCTCCGATGTCTCCGAGGTCATCTACGGCCTGTCTGAGAATTACCTGAACCATGTCCAGCACCCCTTGCGTTGCGTATCGATTCGTTCACGGACGCTCTGGCGACCCGAGAACGGCACCTTCAAAGATCGTTGTCCGCTCGAGCCCGCGACAGTCTTTCCCTGAGGTCGATCCAGGTGTCGCTCAAGCCCAGCACCAGCGCTGTACCCAGGACCACGGGGTACAGAAACAGCGCCGCCAGTGCTAGAAGCACGCCACTCCACACCGTTGTCGCGGCTGCAGCACCCATCCAGAAGAGGATCGCCGCGCCCCGGAGAAGATACAGCCCCCCCATGAACACGGCAGCGTTCTCACCCAGCATGAACGCCGGCCCACCCAGTGGCAGCACCAGCATGCACAACCCGCCGATCAACAACCAGATTAGATGGTCGCTGAACCGGAACTCCCGGATCGGCCCAGGGCTGCGAAAGCTCCCCGAGATCCTCTCGAAGCCGAACCAGGCCACTCCAAACGCAGCTACAGTGGCCAGCGAGAGCATCGCGGGATACACGTCCTGCTGAAAGACGACCCACCGCTGAACCGCCACCTCCAGCTGCCGGCGGACCTGCGGGTCAGCACTTCCCCGCAGTTGCTCCAGGATACCGCCGGCTGCCAGCGCCGCCTGCCGGATCTCCGAAGCCATCCACCAGTTCACCCCCTGCAACACCCCGGGTCGCGCCACGCCAATGACCAGCACGACTGCGAGCGCGAGGCCGATCGCCCCGAGCGAGCGGTCCACCAGGGCCTCCCTGCTCCGCGTGATGCTGACGGCCACGAAGGCTCCACCAGCAATCAGGCTCCATGCGCGGGGCACGTACCATTCCATCCCACCGGGGCGACTGCCCGCGAAACTCAACCCCAGAATGACCGCCGCAACGGCCACGCTCATCCAGTCGTCCGTCCGGAACGCCAGCAGCAGCAAGGCGAACGGTATGAAGACGAGCCACACGGGGCTCATCGGCGACAGAAGGACTGTCACCAGCACGAGCAGCGAAGCCCGCATCAGCGTGCGCCCACGCTCCTTCACAACCCGGCGCCCGTCATTGGCCTGGTCGGCGGTGGCTCAGGAGTGATAGCCCTGGATGTACGGAATCAAAGCCAGGTACCGAGCTCTCTTGATCGCCGTGCCGAGCTGACGCTGATGCCGGGCACACGTCCCGGTCGCGCGCCGCGGAAGAATCTTCCCCCGGTCCGTGATCAGCCTGCCCAACGTTTCAGCGTCCTTGTAGTCAAGCCGCTCGACGTTGCGCTCGCAGAACTTGCATACTTTTCTGAAGCCCATCGATCAGTCCTCCCGCTTTGCGTCAACGTCGTCACCGTCGGGGTCGTCGCCCTCTTCGGCCTCGCCCTCATCGTCGCCGTCGTCACTGTCGTCATCGGCGTCGACATCATCGTCATCGTCGTCATCGGCGTCATCGTCATCGACATCATCATCGTCATCGTCATCGTCATCGTCGGCTTTCCGGCTGCGACGTCGATCGCCGTTGTCGCGATCATCGTCCCGGCCACGCTCGTCCATGACCGGCATCGGCAACTCGCCTTCTGAGAGCACCACGAGGTGTCGCAGAAGATCATCGTCCAGTTTGAGAACTCGTTCGAAATCCGTCAGGACGCCTGGAGATGCCGTGAACTGGGTCACGACGTAGTAGCCGTTGTCGTTGCGGTCGATCGGGTAGGCCAGTTGGCGCTTGCCCCAGTGCTCAACGGCCGTGATCTCGCTGCCCTCAGCGGCGAGGATCTTCCCGTGGTAGGCCTCGAGTCGTCCCTCGATCTCTTCCGTCGTGAGGGAGGATTTGAAGATGTAAACGACTTCGTAATCCCGCATTCCGTCGCTCCTTCGGTCTGAGTGGCCGCGGGCGCATTCCCGCGGCAGGAGATTCTGTTGTCCGTCG
>JBATJK010000252.1:0-1616 GCA_049668445.1 Gemmatimonadota bacterium
CCTCACGGTCCAGGAGTCGTCCTCGTCGATTACCGCCAGGTCCGCATCATAGCCGGGCGCGAGGCGGCCCTTGCGGGATTCGATGCCGAAGAAGGCGGCCGGAGCGGAGCAAACGACTTCCAGCATCCGCCCCAGGGAGATCCGTCCCTTCCGGTACCCCTCGGAGTAAAGGAAGGGCAGTAGCAGCTCCACCCCGGGCACCCCCCCGTAGTCCGTCCAGATCGACCCGGTGTGCTTCTCGGCTGGCCACTCCCCGGCCGCGTGATCCGTGGCCACGTGCTGGATATCTCCGTTGACGACACCCGCCCACAGCCGGTCCCGGTCCGCGGCGGTCTTCACGACGGGGGCGGTCTTGAGAATCGCTCCCTGCGAGACCAGGTCTCCCTCCGTGAACTCGAGATACTGCGGGCAGGTTTCGCCCGACAATGGAAGCCCTTCCAGGCGGGCCGACGCGATGACGTCGAGGGCCTCTCCGGATCCGACATGTACCACGTGGACCCGGGCGCCGGTACGCCCGCACAGGTCGACGAGCGTGGAGACCGCGGATACCTCTGCGGCGGCGGGGCGCGAGGCCGCGTAGTCGAGCGGCTCGTTCCTGCCCCGGGCCATCAACCGTTCCGTGAGCCCGAGGACCATCCCCCGATCTTCGGCGTGCACGCCGACGGGCACGCCGAGCCGCCGAGTTTCTTTCAAGACCTCCTCGATGCGGGCCGGCTCCAGGTCCCGAAAGGTGTCCATGCCGCTCAGCATGTAAACCTTGATCGCTCCGACGCCCTCGGAAACCACGTCCTCGAGGTTGGCGATCCAGTCTGGCCGCTCCATCGCGTTCGCCGATACGCCGCCCCACAGCATGAAGTCGACGTGAGCTTTGGGCTCGATCTCCGCGAGCTTGGCCTCCAGGTTCGCGCGCGACGTCACCGGGGGCAGGGAAGTACACGGCATGTCCACGATGCAGGTGACACCCCCGGCCGCCGCGGACCGCGTTCCGGTCTCGAAGTTCTCCCTGTGCGTGAACCCTGGATCGTCGAAGTGCACGTGACCGTCGATCGCGCCGGGGAGCACGAGCTGGCCCTCCAGATCGATCCTGCGCTCGTCCGCTTCACACGGCCGATCTCCGGGCGGGATCACGGCGGCGATCTTCTCTCCCTCGATCAGGACGTCGGCCGGCACGGTGTTCGGACCGCGTCCCGCCGTGTCGTCCGCCGGTACCCGCAGGTTCACCAGTCGCGTCCGCACGTCAGGCTCCCCGTCTTCCGGCCGGATTCACCGGATTCGATCGCCCGGACCGATAGATCGCGTCCCAGGCCGTACGCATCCGCCACAGGCGCGCCGTGTCCAGGGGCCGGGCGTTCGTCTCCACCGAGCCGCCCAGGATCTGAAGAGGGCTCCAGGACAACTCGAGACGCATGTCGCCGGCGTCCAGATAGGCCCAGTTGGCGGTCTCATCCACGCCGAGGGTCAGGACTCGCCCCCCGAGGCGCGCCCGAAGCTCACCGTCCGCAGACCAGAACCCGTCGTTTTCCGACTCATCGAAGGCAGCCTCCGACGAGAACAGGCGCTCCTTCACGCGGAACGGGGCTCCGTGCTCGGGGCAGTACACCTCGCAGTTGGAGCAC
>JBATJK010000253.1:0-11645 GCA_049668445.1 Gemmatimonadota bacterium
GCTCGGTCCCAGCAGCGCGACCGTCAATCACAACCCAGCCGGCGGCCCGATGGCGCCGCGCCCGTTCCGCCGGGGAGCGACCCGCCGCAGCGGCAGCGCGACGGAGGCTGAGACCAGCTTCCGAAGACATCCCGCGCCATCCCGTCCGGGGTGGCGCGCCCTCACCGCTGCCGGCCCCGAATTGAGGTCAGTCGGCTCATCCCCTATCTTCGCCAACCGTAGTTACACGAATTCAGCCGGACCCGCGCAGAGGTCGGTCGGAGGCGTGAACCCATCGAGAGGCGGAAACAGCTTTGACGACGAGTGCACCACAGGCCTTCGTGGCCGGGTCGGGACGATACCTCCCGGAGCAACGCGTAGACAACTTCAAGCTCTACGAGATGGACTCGATCCGCCGGGCGTTCGACGTGGACGTGGCTCGGGGGTCGTTGCGCGGGATGGAGCCGGAAGAGGCGGCCGGTCTGACCGCGGCCGGGGTATTCGATCGGTGGTCGGTCCAGGTTACCGGGATTCGAGAGCGTCGAATCATGGATCCGGCGGTGGATCGATGCGCCGAGTGGATGTGCGCCGAGGCGGGTCACGCGGCACTGGTTGACGCCGGCATCGAGGCATCCGACGTGGACCTGATAGTCGTCGCGTCACTCACCGAACGGGACATCGTCCCGAACGCGGCGTGCACCGTGGGCGACATGCTGGGCATTCCCAACACTCCCGGATTCGTGCTCAACGCGGCGTGCGCCGGCTTCGTGTACGCGCTCGCGGCGGGCTACGCCTTCGTGACATCAGGCTCAGCGCGCAACGTGCTGGTCATTTCGGGCGACTTCCTGACGGGAATCACAGACTATACGGACCCGAAGACGGCCGTCCTGTTCGGGGACGGGGCCGGCGCGGTTGTGCTCAGTGCGGAGGGGGGTCGTGGGCGAGTGCTCGCCGCGCCCTACACGACGGCTGATTACTCTCCCAAGCACCTGCACCTGATGGGCCAGGCGGTCATGCTGCCTGGCGACGCCGTGCCCAAGCTGAGCATGGGTGGTGGACCGAACGTGCTCCGAAACGCGATCAAGTCGATGGTCGGTGTGGCCGACCGGGCGCTGGAGCGAACGGATCTGGATTGGGAAGACATCGACGCCGTGGTCCCCCACCAGGCCAACCGGCGGATTACGCAGGGAATCGAGAAGGCCCTGAGACGTCCGAAGCTTCGGGTGGTCGATGTGATCGAGACCTACGGAAACATGTCAGCGTCCACTGTTCCCATCGCCCTCGACGAACTCCTCAAGGGCCTGCATGGGCCACTCCCCCAGTCGGCGAACATCGTTCTCACTGCGGTGGGCGGTGGTTACACCAGTGGCGGGGCCGTGATCGAATGGAATGGAGGCGCCCCGGCCTGAGGGGGGCGCTCAGCCAGCCAGGACCGCCACCTCGACGGAGAGGACCTTGGGCAGGTGTCGGGCGATCTCGTGCCACTCGATGGCGTTGGGGCTTCCGAACACGTGGCCCGTGGACGTTCCGAAGTAGACTCCGCACGGTTTGAGCCCGTCTGTCGCGAGCGCCTCGCGCAGCACGGTAAGCCAGGCCTGCTCCTGCGGAAGGCCCTCGGTTCGCGCTGTCCAGGACCGCCCCGCATCGCCCGACTCGTACACCCGGAGACGTCCTTCGCACACCGCTCTCAAGTGACTGCTTTCCTCCGGAATCACCCAGCACCGATCCGGGTCCGACGGATCGATACCCATGACGTAGCCGAAATCGCTGGGTAGCCCCTCCGTGATTTCAATCCACGTGTCGCCGGAGTCATCGGTTCGGTACGTGCCACAGTGATTCTGCTGGTACAGCCGCTGACGCGTCCGCGGGTGAAGGCGCACACTGTGCACGCACTGCCCGGCCTCTGGCCGCGTATTCGGCAGGAACTCAGCCCGAACTCCCGAGTTGATCGCCTCCCAGGACCGACCGGCGTCCTCGGATCGATACGTTCCCCCCGCCGATACCGCAGCAAATATCCGGTCCGGGTTCTCCGGGTCCACCTGGATCGAGTGCAATGCCAGGCCACCCTTCGCCGGCTGCCAGGAAGCGGCCGTCGGGTGGTTTTCGATGCTGAGGACTCGCTCCCATGTGTCGCCCCGGTCCCTCGAGACGAACAGCGCCGCCGGCTCTACCCCCGCGTAGAGCGTTCCGGAATCGGCGCCACCCCCGGTCGCCAGGTGCCAGACCGCCTGGACTGCACGGCCCGAGTCTTCCGGGAAGGTCGGCCGGGATTCGAGGGGCTCCCACGAAAGGCCCGCGTCCCTCGTGCGGTAGATGTGCGCGCCCCAGACCTCGTGGCGGACCGCGGCGTAGCCGGTGCGGACATCGTGCGGATCGAGGATCGCGTGATAAACTTCGTATCCGGCGATCGCCGGGCCCTCCACGGTCCATTCCAGCCGTTCGCCATCGGACACGGCGCGGAACAGCCCCCTGCGGGTTCCGATCAGAGCCACGACCCTCTCGCTCACGACCAGTCTCCGGGGAGAGGAATGACCTCGACGATCTCTCCGGCTTCGACCTCTTTGACTCCCTCGGGGACGATGAGCAAGCCGTCGGCGGCGCTCATGGAGGTCAGGATCCCCGAGCCCTGCGGTCCGGTGAGCTCGACCTGGGGAAGATCTCCATCGACGCGCGACAACCGTACACGATAGAAGTGGGTGAGCTCGGCAGACGAGGATACCGCCTTCCTCGCCCGTGCCAGGACCCGTGGAGCCTCGGGGTGACGGTGTCCCATCATCTTGCGCAGTGCGGGTCGAAGGAAGACCTCGAACGTGACCATCGCCGAGACGGGGTTCCCGGGCAGACCCCAGAACGGCCGCCCGCCCAGGAGGCCGAAGGTGAGCGGGCTGCCCGGTCGGATGCTGGCTCGCCAGAACAGGCGCTGCATGCCCATGTCGTCCAGCGCCGTCTTGACCTGGTCGTGGTCGCCCACGCTGACGCCCGCCGAGGATATGACGGCGTCGCAGTCTGTGGCGCGCTCGAGGCACCGCCGCACGTCGTCGGCGTCGTCACGGGCGATCCCCAGGGGCACGGGTTCCGCTCCCGCCGTCACGAGCTGTGCCGCCAGGGCATGCCCGTTGGAGTTCATGATGCGCCGTCCGGCCCGGACTTCTGCCACTTCGTCAAAGTCGGCCAACTCGTTGCCATTGGACAGCACGCCGACCCGAGGACGTCGGCGTACCAGGACGTCGGACATGCCCTGCATGGCCAGGACTCCGACGGTAGCTGGAGTGACCGGATCTCCCTGGAAGAGCACGGTTTCCCCTTCCGCGATGTCTTCGCCACGCCGCCTGATGTTTCGTTCGGCGTCCGTGTCCTGGAAAAAGCTCACCGCTCCCGGAGTCGCCTCCGTGGTGTGTTCGACCCGAACCACGCCGGAGGCGCCCGCGGGCACGGGTGCCCCGGTCATGACCCTGGCCACCGTACCGGTCTCGAGAGGCCCGGCAGGGAACAAACCCGCCGGAATGTCATCGGAAACGGGCAGGATAATGGGCTTCTCTCGGCTCGCTCCCCTGACGTCATCAGCATGGACGGCGAAACCGTCCATGGCACTGTTGTCCCACGGTGGATGGAATACGGTGGCCACCACGTCCTCGGCGACGGCGCAACCCAGGGCCCGGGCCGCCGGGACGCGTTCCGCCGGCAGGACTTCACAGTGAGCGAGGATCGTCTCGAGGGCCTCGCGCCAACCGAGCCAGTCCGCCCGGGGATCTCGTCGGGGGCCCGTCCCCGCCTGAGGGCTCATCACTCCTCATCCCGATAGGCTGGCCATCCGGGCTCCACGGGCCGACGGTACATCGCGACCTGTTCGATGATCAGATCCTCGAGCGCGATGGCCACGCTCCCCGGCACGTCGTAGTCGTTCACCATGAGAGAGAACACCAGCGTTTCCCCGCTTCCGTCGGTCAGGTAGCCTGAGAGGGCCCGGGCGGAGCTCAGCGAACCCGTCTTGGCCCTGACGTTCTCCTCCGCCGGCGTGCCGGACAGGCGCCGACGTAGCGTTCCGTCCATTGCCGCCACCGGAAGACCGTTGAAGAACACCCGATACTCGTCGTGCCTCCACATCGCCCTCAGGAGGCGGGCCATCGCGGCCGGCGCGATCCGGTTGTACCGCGACAGGCCGGACCCGTCGGACAGAGACATCGCACCGGGCTCGATGCCCCAGCCCGCCAGCGTTTCCGACGCGACCCCGAGGCCGGCCTCGGCGGATCCTTCTCCCGCGACCTCGCGTCCGACTGTACGCAGCATCGACTCGGCCATCTGATTGTCGCTCGGCTTCAACATCTCGGACACGGCCGCTCCGAGGGAGTCGGACAGCACTACGTGTGTCCACTCCGGATCGGTCGGCGGCGCGGCATCGGCGGCCCGGCGAATCCTGCCCTCGACCTCGATGCCGGCTTCGGCAAGCGCCTCGCCGAGAGTCGCCAGCAGATAGAGCGTCGGGTGATGCGTCGCCAGGTGCAGGGGAACCGTGTCGGAGGCCGGTATCCAGCCCGTCATCCGCAGGTCGCCTCCCTCCGGCGGAGGCTCCCACTGCAAGCGCACGTCCGATCCGGGGGCTCCCGTCCTGACATCGAATACCAGTGGCAGCGCAGGTCCCGGGCGAAGCAGCTCAAACCGGGCCGGATCGCCGACATCGGACCCCGGCACCAACCGTCCGCGCACCGTATTGGGCCGTAGTTGCAGGGCCGAGACCCCGGCCCCCCAGTCGGCATATATCTCGTGCCAGAACCAGCCCTGGCCCCACTGTGCCCCGCTGAACGCCCGGTCATCCCCGATCACATCGCCGGCGATACGACGGATCCCGGCACGCTCGAGGATCTCTGGCCAGGCAGACACCGTCTCCCGGGTGAGCCCGGGGTCGCCGCTTCCTACGATCCACAGATCGCCCTCGAGCACGCCATCGCTGACGGAGCCGTCGGCGGCGATGAACGTCTCCCAACGGTGGGCCGCCCCCAGGGCATCGAGAGCCACGGCGGCGGTCACGATCTTCGTATTGCTCGCCGGCACGAACAACTTCTCGCCCTCGTGCTCGTACAGGATTTCACCCGTTTCGGCGACCTGGACGATCAGGCCGACGTGCGCGCGCATGAGCGCCGGGTCGGCCAGGATGCGGTCCAATCTGGCCGCCAGATCCGCGGGTGAACCCAGGGCCGTGGCGTAACCGGATCCTTCGATCAGCGCCGGTTCCTGTCCCCGGGCGGGCAGAGGCGCCGCCAGCAACCACAGGGCTCCTGTCAGCGCCAGCCGGCCCGCCGACTTCGATCTCCACATACGAAAGACAGACAATCGCATCATCCGACCCGTCTCATTTCTCTTCCGGGATCCTGACGCCGGGTTCTGGTCCTGGCTCCGCCGCTTGCAGCGTTGCGAGCAACTCGTCGGCCCGAAGGCGATCCTCCGGCCGGTTGACGTTGAAGAACATCGTATCCGGGTCGCCGTATGACGACACCCGGGCCAGCTCCACGATCCGGAGGTCCACGGCCGGAAAGAACGAGATCACGGCCCGGTCTCCCCTCTCGATCGCCGCTTCGATCGCCGGGAGGCACCCGACGTCGTATGCCGCGCACAGCGGTTCGAACCCCCGGGGGCCGTGGCTCGCCGGCACGACGGCCACCCCCCGATCGAGCGCGCCGATAAGGTCGGCCAGCAGAGCTGTAGGCGCGAACGGCATGTCCGTGGCGAGAACGACCGCTCCGCTCAGTCCCTCTTCAGCGGCCCAGGCGACGGCCGTGTGCAGTCCACCCAGGGGGCCGAGACCGCTCACCAGGTCCGGGCGCACCGGCTTTCCCTGCAGTGAGTGCCTGTCCAGATCGTTGGCGACCACCACCACACGACCGGCCAGCGGAAGTAGAGTGCGCGCAGCCCGATGGACGAGCGACACGCCTCCGAGTTCGGCGAACGCTTTGTCCGATCCGAATCGCTTGCTCCGGCCTCCGGCGAGCACCACGCCGAGGATATCCGATCGGGGGGCCCCGCTCATCCGGCCGCTTCCGAATGTGGCCAGTAGTAATGAGGAGCTTCCCCTCGGGCCCGACCCACGAGGATCAGGCCGCGCGGAGCCGCAATGGCTGCCGCGAGTTCGGTCGGCACGGACCGGGATACGAGTGCGCCAACGCCCGCCCTGCACGCCTTTGCTGCCATGGCGCCTGAGATACGCGCGCTGACCAGGAAGATCGAGTCGCGCGGCGGCGCCCCGGTCAGAACTGTCGAGCCTGCAAGACGGTCCACGACGTGGTGTCGGCTGACGTCCTCGACCACGAGGGCCAAATCGCCATCGACCACCAACCCCCCTGTGTGCACGCCTCCCACGCTCGACCGGAGAGCCGCCTGGTCGAACATCTCCCGGAACCAGGAGGTGACCCGGCCCCGGTCCTCGAGCAGCGGTCGAAGTTGGCTGCTGCCGGATGTATAGACCGGCGCCTGGTTAGCCTTTGGGGCGGTCAATGCCGTGGGACGGACCGACGACGTCGTGTCGCCGGACAGTGCCGCCGTCAACCGCCCCAGCGCCGGCTCGGTGAGCTGGACCGTCAGACAGGCAGCGTATCCCGGTTCGGCGGCTTCCACCGCCAGGTCCGCGATCTCGGCGCGAGTGCGCACGATGCCTTCCGCGAGGAACCAGCCCGTGGCCAGGCAGGAAAGGTCGTGGGGAGTGCAGCTCCATTCGAGCGTGACGGCTTCGTTCACCCGTACCCGAACCAGAGCCTCGGGAGCGAGGACCTTCACGAAGCTGATCTCCGAATCCCGTTCAACGGTCATCCAACGGGCTCAGAAGTAGTAGAAGAGTGAGGCCGTGAGCTCGAAGTTGTGGGTCCACTGGTTCTTAGCCGGAGCCACCGACCCGGAGTCGAGGATGTTCTGCAGAACATCGATCCGGAACCAGCCCTCCGGAGTCTTGATCTTCCACAGGTTGTCCCGGGCCTCGAGGGCCAGTCCGAATTTCCTGGAAAGGTGATACTCGGCGCCCACGCCGAAGTGCACCATTGGGGAGGTACCGATCTCGTAAAGATAGGGTTGCTGGGGACTTGCAAGGACATCGCTGGTACCGGTGCTCAGCCCCTGGAGAATGCCTCCGCCCAGGACCACATAAGGCTGAAGCCCGCGATAGGTCCGGGCCCCCGTGAAGGCGAATTGCAGCGACGCCTCGATGATGAGCCAGTCGGCGCTCACCGTGTCCACGACGGCAGGGCCGCCCTCCAGCCTCGGGTCGATCACGTACTCGTCCGAATTGCCGTAGCCGAGTCCGAGCTCGAGCGACAGGGGACTGCTGAGCCGAGCCCGAAAGCGCGTTCCGATGAACGGAGAGGATCCTGGACCGAACGGCGGATCACCCCGGTTGGTGAAGATGTAGCCGCCCACCAGGCCGAGTCGCGTGCCGCCCTCGACCCAACGATACGGGGTATCGATTTCCTCTTCCTGCCCGACCGCCGATCCGGGCCCGAAGACCACGCCGCCCATCGCCACCAGCAGGACCGCGAACCACCGGCCACGTACACTCGCGAGCTTGACTTCTTGCAGTAATTTCATTGACACCTGTTCGAACCGTCGTCTATACTCGACACCAATGAACGTGGAGTCCCGCCGCGATGCGACGCCCATTGAAAGGGCGAGGCGCCGGAGCGGGACTCAAGGTGGCCAATGTAGAGGCCTAGCCCTCCCATTTCCAGTTCGGATGTCGACGCGAGGAATTGCCGTCTTGTCGTTGCTGGTGTTTGGCATGATCGCCGGGTTCGCTGACCCGGCGATCGGCCAGTCCGTGCGCATATCCGTTCCGGAGGAGAATTTCCGGAAGGAGCCTCGTGTAACGAGCAGCAACCGACTCGCCACGGTGTTCGAGGGGGCGGTTCTCGACGTGGAATCTCGTCAGGGCCGCTGGATTCGGGCGACCCTGGAGGGGTGGGTCTGGAGTCCTTCCGTTTCGGACACCGATCGGGACGGTTTCGACTTGATCATCTCCAACCCCGGGGGCGAGAACCTGCGCGAGGCGCCGCAGGCCGAGGCTCGACGCGTTGCCCGCCTGCTACGGGGGATGCTCCTGGACCGGGTCGAGCGACAGGGCAATTGGACGCGCGTCCGCCGCTCCGCCTGGGTGTGGTCGGAGTCCGCCGTCGAGGTAGAGGGCGGCGCGCCCACAGCGGCCGCAACCGACGTCGCTCCTTCCGCGGATCCCACTCCACAGGGCGAGGTTCCGCCGAGGCCGGCCGAGTTGCCAAATCGGATCCTCGTTTCGGGCGCGGGCGTGCCACTTCACGTCTCGCCCTCGGGAGACACGCTGGCGGCCCTCCGGCCCGATGCGGACCTGGAGGTACTGGCCCGCCAGGGAAGTTGGGCCCGCGTGCGGCTCGAAGGATGGGTCTGGGTACCCTCGACCCTTCCGGCCGACTCGGCCGTGGCCAGTGAAGATCTGAGTCCGGCCGACGTGACGGCGAATCCCGACCAGTACCGGGGGCGCCAGGTCCGCTGGCGATTGCAGCTCGTCTCGGTCGAGAGGGCGGAGCCAGCGCGAGCGGACTTCTACGAAGGCGAACCGTTCATCCTGGCGCGCGCCTCCGATGGAGAGCAGGGGTTCGTCTACGTGGCCGTTCCGCCGGAGCTCCTGCTTGAAGCGGAAGGTCTGCGCCCGCTGCAGATGATCGAAGTGGTTGGAAGGGTCCGCACGGGCCGGTCGGCATTGATGGGTGTTCCGGTACTCGACCTCATCGCGCTGAACTGAGGGTGCGCGAATGACTGATGGGATGAAATCGGGCGACACGCCATTGCGGCACGCTGCACGAGGCTCGGGCGGCGACGGGCCGGTCAGGCACCATCGGGCCACCCTGCCCGTGGACCGGTCGGTGTTGTGGACACCGATCCGCGACCCCGGCGATCCGGCGGGACCGGCTGAATCAGGGCCGTACGACTTGTTCTTCGCCCGGTCCGCCATTCGGCAGATCAACAGGCACTCGGAAGCTGAAGGGAAGGAGTCTCGCTTCGGCTTTCTCCTCGGGAATCTGTATCGGTGTCCCGAGTCGGGCGTGCACTACTCCGTGATAGACAGGGTCATCGCGAAGGACGAGCCCATATCGGAAGATGCGCCGGACCCGTTTCTCCTTCGGGCGTGGGCCGCCTCTCAGGATGAGTTCCGCGAGCACGGTGGTGCGCTGATCGGCTGGTACCACACGCACTACCTTCTGGGGCTCATGCTCTCGGAAGGTGACCAGGAGATGAACGACCGCTACTTCGGTCAGCCCTGGCAGTGCTCCGTGTTGATCGTCCCGGATCCGGCCCGGCCGATGGGCGCGGTGTTCCGCCCCTCCGCGGCACAGGATGGCACCGAAGGTGAGCTGGCATCCTTCCGGGAGTTGTTGGCCGTGGAGGACATTCCGGCTTCAGGCCCCATTTCGACGGCCGTTCGCTGGAAGAACTACACCGCCGATCGGGAGGTCCAGCCGGGACCGCCTGATACGGGTGAGGCAGCGGGCCCGGAAACCCCGCCCCTCGTCAGGGTGCAGCCACCGATCGAGGCCGGTGCGTCGTCCGTGACGCTCGTGCTCGCGGACAACCAGGCCGATCGCATGTACCCCAGGCTGCCGGTGCGACGCCGAACCATCGTCTGGCTCTTCGCTGTCGTGGCGATCATGGTTGGCGGATACCTTGGAGGGTTGCAGATCTTCAGATCCGGCGGAGAGCCTCAGCCGGTGTCGCCAACTCGGGTGCAGCCGCCACCTCAGGTCCCGGCGGAAGTGCAGCGGTTCCTGGACGCCTCGACGAATCTGGAGGAAGCCATGCTCCGGTATGACGAGCGGCGCCAGGATTTCGATCTCGGTCGCATCGGTTGCGAGATGCTGGCCGGTGGCTATGCCGCGGCAGATGACTCGTTCATCGCGATGGCCGGCTCGTACGCCGGGCTCGGATCAGCGGTCGACGAGACGCTGGACGCCGAGTACGAGCGTCTGGTGGAAGACATGAACCGGCTCAACCAGCACTTCGACGCCTCGCGGTGTCCACGCCCCGAATGAGGACTCAGTCCATGCATCGAATCGTCACGTCGGCCACCCTGCTCATGGTCCTGCTTCTGTCGCCCTCGGCGGTCCGGGCGCAGGATGCGGAGCCCCTTCAGAAGAGCGACATCATTCGCCTTCTCACGGGGACCACCTATTCCAAGGCAGAGGTGGCGGGGATCATTCGGCAGAGTTGCCTGTCGTTCGCTCCCACCCAGCGTGACCGAACCGATTTTCGAGCGCTCGGAGCGGATGATGCGGTGATGACGGCGATCGAGGGTTGCGTGGGTCGTGCGGTCGCGGGCCCGGTACTCCAGTTCAGCATGAGCCGGCGCATCTTCGATGCGGAGGCTGGAGACACGGTGCAGATCCCGGTGACTGTGAACCGGGGCTCGACCGGAGAGAGTGGATTGCGGTTGCAGCTCGTCGGTAGCGGCGCCCTCGTCGAAGGGTCCGATGCGAGGGCAGTCACCGATGCGAACGGGCGGGGCACGTTTCTCTTTCCGGTGGGGAGTCGGGCCGGAACCTTCAACCTGACGCTGGCCGGCGATGTGCAGAGTGGTGGATCGAGGGCCGTAACTCTGCGCGTCGCCCCGGGGGCCCCCGCGCGGGTAGCGACCAGCCCTGATCCGCTCGCGCTCCCCGAAGAAGACACTCCAGGGCTGCTTCGGGTCGTGGTCCAGGACCGGTTCGGCAACGCGGTCGGGGATGTGCCGGTGGAAATGCGGGCGGGCTCCGAGAGCGGTACTGCCCTCGCTTCGGGACGTACGTCGGCCGAGGGTGCGCTGGAATTCGAAGTCGTCGCATCGCTCCTCGGCGGCGAGAATCAGCTGATGTTCCTGTCCGGGGGGCAGATCCTGGGCTCGAGCGGAGTGGCGCTGCCCGCCGCCGCCGTGGCTCAGCTGGTGGCGATCTCCGGAGACGGTCAGGCTGCGGATGCGAATGCGGATCTTACATTGCCGCTCGTCGTGGCGGTGATGGATGCCGCCGGCTCTCCCACCCCGAACGTGGAAGTTCGCTTCTCGGCTGAGAACGGGCGGGTGAGTCCGGAGATGGCCCTGACGGATGATGCGGGCCAGGCCAGCACGATCGTCACGATGGGCGCTCGCGGCACGGAGACTACGGTGACGGCCGCATCGGGAGAGGTTAGCCGCGTGTTTGTCTTCCCGATCTCGGTGGGAGGAATGACCGTAGCCGCCATGCAGGCGGCCCTCGTACAGGCGGCGGTGCTGATCGAGGCGGGCGACGCCGCGGGAGCGCGGGAGCTGTATACGCAGGTCGTGGAAGCCGATCCGTCCAACCTGGCCGCGGCCACCGGTGTGGCTGATACCTATGCGGCCGAGGGACAGTACGCCGAGGCTGTAGAGCGTTACCGGGCGATCCTGAGAATGGAGCCGTCGCGCTATGATGCCCAGGTGGGGATGGCGCGGGCCAGTCTGGGGGCGGGCAACAGCGAAGAAGCGGCCCGTTGGTTCGATCTCGCGCTCACCCAGAACCGGAACGACGTGGGTTCGTGGGTCGGACTGGGGACGGCCCGGGCCCGTCTCGGGCAGGAGAGCGGGGCGCGGGATGCGTATGAGCGGGCCCTCGAACTGGATCCCGCGAACGAGGCAGCCCGGCGGGGACTCGATCGGCTGAGCCAGAACC
>JBATJK010000254.1:0-11297 GCA_049668445.1 Gemmatimonadota bacterium
CCGAGTACCCGTAGCTCAGGCTCAGGCTCGGCAGAAACGACCCGATCGCCGTCAGCTCCTGGTAGCCCGCGATCTCCACCGACGAGGCCGACTGCTCCAGGTTCGGGTTGTTTCGCTCCGCCAAACCCAGCGCCTCCTCCAGCGTCACCTGCCGCACCGCCTCCTGTGCCTGCACCCCCGAAACCACGAGGGGCACGGCGACCAGTGATCCGACGGCCAGTATGAGAGTACGAACCCGCATGATCAGGATCCTGTTCTGTCTGGTTCTGAGGGTGGCCGGCGGGTACCGGCGCTTTCCTCGTTCAACGTAGAATCTGACGTGCCCTGAGTGCCGGAGGTTTCAGGTCAGGCGTCGCCGGGTTCGGGCACCAGTCGGCTGAAGAGATAGGTGTGGAGCACGTGCAGGCCCTGGAAGAGCGCATGCTGTCGCTCTGAAGCCTCTCCTGCCTTTGCCTTTGCCGTGATAAGGCTCGTCAGGGCTTGTTCGTATCGAACCAGTTCGCCCACCAGCTCAGCGATCGGATCGAGATCCGCGGGTCGAATGGCATCGTGGGCCAGCAGCTCGGCCAGCACCCGGGCCGCGGCGGCGTCCGCCTCGTCGTAGACCCTGGAGCCCCCGGTCCCTGCCCTGCCGCGCAGAAGTCCCGATCCATGCAGGGCACGCGCCGTCGAAAGGCTGATCCCGGCGTCGTGCGCCACGTCGGACAGCGATCGCTCTCCGGTGCGCCCCGCGGACGTAGCCGACTTGCCGAGTCCACCCGGAAGAGCGTACAGCGCGGCCGCCACCTCTGGCTCCACGCCCCGATCCACCATCTCGAGGATCTGCCGCACACCCTCCAAAGGAAATGGCCCCAGTTCGTCGTTCCGCAGCGAACGGATGAGTTTCACCCGCTCGACATGCTCCGGACCATACAAAGCTGCGTTGCGGGCAGTCTTGACGGCGGGCGGCAGAAGCCCTTCCCGCTGATAGTGATGGATGGCCGTGCGCGGAACTCCCGTTGCGCCGACCAGCTCCTTCATGCGCATGAAGCACCTCCAGCTCGCGTGCGCTATGATACGTGCGTGGTGACACTCTACACTATGTGGACGGGTGGCGGCAAGACGTATGGCTTATACGGCGGGGTGCCCGAGGATGTGTACAGTGCGCTTCTACATTCCCTGCAGGCAGATTAGCTGGCGTGGGTTACACGAACCAGGGGTCCGCGTCCTCGATCGTTACCTCACTGGCCATGTCGCCTTCGGGCCTGGCTTTCGTTACCGCCAGGGCCGCGAGTCCTGCCGTCAGAACGAGGTACAGCAGCGAGTTGGCGAGCTTCATCGGTCCGTCCTCCTGCTCACGTTCGGAAGCCTCTCCTTTGCAGATACATGAGCAAGAACGGTGCTAGGCGCTGATTCGAGCCGTAACTGAAAGTCTTCAGGCCTGTTACGGGAAGGCACGGCTGTTTGCTGGACGGTGTCCGTGTGGCGATACGGCCACAGTCAGTGGGGAAACGCGGCTCGCCGGGGTTCCGAGTCCATCGGCAGGACAACGGTGCCCATCGCCACGCCTCCAGGCGTGCGGGCGGACAGTTCCACGGTCAGAGCCCTCGTATTGATTCGTACGAAGGCCGAATCAGAGGCAGCGACGGTATCGACCACCACGGTCGCAGCTCCGCCGCGGGCCGTGATGATCAGGGGCTGCCTCGACTGGTTGACCAGCCACACAGGAGTCTCTTGTGCCGTTGCTGCGGCACCATTTGTGTCGACTCCGAAGTCACCGAACGGATCTGCCTCACTGGCATCGACTTGCGGGGACACTTCTGGACCTGTTTCCAGTTGCGACGCCACTAGGACAGAATCAGTTGCTGACGCATCGATTAGCGGGTCGGTCTCGGCGCATGCCGCGCACAGCATCGCGATCCACACGCAGAAGCCGACCGGCCGGATCACCTCCATCCACCCCCTTTTCAAGGCTCCAGCACCAGCTTCCCGAACACTCGCCCGGCCTCGAGGGCCTCATGGCCTTCCCGGATCGCGCCCAAAGGCATTACCTCACCGATCACGGGAGTCAGGTCGCCCACCACCACGTGGTCCATGACGGCCTCGAACTCGGAGCGGGAGGCCATGGTCGACCCCGAAACGCTGATCTGCTTCCAGAACATGTGCCGGATCTCCACGTCCCCCCGCGGACCGGTCGTCGCACCATACGTCACCATGCGGCCCAGACGGGAAAGGCTGCGAAGACACTCAGCCCATGTGGCTTCACCCACGCTGTCCAGGACCAGGTCCACCCCCCGACCCTCCGTGTGGGACTTCACTCCGTCCGAGAAGTTCGTCTCCAGTCGGTCGAATACGACGTCCGCTCCGAGATCCCGCACCCGACTGACGTTTTCGGAACCGCTCGTCACCGCCAGGACGCGAGCTCCAAGCAGCCGGGCGATCTGTATGGCCGCGGTGGACACCCCACCCGACGCCCCCGTAACCAGGACCGATTCGCCGTGCTCGAGCCCGCCGCGGGTCTTCAGCGCCCGCCATGCCGTCTGGTAGGCCAGCGGCGCCGCAGCTGCCAGGCGAAATTCCAGGTTCTCGGGGATGCGGTAGAGATTCCGCGCCACGACCCGAACCCGCTCGGCGGTCCCGCCTGCCACGTGCTCCCCGAGGATCTTGAAGTCCAGGCACAGAGGGTGTTCCCCACGCTCACACCATTCGCACTCGCCACACCACAGTGACGGATTGAGCGCCACGCGATCGCCCACTTCCCAGCCCTCGACGCCGGGACCGACCTCGTCGATCACGCCGGCGACGTCCGATCCACCGATATGTGGAAGGTCCAGGGCGAGCCCGGGAATACCGCGCCGGACCCACAGGTCCAGGTGGTTGAGGGCCACCGCGCGCACCGAAACGACGACCGTCCCCGTTGCCGCGACCGGCTCGGGCGCCTCACCGGTTTCCATCACCTCAGGCCCGCCGTGGCGGCGGAAGAATGCTGCATGCATCGAGTCGTCTCCCCTCTCCGGCCGATCCCGACCCACTGCAATGGGTCTCCCGGCGCGAAACTAAGGCGGTGACGACTCGGTGAACACCTCGCGCGGAACGGTGGGAACAGCACCGTCCCGGGTAGGTAGAACCACTTGAAACTCGTTCTCAACTAGTGTAGTTTGAGTCTGAGTCGAGAGTGATTCTCGATTGACACGACGGGCCGGGCGGGTGACGGACATGACCCTTCCGGCCCGTATGATTCATAAGAGACGACACGGCATTGGAGCGGACGGGAATGGCTGAATTTTTGCTGGAGATCCGGGACCTTCACGCGAGAGTGGAGGGCGAGGACACGGACATCCTCCGCGGCGTCGACCTGACGATCCGCCACGGTGAGATGCACGCCATGATGGGACCGAACGGATCCGGGAAGAGCACGCTTGCCAAGGCGATCGCCGGGCACCCCGGTTACGAGGTGACGGGCGGCGACATACTGCTCGACGGGGAGAGTATCCTCGAGATGGAGCCCGACGAGAGAAGCCGGGCCGGCGTGTTCCTGGCCTTCCAGTACCCGGCGGAAATCCCCGGGGTCTCTATCTCCAACTTCCTGCGCACGGCGGCGGTCGCGCGGCTCGAGGAAGGCGAGGACATGGACATCTTCGCGTTCCAGCGGCGCCTCATGGAAAAGCTGGAGATGCTGAAGGTCGATCCGGCTTTCGCCGCCCGGTACGTGAACGACGGATTTTCAGGTGGCGAGAAGAAGCGGAACGAGATCCTTCAGCTCGCCATGCTCGAGCCCCGCATGGCCGTGATGGACGAGACGGACAGCGGTCTCGACATCGACGCCCTGCGCATCGTGTCGGAAGGCGTAAACACGATTCGCGACAACGACGGGAGCATGGGCGTTCTCCTGATCACGCACTACAAGCGGATCCTGAATTACCTGCGACCGGACTACGTACACGTGATGCTGAACGGCCAGATCGCGCATTCCGGGGGGCCGGAACTCGCCGACCGGCTCGAAGAGATGGGTTACGACTGGCTGCACGAGGAGCCCGAGGCAGCCACCGTCGGCTGAACAGGGTGTGGAGCACCGGCGACGGATCGTCCGTCACCGGGATGGGGACGAGAGGCAAGGCAGGATTAGAACATGCCGCAGAATGAAGCCATTAAGGGTATCGGGCTCGACGAATACAAGTACAGCTTCGTCACCGACGAAAAGCCCTTCTTCAAGGCCGAAAAGGGCCTGAGCGAAGAGATCGTCCGCCAGATCTCCGCCCACAAGGAAGAGCCGGAGTGGATGCTGGAGTTCCGGCTCAAGGCCCTCGAGATATTCTATTCGAAGCCGATTCCGGACTGGGGTGGGGATGTCGCCAGCCTCGACCTGGACCAGATCTACTACTACCTGAAGCCGCAGGACCACATGGAGCGGTCCTGGGACGACGTCCCTGACGAGATCAAGAACACGTTCGAGCGACTCGGTATTCCCGAGGCCGAGCGTAAGATCCTCGCTGGTGTCGGCGCCCAGTTCGAGTCGGAGATGGTGTACCACTCTTTGAAGGAAGAGTGGACCGAGCTGGGTATCATCTTCGAGTCCATCGAAGACGGCCTGAAGCTCTATCCGGAGATCTTCCGCGAGTACTTCGCCACCATCGTGCCGCCGCAGGACAACAAGTATGCGGCGCTGAACTCGGCGGTGTGGTCCGGCGGGTCGTTCGTCTACATCCCGAAGGGTGTGAAGGTGGACATCCCGCTCCAGGCCTACTTCCGGGTGAATTCGGAACAGATGGGCCAGTTCGAGCGCACCCTGATCATCGTCGAGGACGGCGCCCAGGCTCACTACATCGAGGGCTGCACGGCGCCCAGCTATACCACCGACTCGTTCCACTCCGGCGTGATCGAGATCGTCGTGAAGCCCAACGCGCGCTTCAGGTATACGACGATCCAGAACTGGTCGCACAACATGTACAACCTCGTTACGCAGCGGGCGATGGTGCATGAGAACGCGAACATGGAGTGGGTGGACGGCAACCTCGGATCCAAGCTCACGATGAAGTACCCGTCGTGTTATCTGGTGGGAGAGGGAGCGCACGGGGAGATTCTCTCCATCGCGTATGCCAGTGATGGCCAGCACCAGGACACCGGTGGCAAGGTCGTGCACGCCGCCCCGCGCACCACCTCCCAGATCGTCTCAAAGTCGATCTCCAAGGGCACGGGCCGCTCGTCGTATCGTGGCCTGTGCAAGGTGTACGAAGGGGCGGTCGGGTCCAAGTCCAACGTGGAGTGCGATGCCCTGCTGCTGGACGAGACATCGCGTACGGACACGTATCCGTATATCGAAATCGACGAGAATCTCTCGTCGATCGGACACGAGGCGTCCGTCTCCAAGGTGGGCGAGGAGCAGCTGTTCTACCTGATGAGCCGTGGGCTGTCCATGGAGGAGGCCATGACCATGGTCGTACGCGGGTTCATCGAGCCGATCGCCAAGGAACTTCCGCTCGAGTACGCGATCGAGCTCAATCGTCTGATCGAACTGGAGATGGAGGGCAGCGTCGGCTGAGGCCGGAACGCCGCCAGATGGATAGATCCCGGAGCCGGGCGCCACACGCGGGCGGCTTCCGAAGCAAGGAGAACCGACGTTGGCCGAAGGAACGGTGACCAGCGACATGAGCACGGACACGACGCAGCCCGCTGGCGAGACGATTGCCCGCGGCCTGGCGACCTATGTCCGCGCCGTACACGAACCTTCCCTGCTCGCCCGGCTGCGCCGCGATGGGTGGAAGACGTTCGTCGAAACACCCATGCCCACTCGGAAGAGTGAAGAGTGGCGCTATACGGACCTGTCGAGCTTCGACCCGGAGTCGTATTCGCCGGTGACCTGCGATGGTGAGCGGGTGCCTGTCGATCGACTGCCGGTTCCCGTGCGGGAGGCGATGGAGAGCGACCGTGACCGCTCAGGCGTGATGGTTCGCCACAACGGGTGTCTGGAGCATCTCCGGCTCGACCCGGCCCTCGAGGCGCGAGGCGTGATTTACGCGCCCCTGGAGGATGTCGCGGACGAGCGGCCGGAACTCCTGGAGCGGTTTCTGTTCCAGAGCGATGTGGCCCCGATGGAGCAGAAGCTGTGGTCTCTCCACGCGGCGGTTCTCTCCGGCGGGTACTTCCTGTACGTCCCTGAAGGAGTGGATGTCGAGCATCCGCTGCACGCCTTCCGGTACCTGGATGAAGAGGGCGGCGTCGTTTCGACCCACTCGCTCATCGTGGCTGAGGCCGGGGCGCGTGTCACGTGTATCGACGAATACGTGTCGCCTGACCTGGATGTCGAGTCTCTCAGCCTCAACGGAGTGGAGATCTTCGGGGCGGAAGGCGCGACGGTCAGCTACCTGGCACTGCAGCAATACGGCAGTGGGGTGAAGCACTTCAGCATGCAGCACTCGAACACGGGCAAGGACTCCACCCTGAACGGGTTTAACGTCACGCTCGGGGCCGACCTGGCCCGGGCTGACGTCACGAGCCACCTGGAGGGCGAAGGGGCTCGCAGTGAAATGCTGGCGCTGTGGTTCGGCGACCGGGACCAGCATTTCGATCACCACACGCTGCAGAATCACGAAGCCCCCAGTGCCCACAGCGACCTGCTCTACAAGGGTGCGCTGACGGCCAGCTCGGACAGCGTGTTCCGGGGCCTGATCAGGGTGGCGGAGGGCGCGCAGCTCACCGACGCCTACCAGACCAACCGGAACCTGCTTCTGAGCCCCGACGCCAGCGCGGTCGCGCTGCCGAACCTCGAGATCCGGGCGGACGACGTGCGCTGCTCGCACGGCGCTACGGTAGGCCAGGTGGACGACACCATGCTGTTCTACCTGATGAGTCGTGGGCTGGACCGGGAGCAGGCCGAGCGGCTTCTGGTGTTCGGGTTCTTCGACGAAGTCCTGGAGCGCGTGCCTGGAGAGGGCGTCCGATCGCGCATTCGCGAGTCGATCGAAGCGAAGATCCAGGGTCGATGAGCGAGTTCCGCACGGTAGCCCGAGTGGAAGACGTTCCTGCCGACACCATGCTGCAGGTCGAGGTGGACGGAGAGAAGATCGTCCTCGCTCACGTCGGCGACCGGGTGTTCGCCTTGCACGATGAGTGCACACACGAGGAGTTTCCTCTCTCGTCGGGCGAGCTCGTGGGTAAGCAGGTCACCTGCGTTCTCCACGGTGCCCGCTTCGACCTGGAAACCGGATCGCCGAGGGCACTGCCCGCGGTCAGGCCGGTCAAAACGTACGAGGCCCGCGTGGAGGGTGAGGAAATTCAGGTCCGGGTCGGCTGACGATCCGGCCCCCAGCGGAGCCCGGCCAGAACAGGCGCCAGGGGCGCACTCATGGATACACCTGATTCCACCTCCGACCTCACGCCGACCGCCGCTTACGACATCGAGCGGATCCGGGCCGACTTTCCGATCCTCGGTCGCCTGGTACACGGATCTCCTCTGGTCTACCTCGACAGCGCCGCCAGCTCGCAGAAACCCTACTCGGTAATCCAGGCGGTGGACGCCTACTACAGCGAGATCCACGCCAACGTGCACCGCGGGGCGCACGAGTTGAGCATCAGGGCCACCGAGGCCTACGAAGGAGCCAGGGAGGTCGTGGCCGACCACATCGGCGCCGCGTCGGCCGATGAAGTGATCTTCGTGCGGGGCACCACGGAGGCCATCAACCTGGTCGCCTGGACGTGGGGCGCCGCGCACGTGGCAGAGGGGGACGACATCCTCCTCACCAAAATGGAGCACCACTCCAACCTGGTTCCCTGGCAGATCCTCGCCGGACGCGCCGGGGCCACCTTGAAGTACGTCGATGTGCGACCCGACGGCTCGCTGGTGATGGAGGACTACGACCGACTCCTGTCCGACCGCACGTGCCTGGTCGCCGTCACTCACGTTTCCAACACGCTCGGCGTGGTGAACCCGGTGGCCGAGATCGCCCGGAAGGCCCACGAGGCGGGGGCCGTGTGCCTCGTCGACGGGGCCCAGGCCGCGCCGCACATGCAGGTGGACGTCCAGGCCATTGGCTGCGACTTCTACGCCTTCAGCGGTCACAAGATGCTGGCACCGACCGGCATCGGGGCGCTGTGGGGACGCAAGGAACTGTTGGATCACATGCCTCCATGGCAGGGCGGCGGCGAGATGATCTCCGAGGTCCGGCTCGACGGATTCACGGCCGCGCCCGTGCCGCACAAGTTCGAGGCGGGCACGCCCAACATCTCCGGAGCGGTGGGCTTCGCGGAGGCCATTCGGTACCTGCAGCGAATCGGGCTGGAGCGGATCCACGCCTGGGAAGCGGACCTGACGGCATACGCCCTGGATCGCCTCGAGGCGGTGGACGGACTCGAGATCTATGGGCCGCGGGAGAACCGGGTAGGCGTGATTTCGTTCCGCTACGCCGACATCCACGCGCACGACCTGGCGACCATCCTCGATCAAAAGGGCGTGGCGATCCGGGCCGGCCATCACTGCAACCAGCCTCTGATGACCCACCTCGGGGTGGATGCGACGGCCCGCGCCAGCATCTACCTTTACAACACGCGTTCGGAGATCGATGCCCTGGTCGATGCGCTGGGGCTCGCGGCAAAACTGTTCGGAGTGGCTTGAATGCCCGGTCATGGCAGCGACGGTCTGGAGCTCAGCTCCCTCCAGGATCTCTACCAGCAGGTCATTCTCGATCACTACCGGCGGCCCCGGAACAAGGGCCCGCTGGAGGGTGCCACCCATACGCTGACTCTCAACAATCCGTTGTGCGGTGATGTGATCGACCTGATGCTTCGGCTCGAGGGCGACCGGATCGCCGAGGTCCATTTCGAAGGCCGGGGCTGCTCGATCAGCCAGGCCTCGGCTTCGATGATGGGTACCGTGCTGAAGGGCCAGACCATCCAGGAGGCCCTCGCGGTGATGGACACGTTCACCCGCATGCTGCACGGCAACATGGACGCGGCCGCCGACACAGACCTGGGCGACCTGCGTGCGCTCGCGGGCGTGGCGAAGTTCCCGGTGCGTGTGAAGTGCGCCCTGCTCGCATGGAATTGCCTGGACGAGATGGTGGGACCCGGAGCAACCCCCTCGTGACGCTTCCCCGTGCCTGAGCCTCTCACCGGCCGAGTACTCCAGTTCACGGCTGGCGTGTATCGAATCCATACGGCTGGGGGCACGTTCGACTGTTCCCTGCGCGGCCGCGCAAAGCGTGGTGCCGGCGAGCGGGTGGTGGTCGGCGACCTCGTGACCTTCGAGGTCCTGGAAGACGGAACCTGCTGCATCACGGAGGTTCTTCCGCGTCATAGCCGGTTGTCCCGGCACTCGTTGGCCAAGCGGCGGGAGCAGGTCCTGGCCGCGAACGTCGACCAGGTGGCGGCCGTCTTCTCGCTCAACCGACCGGAGCCGGATGTCCGGCTCCTCGATCGCCTCCTGGCCGTAGCCGAGCTGCACGAACTCCCCGCCGTCATCGTCATGAACAAGACGGACCTGGTGGACGGCGACAGTGTGCCTCTCGATTTCATGGCTTACGCCGAGATCGGCTATCCGGTGCTCCCCACGTGCGCCAGGACCGGCGCCGGGCTGACCGAACTGAGGGAGTTGCTGAACGGCCGGATCACCGTATTCACCGGCCCGTCGGGGGTGGGAAAATCCAGCATCCTGAACGCGATGATGCCCGACCTCGACCTGCGGGTAGGGGCGGTAGGTGAGCGAACGGGCAAGGGAAAGCACACCACGTCAGCGGGCCTGCTGATTCCGCTGCCGGGCGGCGGATACCTCGTGGACACTCCGGGTATTCAGTACTTCGAGCTGACCGGCGTGGACCCTGCCGATCTGGCGCATGCCTTCCGAGAGTTCAGGCCCCTCGTCGTACGGTGCCGTTTCGCCGATTGCATTCACCGGGCGGAGCCCGGCTGCGCGGTGATGGAGGCCGTCGTGGACGGCAGCATCGCGGAGCACCGGCATGTCAGCTACCTCGCCCTGCTTGAAGCCGCCGAAGAAGCGCGGGAGTACGGGGGGTGAGCGAGAGCTGGACCGAGCGGTTTCGCGCCGCCCTCGCGGACAGGCCGGCGGACCGGATACCGGAAACCGACTGCGAGATCCGCGCGGCCGTAACCCTTGTCCTGCGTGAGACGGCCGCCGACCCCGCCGAAGCGGAAGGGCTGTTCGTTCGTCGGGCGAAGGTTCCCGGCGACCCGTGGTCCGGCCACGTGGCTCTGCCTGGCGGCCGCCGGGACCCGGAGGATGCGGATCTTCTCGATACGGCCCGTCGCGAGACCCTGGAGGAGACGGGCCTGCGCCTCGAGCGAACAGACCATCTCGGGCGCCTGGGCGAAATCCACCCGCGCAGCAGACACCTTCCATCGATTTGCGTGACGCCTTTCGTCGCGTGGCTCACGGCAGACCAGGAAGTCCGGCTCAACTACGAGCTCACAGGCCATGTTTGGATACCACTTTCTGTTCTTTCCGATCCTGCGTATCGGTCCACCCTGGTACGCGAGGCTCCAACTACTCGTGAGTTCCCGGCCATCGACTATGACGGGGATGTGATCTGGGGACTGACGTTCGCCATCGTCGAGGACTTCCTGGCCGTCCTGTCCTCCACTCCCGCGCGCGACGGTTGAGCCGGGCCTTTCCGACCGCCCTGAGCTACCACACCTTGCCCGCATGAATCCGAAGACCGAGCCGGCACAGAAGCCTGACATGGGCCACGCGGGACTCACGCGCACCTTCACTGCCGTGATCGCGACCGTGGTCGTACTCACCGTCATGATGGTCACCATCCGGTCACAAGAACCGATTGGGGCGGGCATCTATTACGACGATGGGGCCTACCTGGCTTTGGCCCGCTCGGTCGCCGAGGGCGACGGATATGCCTACTCGAACCTCCCAGGCCATGTGCCGGGGGTTAAGTATCCGCCCGCTTATCCGGCCGTGCTGGCCGTCACCTGGAAGGCCTTCGGACTGTACCCCGAGAATCTGACCGCTCTCAAAGCGTTGAATGCGCTATTCTGGTCGCTGGCCGCGGGAGGCACGTTCCTGCTGTTTGCACGCGGAAACCGGCGGCGAGTGGCGGCCATTGGGCTCGTCACTCTGTACGCGTTCCTCACCGTGCCCTCGATGTCCGTGGCCACCGTCCTGCTGTCAGAGCCGTTGTTCCTGTTCGCCTGTGTCGGGGCGCTTCTCATCGCGGCCGCCGACCCGGCGCGAGCCGGGCCGGGTTTGAACGTTGCCGCCGTGGATAGTCGGTGGCTCGGCGGGGAGCTCGGGTGGGCCGCGGCGGCCGGGCTGGCAGGCGCCGTCGCTTTCCTCACGCGCTCGATCGGCCTCACGC
>JBATJK010000255.1:0-2473 GCA_049668445.1 Gemmatimonadota bacterium
CACTGCGTCCGAGGCGTCCGTGAAACGGGCTCCCAGGTCGTAGCCGAGCGTCTCAGACGGGGACGGAGCGGACTGACTCCACACACCGGTAGCGGTAGTCAACAACAGCATCAGTGCCAGTCGGCAACCAGACCTCATCAGATCGATCCTCGTCTCGGACGGAAAGGGCCGCGATAAGCGGCTGCAATCGCCGGCCCAGGCCGGGCCTTGAATGTGCCCGGAAGCTATCGGAGGGCATGACCCGCATCAATCCGGCTGTTGATACTGCGGGGGCCAACTGGCCGGAATGCTGCCCGGATGGAAGATTGTAGACATGAAGACTGGCAAGGTAGCCAACAGGCGAATCCCGGTGTCCCTCGCGTTCGCGGTCTTTGCGGCGTGTTGCGCACCCGCGGACGAGGAAGCGACTCCGGCAGGCATGCGTGACGAGGTCTACGTACAGGTAATGGCGGAGCTCATGATCCTGGACGCCAATCTCCCAGCTGGCGAAACGGTCGAAGAGCAGGAAGCGCGAGCGGACTCGATGCGAGCGGAAATCCTCGCGGCTCAGGGCGTGACCGCCCGGGAGCTTCTCAATTTCGTCGAAGTGGTCGGGAGTGAGGCTTCTCGCATGGAGTCCCTGTGGGCGCTCATTACGCAGAAGTATGACTCCGCCCGGATCGCCGATCTCAGAAGGGAGACGGAGGCCCAGTCTGAGACGGAAGGAAAACTGGGGGCCGAGGCACGCGCCGGAGCGAGCGGGTCGGCCACCGTTGCCCCGGGAGGAGCTGACAGCAGCGGGACTGCCGGCGGTCCGGAAGGCGATGCCGGTGCGCGCACCCGGGGGCGGGCTTTGCGGCGCCCTGTGAAATCCAGCCCCGAGGCTCGCGATACGACGGTTCAGCAGGGCTGAATTGCGCAGAGAGCGGTCTTGGTTGGAGTACCAGACCGTGGTAGCTTGCCGAACGCAACGCCGGCTCGATCGGCACGGAAGTCAATCCAACACATCTCGTTGAGTCTTCCGACTCGGCGATCGCTCGAAAGGCAGTGCGACTGTTGGCCCGGGAGTCCAACCTCACAGCAGGTGAAGGACGGCTGGGGAGTGATCGTCCTCCTGTCGCCTGGGTACGAAGTATTGGGCGCACCGGCCTGGCGGTGACCCGTCACATCGGGCGTGCCGGCGTGCTGTTTGGCGCCACGATGCTGGCCCTGCTGCACCCGAGAGACCATGTCCGGGAGATATTTCGGCAGGCCAAGGCCATTGGCGTCGACAGCCTTCCCCTTGTACTCCTCGTGGCCACCCTGAGCGGGTCCATCCTGGCCCAGCAGAGCGGATACCAGTTCACCGACCTCCCGTTATGGATCGTGGGTAACGCGGTGGCCGCCGGCATGCTTACGGAGCTGGCCCCCCTGCTGTCGGCGATCATCATGGCCGGACGCGTCGGGGCCGGAATCGGAGCTGAGTTGGGTACGATGAAGGTGACCGATCAGCTCGATGCGCTCCGCACTCTGGTGAGAGATCCTGTCGGGGAGTTGATCATGCCCCGGGTCGTGGCCGGCGCCATCGTGATGGTCCCGATTGTGATCCTTGCCAATATCGCAGGTATCTGGAGTGGTTGGGTCACCGGCATGGCCATGCTCGATATGTCGACCCACGACTACGTCTACGGGGTGCGAAACTACTATCACTCGGCGGCACTGATCTTCTCACTCGTGAAGGGAGTGTTCTTCGGAATCACGATCACGTTCATCGGCTGCTACGTGGGCCTCCAGGCCCAGGGTGGCGCGGCCGGGGTCGGGCGAAGCGCCCGCAACACGGTCGTAGCGATCATCGTGGCGCTCATGGTACTGGACGTGGTTCTCGCTCCTCTTTACAAGGCCGTCGGATGATCCAGATTCGAGGTCTGAGGAAGAAACTCAACGACAGGTGGGTCCTGGACGGTCTGGATCTGGATATTCACGAGGGCATGAGCCTCGTGATCATGGGTCCTTCAGGCACGGGCAAGAGCGTCCTGCTCAAGCATATCGTGGGCCTCTTCGATCCGGACGAGGGCGAACTGTTAGTGGAAGGGATGTCGGTCCCGAGTGCGAACGGGAAGCAGATTCGCGAGATTCGTTCCCAGATCAGCTATGTGTTCCAGAATGCCGCCCTGTTCGACTCGCTGACGGCGGGACAGAACATCCAGTTGGGACTCACAGCCGAGGAGTGTCGAAAGTACGATGCCCACCGGGACCCACGGGTGATAGAGGCTGTCGAACATGTCAACCTCGACACCGACGTTCTGCGCCTTCTCCCCGCGGAACTGTCCGGTGGGATGCAGAAGCGAGTGGCGATTGCGCGGGCGATCGTAGGTCGCCAGAAGTACATCCTCTACGACGAGCCGACGACCGGGCTCGACCCGGTAAACGCGAACGTGATCAATCGTCTCATCGCCAGGCTCCAGGGCGAGATCGGCGCCACCAGCGTGATCGTGACTCACGACATCGAGTCGGC
>JBATJK010000256.1:0-8188 GCA_049668445.1 Gemmatimonadota bacterium
TTGCTCATCTGGAGGATGCGCGAGAACGCCTTCACCATGGGGTTGGTGATGTCGTTCGCGAATCCCCACAGCGGGAAGAGCAGGGTAACCAGGATGAACGGGATAAGGATCCCGGCCGGAACGACCCTGCCCGAGCCGCTCGCTTTCTCCATGTCAGAAGCCCCTGAAGTCTGTGCTTTGTCGCGCCGGGAGCCCCGGACGGGGGAGCCGCCGGAGGACCCGGTATTCGATGCCGCGGGACTCGCAGAACTCGCGCTTCTCAGGGCGATCGCCGTCCTCGTTCACCGCGTAGATGTCCGGCCGGATCCGCTCTATTTCCGGTTCCGCATCGAGCCAGCCCCAGCCCGTGGCGACCATCGCCTGCTTCACGTAGCGGATCGAACCGACCAGATACCGTCGCTCTTCCTCGGAGTACAGGGGGTGACCCTCTCCCTTCAGGTGCTCGATGTTCCGGTCGCTCCCGACGGTCACGTACAGCTCCGCCAGCTCGGATACCTCCTCGAAGAACCGGACGTGCCCCGAGTGCAGCCAGTCGTAGCACCCGGTCACGATGGCCCTCTTTGGGCCCTCCACAGCAAGAGGCTCCTGCGGTTCAGGGCCGGTCACGGCGGGAAAGCCCTCGAGTTCCTCGTCCAGAATGATCACGTATTCGAGACCGGCGGACTCGCAGAACGAGCGAGCGGTGGGGCAGGCGTCGGCCTCCCGGACGGCCCAGGCCCTGGCACCCCGAGCACACCGGGCCACGATCGACGCGGGATCCCGGAATTCGTCGATCACCCTCACAGCCGAGACGTACCGGATGGCCTCGACGAGATATTGCCGCTCTTCCACGGGAAACGCGGGCGAACGGTCAGCGCTGAAATCGGCGGCCCGGTCCGACAGGAGGAGGACCTCGACGGCGCCCCGCCTGGCTGCCTCCTGCAGAAAGCGGACGTCGGTGGACCGCAAATCGTCGAAGCCGCCGAGGACCACGACTTTCGGCCGCTCAGTCGGCATTCGCGAGCCTGATCGTGGCGTGGAACGACCCGGGCACCGGGCTTTCGGAGATGACGTACAGGTAGCCCCCCCCGCACCCCGAGTAGACCGCGCCCGGGTACCGATCCTGGTAACTCCTGAGGATGCCCGGGAGGTCCACGGTAATCGTCGGGTGGCAGAAGCTGTGCGGCACGAGGACGTCCCAGCAGGTCATGGTCTCAGTCATGGCCGCCCCGAGGGCATTCACGTCGCGGGCCAGGATAGCCTCGTAGCAGTCCACGCCGGTTCGACCGAGCCGCCGGATCCACTCCGGGTCGAAGTTCACGTCCTGCAGCGGATCGTAGCCGGCGGGGCGCTGGTTGACGGGCAGGATGTAGATGACGCTCTGTAGCCACGCGGCGATCTCGGGATCGTTCGTCGACTCGACGTGCCGCGGAAACACACCCCCCTCGTGGTCGTAGTCGTAGTCCAGCCGCGAGATACCGGGATAGATGATCCCGGCCATGTCCTGAGAGCCGGAAGGATCCGGCTTGTGACGGTTCTCCTCGTGGTACAATTCCCTGACGAGCTCGGCCGGAGGTCGGGTCGGGAGCTTCGCCTGCCATAGATCGCACGCGGTCTTCCGGGTGCTCGTGGCGAGCCCCGCCCGCTCCATGAACCAGAACGTCGGCTCCACGCTCACGACGACCATGGATCCGGACGGGTCTGGATTGTGCCGGGACATGAAGGGCTGGTCGATCCACCCGCCGGCCAGGGCCAGTCGGTAGGGAATGGCGCCGAACGGGTCGAGGTCTCTCGGCATCACGTCAGGCCGATTCGAGGATGATGTTGCCGTATTGCGTCGTGTCGGCGGTGCGGATCAGGCCCACCGCCTGGGGAACGCGTTTCTTGAACTCTACGTGCGGCTCGAACGCGATGGTCACGGGGGCCAGCAACTGGTTGTAGGCCGCCTGCGTGGGCTCGTCGTTCTCGGTCAGGAACTCTTCGGCCATGAAGGCGGCGCCTACCGAGAAATCAGCCTTCAGCGCTTTCAATACCTGCAGCACCGTCGGGACATCGTCCACGAGCGAGATGTCCACCGTTTCCAGCCGCGGCCAGAACGGGAACCCCCGGTCCGCGATGACCAGCGTATTGGTATGCCGGACCCGGCCGATCAGGCCGAGAATCTGGGGGTTGAGGATTCCGCGCTGTAGCATCGGCGTCTCCTGCCGCTAGCTGATGGTGCGCTTGCCGGCCTTGCGATCCGCGTACTGCTGCTCGATCCAGGCGTACGTCTTTTCCATTCCCTCCCTGAGCGGAATGTCGGGCTCCCAGCCGAGGACCCTCTTGATCATCGTGTTGTCGCTGTTGCGGCGCCCGACACCGAGCGGGCCCTCGATGTAGTCCCGCTCCAGCTGCACGCCGGCGATCTGCTCGACCATGGTGGCCAGGCCGTCGACGGACACCAGTTCGCTCGAGCCCAGGTTGATGGGTGTCGCGATGAGTTCGTCACAATGCGTGATCCGGTCGATTCCGCGCACGCAATCATCCACGTACATGAAGGTGCGCTCGCGCGTGCCGTCGCCCCAGACCTCGATGCGGCCCGTGTCTTCGTCGATGGCCTCGATGACCTTCCGGCAGAAGGCGGCGGGGACCTTTTCCCGGCCTCCGTCCCACGTGCCGTACGGGCCGTAAACGGCGTGAAACCTGGCGATGAAGGTCTTCATGCCCCGCTCGGCCCAGTACTCCTGGCAGAACATCTCGGAATAGAGCTTCTCCCAGCCATAGCCCCGCTCGGCCATGGCCGGGTAGGCGTCGGATTCCTTCAGGGCCGGTGCGGCGGAGTCTAGCTGGAGCTGCGTGTTGTAGGCGCAGGCCGACGACGAGTAGAAGTAGCGCCGGGCCCCGGCCCGGTACGCGGCCTCGAGCATGTGAGTCGTGATGAGGACGCTGCGCATGCACTCGATCCGGAAGTGCTCGATGAAGCCCATGCCCCCCATGTCCGCGGCCAGGTTGTAGACTTCCGCCGCACCCTCGCAGGCACGCCTGCAGTTCTCCGGTTCGCTCAGGTCGAGGCTCAGGCACTCGACGCCGGGGACGGGCTGGTACCACTCCGGAACGGGCTTCTTGTCCACGGCCCTGATGCGGTTGAAGCCGCGGTCCTTGAAGTGCTTCGTAAGGTGTCCCCCGATGAATCCGCCGGCTCCGGCGATCACGATGAGGTCATCGGGATGGGCTGTTGTGGTTCCGGTATCGGTCACGTGCTCTTACTCCATGGGAATGCGCTCTTGGGCGGACACCCAGAGCACCTCGTTCAGGGAAGGATGCCTCAAGAGGAGGTCCGAGCCCTTCTGCTGCAGGCGCTCCTCGGTGAACCCCATGACCACCAGGTCGGCCTCGGACGACTTGGCCTGCACGAGGCTGGTGAAGTCGATCCGGTCGTCGGTCCCTATGATCTGCACCTTGCGCGGGGACACCGGAATCCGGCCTTCACGGATCATCGTGTGCAGCTGCTCCGTTCGCTCGGCGGCCTGCGGCTTCGGGTAGGCTGCGAAGATCTGCAAGTCAGCCGCGTTCCAATCCGGATGACCGAGCAGAATGTATGAGAGGAGGATCATCAGATTGGCGTTCCGGTGATCGTGCCACGTGAGCCACACGTGGATGTCGTCAAGGTTTCCGAAATGGTGGTCGCCGTGGCGCAGCACCAGGCAATCCATGTCGGCGCTGCGCGCCAGGAAGATCCCGGACCGGCACTCGTCTACCACCGACTCATCGTCGTGCTCGGAGAACTCGAACAGCATCGTGTTGTTGTCCACCCCGGCGATCCCCGGGGCCTGCAGCGTCTGCGCGAGGGCTGAGCGCATCGATGGGCTCACCATGGTATCGAAGAACACGCCGCTGGCCCGGCGGGTCGTGGTCCGTATCAGGCGATCCAGCACCTTCCGGCTTTCGGCGTAGGTCTCCGAGTTCAGAAGCCCCTCGATGTAGTGCAGGTAGGTGCCGAAGCCGTACCGGTGACACAGCCAGGACAGCATGCGGATCGGCGCCGAACGATCGAACGTTCGGCCGGTGATGGTGATGATGCTGGGGCGCCACTCCACCGGGGGCGCCTTCTGCAGGCGAATCTGCATGGTCCGGGTGGCCTGGGTCATCACCCCCTGGAAGATCGTCCCGATTCCATCGTCCGGGCTGCCGCCGGTCAGCTGGATCGTCTTGTACAGCGCGGCCATGATCACGATCGCCGCCACCGCGTAGCCCGGGCTCATCTGGAACATCAGGAGCAGGCACATCACCGCGCCCACCAGGCTCAGGTACCATTTGGTCCTGAACGACGGGCGGTACGACGGACGGGCCGCGAAGTGCTCCAGGAAGCTGATGGCGCACAGCGACCCGTAGGTCACCATGAAGAACATCGAGATGATCCCGGCGACCACGTCGACGCTGCCCGCCAGCACCACGAAGAAGGCGATGGCCCCGGTCACCAGAGTCGCATTGCGCGGATCGTTGGCCGGTCCGACTCCCGTGGATAGGAAGCGGGAGATGCCCGCTCCCGGCATGATCCGATCCGCGGCCAGGGCCTGCAGGGTGCGCGGTGCCACCAGAATCGATCCGATCGCAGACGACAACGTTGCCGCGGCCAGCCCGATCGGGATGATGGGGGACCACAGCGCGATGTCGGCCATGACCAGCCGATTCGTGTCGGCGAGCAACTCGGTGGGGGCGGAGCTCGCTAGCTTCCAGGCTATCAGGACGTAGGCGCCCATACCCACCAGCGTGGCCGAGAGGATTCCCAGGGGGATGGAGCGCCTCGGGTTGGCGAGGTCACCGGACAAGCCGACGCCGGCCGTCATGCCGGTGAATGCCGGGAACACGATGGCGAACACGACGATCAGGGGGTCCGCCGCGAGCAGTTCGGTCTTCAGGATGGCGTTGGACGCCGTCGCACCCTCCACCGGCCTTCCAAGGAAGAAGAGCACGAGTGACACGGCCAGCACGCTCACCACGATCCACAGCGCCGCGACCCCGAGATTGGCGCCGCGGGTGAGCATGAGCGCAAGGAGGAGAATCAACGCCGGGACCGTGATCAGGCGCAGGTCGAGCGCGAACCCGGTCAGGTTCTGGAACGCGGGCCCCAGTATCCTGAAGGCTTCCCCGAAGGCGATGATGTAGAAGGCCACCGAGATCGCCTGGGAGAAGAAGAGTGCGATACCGATGGCTCCGCCGATCGTGGTTCCGAACGAGCGGGAGATGATGAAGTACTCGCCACCGCCCTCCACCCGCCGGTTGGTCGCGATCTCGGCGATCGCCAGGGCCGTGGGAATCGTGACCGCGTGACCGAGCGCGATGATCCACAGGGTGCCCAGAAAGCCCGTGTGCGCCACCGCGTAGCCGAAGCGCAGGAAGAGAATCGCACCCAGGATGGTGCTGATGCTCGCCAGGAAGACGGGTGCGGTTCCGAAGCCATGACCGCGCGTGCCACCGCTCGAAGATGGCCGCTGCTGACTCTTGTTCAGCGCGCCCAAAGGCTGCCTCCGCTGCGAACGTGAGACTTCAGACCGGAAGGGTCGGGGCCGAATCGCTCCAACTTGCGGCACGATGCGGTCCGCGGCGGAGGGGCGTCAAGTTGTTGCTAAGCGAGCGGGAAGTGACTGCTCTCGATCATTGCGCTCAGTGGTCGGACCCGGAGGGGGACGCGATCCAGCGTCCCCCTCCCGGGTCCCGGACCTACGAGCAGGCCAGAAAGGCTTCCAGGTGGTTGGCTTCCGACACGGACTGCAGTTGCAGGAAGACCCTGGCGACGTCTGCCGGGACGAGAGGTACCAGTTCGTCGTACAACGCGACGACCGCGAGTTCGGTCGCGACCCCTGCCTGGCAAGCCAGAAGCCGCGTTTCGAACGTCGGCACACCTTCCGGTTCCACCACCGGCGGAGCCTCCAGCCCCCGCTTGCTGTAGAGATGCTCCACGGAACCGACGTGCCTCAGCTCGGCATCGCGAATTCGGGTGAATGGGACTCCGAACTCCTCGGCGGCGTGCAGGTAGGTGAAGTACGCCATGATCTCCGAGGCGATCGCCTCGTCGAGGATCTCGATGACCGCGCCGTCAGGGCCCGGGTTCGCGTACTCGGGGCTCAGTTCCACGACGGGCTCGGTGGTGTCCAGCTCTTCCTGACAGGCGCCCAGCGCGAGCAACGGGATGACGAAGGCTGCCACCAACGCCCTTGCGGCGAGGTGTGTGCGGGACATGGTACTTCTCCTGTCCCCGCCCTCTTTCGTTCGCTGATATGGGGAAGCGCCAAGTGGACCTCGCGACCGGTCTAACGAATGGCCTCTGCCCCTCCGCAGGACAGACGACCTCAAGCTGAAGAAGGTCACACGGAATTCCGTCGCTCAATCTCGGTGCCAATCAGGAGGGATGGAGGCCCGCCACCCCGGCCCGGGCGGACCTCCAAGCCCGTTCGCCACATGAGGAGGCACCCGGTAGGATGGGCAGGGCGGGCGTTCCCCCCATGGCCGTTTCCGGCGCATGGATCCTACCGGGCGTGTAGCTAGTCGCTCTGCAGCTTCAGGTTTCCTCCGTTGATCTCCTTTTCGCAGAGCTTGCACGGCCAGGTGGTTTCCGTGCCCGCCGCGATTGCGGCGTCGATTTCGAGCACCTTCGGTGCGTCCGGATAGAACCACTTCCAAGAGATTCGGTCTCCCTTGCGCCCCGGCGTGGCCACATCCTTGGCCCACCCGAGCACGACCTGTCCGATCCTGCAGTCGCTTCCGTTCGGATGGCTACCGGACCCCCCGGAGCCACCGGGCTCACCATGTCCACCCGTCGAGCCGTCGTCGTGCGAGCAGCCGCCGTCTTCGTGGTCGGTGCCATCGTCGTGCGAGCAGCCGCCGTCGTCATGGTCGGTGCCATCATCGTGCGAGCAGCCGCCGTCGTCGTGGTCGGTGCCGTCATCGTGCGAACAACCGCCGTCGTCATCAGTGCAGCCGTCACTTCCGTGTCCCGAGCCCCCGCATGGCTTCGTATCCGAGATGACTGTCCCCATGAATCGTACTTCGGCCAGCTCGGTATCGATGTCCACGAAATAGAGCTTCACCTTGATCTCACGGTGCAGCGTGCCATCAGCGGCGATCACCCGGTAAGCGAAGTTGCCGGGGCCGGGACTTCCAGGTGGGACACCGGGGAAGGCCGTCAGGCTTGCCTGAGCGTATCGATCGTCGTCCGGTGCGTTCATTCCTTTTCCGCCTGGCCACACCATGTCGACCGTTCCCGTGAATCGGATCTCGTTTGCCTGCCCCGAGCGACCGCGAGCGGCCAGTAATTCGACCTCGGGGTCGAGGGGGTTGGGGTTCGAACAGCCTGCAGTGCCTACCGTCAGCAACAAGGCGCCAATGGTTGCACTCCACTTCAGAATCGTCGGATATCGTCCGTTCGCCCTCATGTTCTGTCTCCCTTTGCCTGTCGTGGTCCCGCCGGACAAGCCGGCAGGACCACCGTGTCAGGAGCCGTCCTGGGGGAGCGACTACTGCCTCACTTCTTCTTTCCGCTACCGCCACCTCCGCCACCACGCTCGTGAATGGAGATGTCCATGTAGGTCAGGTTGTCAGCGAAACTGAGCCCGGAAGTGCCTCCGCCACCCGGCGACTCGCCCTCCTCGGCGGCGGCTACCAGGAGTTCCTCTTCCAGCGGAACCATGATCTCGGTCGTGCCGTCGACGAAGAACGTGTTCAGCTCTACGGCGCCGCAGGTCTGGTCGAAGCTGAAGGTGAGGCGGTAGTCACCGGCACCTTCGTTCAGTCTCCGCACGTTCCAGGTATAGCCGTAGATGATCCTGCCCTTGACGTTGATCTCGGCGTTGTAGTAGCCGGGGCCGTCGGCGGCCTCGTGCACTGCCATGTTGAAGAGTGGCAGGTTGATCAGATCATCTTCGACGCCCTCTGCCTCGGTCCAGCCCTGGCCGGCAACCCACACCAGGTTGGAGAGCTCAGCGTCGTCCCGATCCACGAGCAGCTTCTGGATGGTGAGCCTCGCGCACGGCGAGTAGACGGTGGCCCGCGTGCCGGGACCAAGGATGGGGTCAGCGGCCAGGGTCGTCGCCATTCCGTGGACCTCGTCGATCCCCCAACCGGACGTGTGACGCATCTCGTACTCGGTCATGGGAGTGTCGAGATCCTGGAACAGGACTACTTCGGCCCGCACCTGCGACCGGGTGTACCAATCGACGGATTCGAGGTTGTC
>JBATJK010000257.1:0-1653 GCA_049668445.1 Gemmatimonadota bacterium
GGCCGCACTCCGTTTCCCGACCGGACCCTCATGGGAGAGATCGAACTGGCCGGCTCTATCTTCGCGGCCATCAGCTACCATTCCCTGACGGGAGTGGGGTACAACCAGACCAAGGGTGCCGCGTATCGGAGCCTCCTCGAGTATCTGACTCCCCGCTCGATTCCGATCCTCCTCGGGGCTGACATGAACACGCCAAGCGTCGATCACCCTGATCTGGAGGAGAGCGAGTTCTGCTGGCCGCAGCACGAACCCCTGGTATTCGGACCGAGTCCTGAGCACGACCTCAGTGACGCGCTACGGACGTGGCTGGCCGCTCATCCAGAGCGGATGGCGGCTATTCGCGAGGAACGGCCCGAGGGGCCTCTGATGACCTCACACATGATCGGGAAGAAGAACCCGAAACCGGCCCGCTACGACGCGATCTGGGCGTCGCCCGAGTGGAGGGTGGACGAGGTTCGCTACCTGTTCGAGGAGGCAGTCGACGCAGGGTCCGATCATGCCCTCGTCTATGCGGACGTGGGACTCGGGGAGGCGCGGTTGCTTTGAGGTGAGGGCCGGAACGCTCGGTTATCTTTGCGTCCTGACACGCTGCACATCCGACGTACTCTGGTCGCGTCCCACGGTGCCCCCCTTCACGGGCGCCCTGAGCTGCCATCCTCTATATTGATATCATCCCCTTCGTTCTTCTGGAGGGCTATATGCCTGACCTCCTGGAACGTCTGAAGGAAGCACTTGCCGACCGCTACGCGATCGAACGCGAGATCGGCCGCGGCGGAATGGCCGTTGTCTTCCTCGCCGAGGATCTGAAGCACCACCGTAAGGTTGCGATCAAAGTCCTCCACCCCGAGCTCAGCGTGACTCTGGCCGCCGATCGATTCCTCCACGAAATCGAGATCGTCGCCGGGCTCGAGCACCCGCACATCCTGACCCTGATCGACTCAGGCGAATCCGGAGGACTCCTCTACTACATCATGCCGTATGTGACAGGGGAGTCTCTCCGCCAACGCCTGGAGCGGGAGGGACAGCTTCCAGTGGAAGAGGCGCTCCGGATAGCGGCCGAGGTCGCGGACGGGCTCGACTACGCGCACCGCCAGGGAGTGATCCACCGAGATGTGAAGCCCGGGAACATCCTCCTATCGGACAGGCACGCAGTGATCGCGGACTTCGGCATCGCGCGAGCCATCACGGTGGCCGGGGGCGAGCGCGTCACCAGCACGGGGCTGGGAGTCGGTACGCCGCTCTACGCCAGCCCCGAACAGGCGGCCGGAGCCGAACACCTGGATGGTCGCACGGACATCTACGCGCTGGGCTGCGTCCTGTACGAGATGCTGTCCGGTGAGGTACCCCTGTCGGCGTCGACTCCGCAGGCGCTGCAGCTCCGCCGAATGACGGAGACGCCGAGTCCCTTGCACTCTGTGCGACAGACCGTGCCCCCATCCGTGGACCGGGCGATCGCAAAGGCAATGGCCTCGCTGCCGGCGGACCGGTGGGAGACGGCGGATCAGTTCCGCAGAGCGTTGTTACCGACCGCCGGGCAGGGTGACGCACCACCCGCGTCCAGACGCCTGGTACTCAGACGCGGGGTCGTAGTGGCCATTCTCATCCTCGGTTTGCTTGGGGCGTGGCAGCTGGCACGGAGGGTGGGTCCCTCCA
>JBATJK010000258.1:0-7153 GCA_049668445.1 Gemmatimonadota bacterium
GCGAACATCTTCGACGTCCAGACCGACATCGCGACCTCGATCGCCGCGGCGCTCCAAGCCAACCTCACGGCGGGCGAGCGCGAGCAGCTCGAGCGGCTACCGACCGAGAGCCTCGAGGCGTACCAGTACTACCAGCGGGCCCGGGAGCGCCGCCGCTTTTACGAGGAGACCGATCTTCGCACGGGGGACCGCCTGGCGTCGCAGGCCATCGAGCTGGACCCCGAGTTCGCCGAGGCCTGGGCGCTCAGGGCCGTGATCGCGTCCGAGATCTACTGGTTCTACTACGACCGGTCGGACTCCGTGGTCGCGGCGTCCGACCGGATGTCGCGCCGGGCCCTCGAACTGGCCCCCGGACTGGCGGAGGGGCATTGGGCGCGCGGCCACTACTACTACCGCACGCAGCTCGACTACGAGCCGGCGATGGCCGAGGTCGAACGGGCCCTCGAGAGCCGTCCCGGCGAGTCGGACTTCGAGTCTCTGGCCGGAGACATCCTCCGGCGGAAGGGGGAGATGAGGGAGGCGCTGGGGCGCTACGAGCGAACCGTCGAGCTCGCGCCGCGGGACCCGAACACCCATTTCACTTCGTGCGAGACGCAAAGGCTCCTTCGGGAATACGCCGAGGCCGATGCCTCCTGCGAGCGGGCTCTGGAGCTTCAGCCCGACTACTTCGCGGTGCACCACCAGCTCGCTCTGATCCGGATAGCGGCCGCGGGAGACACGGCCACGGCGCGGCGATGGCTGGTGGAGGCGACGACGCAGGGAGTCGGCCGTGCCTCCCTCGAGCTCTTCCAACTGTACGACCTCGAGATGATGGCGCGGAATCCCCGGGCGGCGGTCGCTGTGGCGGCCTCCTTCGAGAAAGGGGCGCACAGCAACCAGTTTCAGTATCTGCCCGCGTCCCTGGCGGCGGGCCTCGCCCATCGCCTCGCGGGTGACTCTGCGGCCTCGCGGGCCGCCTTCGGCGCGGCACGGGTCGAGCTTCAAGGCCTGGTGGACGAGGACCCGACGGAGTCGCGCTACCGGAGCGCCCTCGGCCTCGCCCTGGCCGGCCTCGAGCGGAACGAGGAAGCGATCCGCGAGGGGGAGGCGGGCCTGCGCCTGATGCCGCCCGAGAAGGAAGCGTGGCGCGGCGCGTGGCGGCTGCTGGACCTGGCCCGGATCGAGGCGATGACGGGCCGGCATGACGCGGCGATCGAGCGGCTGGAGTACATGCTCTCGGTCCCCTCGGATATCTCGGTGTGGATGCTGCGGCTCGACCCGGCGTGGGACCCGCTCCGGGGGAACCCGCGGTTCGAGGCGCTGGTGGGTGAGGGCAGGTAGGGGGAGGCGGCGACCGGTACCGGCCCCACACTTCCAGAGCAGTGCACACGACTTCACGAGCGCGAACCGCCGAAAGATTTATATTCAAAGCGCGCTCCGACATCTCCGACACCAGATTCCGCCTTCCGGAGATCGCGTCATGAACGTGCTTGTCCTCGGCTGCGGCGAGATGGCCCATGTGGCCATCCGCGACCTTTTCATTCATGGATCCTTCGATGTGCTCGGTGTCGGCTCACGTACGCCCGAGAACACGGAATCCGTCTTCGCCTCCCTCAATTACATGAACACGGATCTCGCGGCGCACCGCGTCGATGTGCAGGAGCACGCGGCGCTCGTGCGACTCATGCGCGACTACGACGTGGTGTGCAACCTGGCCGGGCCCAACTACCGCAACGCGGTACCTGTCGCCCGGGCGGCCATCGAGGCTCGCGTGCCCCTGGTCGATGCCATGGACGATTGGGAGACTGCGCTCCAGATGTTCGAACTGGACGACGCCGCACGGGCCGCTGGAATCACCATCATCACGGGCCTCGGGGCGAGTCCCGGAATCACCAACGTGATGGCCCGCGCCGGAGTCGATCGCCTGGACCGCGCCGACGAGATCCACACCGCGTGGATCATGCGAGGTTCGGATCCGGGAGGCCCGGCCCTGGCCCGCCACCTTCTGTACTCGCTTCCGCATCGGGCCTTCGTGTACGAAGACGGGCAGATGAACGAGGTGCGCCCCTTCCAGGACGGCGCGGAAGTCGTGTGGTTCCCGTATCACGGAGACGTGGAGGTGTTCCACATTGGTCACCCCGAGCCGTTCATGCTGGCGCGGACCTTTCCCGATGTCCGCTATGCTGACGACAAGGCGACGTTCCTGCCCGCCGAGGTGAACGACCTGATCGTGGACCTGGGCAAGTCGGTCCGCTTGCCTGGGAACGGCGAGGACGTGGACGAGATGGAGCGCGCCGCAGACCAGCTGCATCAGACGTGCAAGGCAATGGTCAGCGTTCCGCGGATCGGCGCTTTGCGCGCCGAGGTTCGCGGGGAGGTCGACGGCAAGCGCGCCCGCTGGATCTTCGCCTCTCCCGGCCGGATCGGACTGGGAACCGGGATGCCGGCCGCGATCGGCGCCAAGCTCCTGGCCACCGGCGAAGTGTACCAGCCCGGCGTCCATCCGCCGGAAGCGTGCATCGATCCCGATTACCTGCTCGACGCGATAGAGATCCGGGGCATCGACACGGTCACCCAGACCTTCATCGAGGAGTGACGTCGATGGCCACCCTGCACGAAGCTGCAGACGGTCCGTACGAGCCCCCGGATCCGTCCAGGATGTTCCGTCTCCCGTGGACCGCGTCCGACAACGCCATGACGTGGCTCGAGCCCACGCGGCGCTGCAACATCACGTGCGATGCCTGCTTCGTGGAAAACGACCGCCTGAGCGACAAGCCGCTCGAGCTGATCCGCCACGAGCTGGAGGTGATGCTGCGCCTCAGGCGGTGCGACGCCATGCTCATTGCCGGCGGCGAGCCTCTCGTCCACCCGCAGATCGTGGACATCGTGCGCATGGTGAAGGACCTGAAGGTGAAGCCCGTCCTCGTGACGAACGGGGTGCGCATGGATCCCGACCTCGTTCGGGAGCTCAAGAGGGCTGGGGCCCACGGCTTCACGATCCACGTGGACAGGCACCAGCACCGGCCCGGCTGGATGGGTGCCACGGAGAAGGAGTTGAACGAGCTGCGCCGGTCGCTCGCCGACATGCTGCGGGCGGAAGGGCGGCTGACCTGCGCGTTCAACACGACGATCTTCCCGGACACGCTGGCCGAGGTGCCCGACATCGTGGAATGGGCGATCGGAGTTCCGGACAGGGTCCACACCCTGACGCTGATCTGCGTCCGCATGGTCGAGCCGGACTCCCCCTTCGACTACTTCGTCGGAGGGGAGCGCGTGGACATCGACGCGACTCCCTACGTATCGGAAGTGGCGTACGAGAACCTCACCACGGACGACCTGTACCGTGAGATCCGGAAGGTGCTTCCGGACTTCGACTTCTGCGCCTACCTGGGTGGCACCGTGAACCCGCACTCCCTCAAGTGGGTGGTCGGAGTCCGGATCGGCTCGGACCGCCACTCGTACGGCTACTTCGGCGGCAAGAGTATGGAGGTCATGCAGAACGGGCATCACGCGCTGCGTCGCCGCTACCTGGCGTTCAGCGATCCGAGAGCGACGCGGGCTGGTCGCGCCTCCCTCCTGTTGGGAACGTTCGACCGTAGCGTTCGGCGAGCCGCACGCCGGTACGCGGGGGCCATGCTCCGGCACCCGCGGCGGCTTCTCGAGCGAGTGCACGTGCAGGCGATCTCAGCGGTGCAGCCCGTGGACATCATGCCGAGCGGAGAGGCAGACGCGTGCGACGGCTGTCCCAACCGGACGTTCTGGCAGGACCGGCTGGTCCCGGCGTGCCAGGCCGAGGAGTACCGCATGTTCGGCGGGCCGATCCGGGTAGTGCCGCGGCACGCTGACCCGGAACCGGTGCACTGAGAGAATGAGCAGGGGCGGCGGACGCCAGAAGCCCAGGGTCCTGCTTACCACCGCTCATCGGCCGCTAGGGGTGGAAAGCGACACGTGCGGCCCCAACGTGCAGGCCGAGATGTACCACGCGCAGGTGACGAGGGCGCAGGGGCCGTTCAGCATCCGATCAGTCTGCAACGGGTGGGGGCTCCAGTTCATCGCTGCCAACCTCGACACGCCGACCACGATCCTCCACTACCCGACGAAACGGCGGTTCCTGCGGGAGCTGAAGAAGGGATACGACTACGTGGGGATCAGCTTCGTGATGTGCACCTTTCCGAAGACGGTTGAGATGTGCTCGTGGATCCGGGAGGCATCGCCGGACACGAAGATCGTCCTCGGAGGCTACGGCACGGTCCTCGAGGAATGCGACGAGCACGCCGACCTCGTGTGCCGCGAAGAAGGAGTGGGCTTCTTCCGCCGGCTGCTTGGCGAGCCGCCACTCGACCGGTTCACCGTTCCCGAGATCCGGCGGACGCTCAAGGTGCTTTCGGTAACGGTAGCCCGGCCGGAAGCGATCCTCCCGACTGGACTCGGGTGCTCGCGTGGATGCGACTTCTGCTGCACCAGTCACTTCTTCCACCGGCGCACCGTGCCCCTCCTGAAGACGGGGCGCGAGATTCACGAAGCCATGCTGGCCGTCGACCCGGGGAAAGCGACCCACCGCAATATCGGCGTGATCGACGAGGACTTCCTCGCCGACCACCGCCGGATTCGCGAATTGATCGATCTCAACGCGAAGGTGTTGGACCGACCGATCATGTTCACCTGTCTCACGAGCCTGCGGAGCCTGACCCAGTACTCGAGGGACGAGTGGGTCCGAATGGGCCTGTCGGGAGTGTGGGCGGGCATCGAGTCCAAGCAGGCCACCTACGCCAAGCTGGACAACCTGGATCCGCCGGCCATCATCGAGCAGCTGCACTCGGTCGGCATCGTCACCCTGAACAGCATGATCGTGGGGTACGACTGGCACGACGAGGAGGGCATCGAGGAGGACTTCCGCTATCTCGTCTCGCTGAAGCCCACGTTCTCGCAGATGATGATCTACAGCCCGTGCCCGCAGACCCCGCTGTTCGAACGCATGCGGGCTGAGGGCCGCCTGCGGGAGATTCCGTACACGCACCGCGACGGCTTCCACCTCATGTTCGAGCACCCCCACTTCAGTGCGGAACGCATCGAGGGAATCCTGGAGGAGCTGTTTCGGCGCGAGTACGAGGAGCTGGGCCCGTCGGTGTGCCGCGTGCTGGACGTACAGCTGACGGGCTACCTCAACCTGCGCGACCACCCCGACCCGGCGCTCCGACGACGGGCCGAGGAGTATCGCCGGCTGTGCCTGGAGATCTATCCGCTGCTTGGCACGGCCACACGGCAGGCGCCGTCGGCCCGCGTGCGCACCTTCCTGAGAGAGCTGCGTGAGCAGGCAGAGGACGCGCTCGAGATCGGTCCATCGGCCCGGGCGATGCGGATGGCGGTGCCTTCGCTGGTGGCCTGGAGCCGTTTCGTGGACCGACTGCGTCCAAACCCCCAGCCTCCTACCGTGGTGGAGCGCTTCAGGTGGCACTGACCGGGGTAGAGATAGTCCCCGTGCGTGGCCGTCGCGGGCTTAAGGCCTTCCTCGACGTGCCGGCCGCCACGCATCGGGATCACGCTGGCTGGGTGCCACCCCTGCGCTCGGACGAGCGGCGCCTGCTAGACACCCGGCGCAACCCGGCCCACTCCTACTGCGAATTCGACGCGTGGCTCGCGCAGGAAGACGGCCGCCCCGTGGGGCGCGTCGTGGGAATCGTGAACCGTCGGTACAACGAACTGCGCGGAGAGCGCCGCGCCCGGTTCGGCCACCTGGAGTCCGGAGAGCGGCCCGACGTGGCCGCCGCCCTGATAGACCGGGTCGAGGTCTGGGCGCGCGAGCGGGGCATGGAGTGCGTGGAAGGCCCGCGTGGCTTCACCGACCAGGATCCCGAGGGATTCCTGGTCCATGGATTCGAGCATGAGCCGGCCATTTCCAGCTACCAGAACCGTCCGTCGGCCGTCCGCTTCCTCGAAGAGGGCGGCTACCGGAAATCGGTAGACTATGTGGTCTACCAGATTCCCGTGCCGGACGAGAGGCCGGAATTCTACGAGAGAATTCGCAACCGAATACTGGCCCGCGGAAAGTACCGGCTGCTCGAGTTCAACTCGCGCCGCGATCTCCGCCCCTGGGTCGTGCCCATCCTCGAGCTGATGGACGAGACGTTCCGGGACCTGAGCGGCTACAGCCCGCTCGAGTCGCACGAGATCCGCGACCTGGCCAGGAGGTACTGGCCGATCGTGGACCCGCGGTTCGTAAAGGTGGTGGTGGCCGGCGAGGAGCCCGTAGGGTTTATCATCGCTCTTCCGAGCCTCAACGATGGTCTGCGCCGCGCCGGCGGGCGCCTGCTGCCGGTGGGCTGGCTGCAGATCCTGAGGGCGACCCGGACCTCCAACCGGCAGCTCGACCTCCTGCTCGGGGGCGCCAGTGCAGGGCATCGGGGGAGAGGCGTTGACGTGCTACTGGGTGACGCCATGACGAGATCCGCGCACCGGGCGGGATTCGAGTACATGGACAGCCACCACGAGCTCGAGTCGAACACTGGCGTGCGTCGCGAGATGGAGCGTATGGGCGGGCGGGAGTACAAGCGCTTCCGGGTATTCGAGAAGGAGCTCTGAGAGGCGGTCCCGCCGGTCGCGATTGGCGCCCATCACCCCCCACTGTCACACCCCCACCTCATCAGTCCCTCAACGCACCGAAGCACAACAATCCGCCCGGGCCCGGCGGAGGGTCGAGCCCACGAGGAGGCAATGATGAAGACCGAGATCCTGATGGACCACGAGCCCGTCGCGGACGGCGGCTGGCTTCTGAGAGCAATGCTGAAGATCGAGGGGACGCCGCGCACGGATGACGGCCGCGTGCCCCTCAACCTGTCGATCGTGCTGGACCGCTCTGGCTCGATGATGGGAGAGAAGCTGGCCGCGGCGAAGGAGGCGGCCCGCAGCCTGGTGCAGCGGCTGTGGCCGGACGACGTGGTGAGCGTGGTGACGTACGACCACGAGGTGCAGGTCGTCGCCGCGCCGGAGACGGGCGAGCACCAGGCGGACCTCACGACCCGGATCTCCGGGATCGAGGCCGGCGGAAGCACCAATCTGAGCGACGGCTGGCTGAAGGGACGCGAGTTCGTGGCGGCCGGTCAGCGCGCTGGCGAGGTGAACCGCGTGCTCCTCCTCACTGACGGCCAGGCAAACGCAGGGATCATCGATCCCGAGA
>JBATJK010000259.1:0-3106 GCA_049668445.1 Gemmatimonadota bacterium
CTATTTGGGCATAGTTGAAAATATTGCGAACGCAGCCCAACCACAATATACTGGACGATGCAGGGGACAATAAGCCCCGCATACGTACACACAGGCAGCCGGTACCAGCGCGTTTGATCTGGTCCAGACCGAGGATGAGGGTTACGCCGTTGGTCGTTCCCACCCTCGGCCTTTATCGGTATACGTAAAAATATGTCAACGCAGGTGATACACCAGCCGAGAAGTAATGTAACCGAAAGGATAGGAAATGTTGTGTCTAGCGACTGAAATTAGCCGGACGCCGCCAAATTAAATTGTAAAATAGCCTCGACAGATGTGAAATTGGGATAATAACCCATTGAAATAGCATCGAAATAACCCTCATGTGGGGTGGACAATGCCCATCTATGGGAACGACTCGTCATTATTCGTTTCCCGGCATTGGTTTGTCCTAGCTTGGGTAAAAATGGATGTGATGTTTCAATGAATCGTAGGTAATATAAAGCCTTGTCCCCTAATATGAATGCCTTCGGGTAAAGGACGGCCATTGACGCACTGAGCTACCCGGTCGGAGCGAAAGGGTGCCGGGATAAGCCAAGAAAAGACTAACCGGTCACCGTCGGTCCGCAGGGTGACTTAGCAGAAAGGCAGGATCAGGGAGGATCGCTGCGGCGTCTGAGACCCTCCTTTTTGACGGCGTGATAAATACTCTGGTGTTAGTTTAAAACGTTCTAAACGGCAATCTCTTAAGCCAACGATCTGATTCGCCCTGATAGAGAATAGCCGTGCGGATAGGACAGCTGAAGACACCCTCTAAAAAGTATTTTCCAGGATCTTCGGAAGTCACTGCAGCATCCTTCGCCAATTGAACTGGCCATTGAGATGAACCTTACTGTTGCAGATACTACGCTTCCCGAAGACTACCACATCTCTACTCGATGAGCGAACAGGATCCGGGGGCTCCTAGCAAGGAGCCTCCCCCAGTAACCCTCCCTGCTGTCACGGCAGTGGAGACAAAACCTATAAACCCTGTAATCCCACCTGCTTCTCCTGTAGGAGCGGTGGATCATAACCTGGCACTCCAGGCCTTGGCCTTGGAACGGGTAAGGGACCGCAAGGTTCCCCAACCGGTGCCCCAGTCACAGATGTATACCATGCAAATGATGAATCATATTCATGAATTACGAACACATATAGCTGAGCATGAGCAGCAGATGCAACAGCTCAGGCAAAACCTTAAAACGGGTGGAACCATTAGCGAGGCATCGTCAAGACGAGGAGACTTGACCGAACGAGCTTTGGAAAACATATTCGATCCAGAGGAGGATGATAGTCTTTTCCGAGGAACGAGGCAAGCACCTCGAAAAGCCATAGAGAACAGAGATGAAAAGACGGCCATGATGCCTTCCCTTACACCGAATCTAACACACACAACCGACGCAATAGGTACGGCTAGAGGACAAAGATCCCTCATGCCCTTGATACCTATGGCGCAGACAGGGTATACACAAGGACCTGCCGCCCACACGGAGGTACAGAGAACACCAGGAGTGATTCCTCCACCCCCCACGGCGCCTTTTATGGAAGAACCCTATCCAAATGCCATCCCTATGTTTTGGGGAAATGCACAATTTAATCACCCATATAATCCGGCGTATCCGTACCCACCGACGGCAACTGTAACTGCGTCTTGTACTGCGCCCCCAGTGGCATCTGTATGTCCAACCAGTACAACCCAAGCACAGTCTAGTGGTAACCTAGGCCCTCCTGTGGCTACGCAGCCATTGCTCTCGCAAATGCAATATGCACCATCGGTGCAGGTGAATAGTATTAATCGAGTCGCGGAAATGCATCGACCGTCCTTGGTGGTTCAGAAACATCAACAGAACTCGATCCTACCAGAATATAACGGAAGGAATCCAGAATTCGCCAGATGGGCAGAACAAGTTCGTAACCTTCTGAACTTTAAACAGGTTGATCCATATGAAGGAGGTGATCTCATACGCCTGTCGCTCCGGGGTCATGCGTTCACCTTCATCACTCAACTAGAAGCGGAAAAGGGCAGGAGGCTGACTGATAGTCAGATCCTTGAAGCCCTAAACAAAGAATTCGACCCACAACAACCCGTAGCAGGATTTGTCCGAGTGACTCGGATGACTCCTATGAAATCAGAAACCTTTGGTAACTTTATGAGGCGGTTGGAAGATCAGTACGATCGATTGTGTCCCACCATGCCCGGACAAAATGCAGGACGGGCATGGAGAGACGTCACTTTGATTGGTCTGATTTACCCCCGCCTACCACCAGAACTAAAGGCCAAAATTCCGGCCTCAATGCAACATGGGACATATGCTGCCTTCCGAACTCTCGTAAACGAGGAAGAGAGCTTCCTAGCTACGGCGGAACTCGAGGAAGGGCAGATACCTCGAAAAGCCATTGTAGGCTCTGATATAACCGCTGAAAAGGCTAGACCTAGAGGCATCCTAAAGGATGCACGAAAGGTCTCCTGGCGCAATAATGAATTATCCGCACAGGACCGAGATGAATTGTATACGGATGTTCTCGAATCCGTAACTAAGAATATTAATGGACAGTTTGCTGATATGACTGCGGTTGTAGAGCAGATAGCCTCAACTGTACAAGATAAACTCGAAAAGGCCTTGGAGTCCCGACCTTGTGGACTCTGTGGTAAAGTGGGACATTCTCAGAAAACTTGCCCAGGGAGAATTCCTCGGACTGAAATGACCTCGCCAACGCGAGGCGCCCAACATAAAGGAGGCTTGTACCCAGGTACTAAATGGACGCCTGCCAAGGGACGTACATTACATCATTATAATCAAATAGATGCCTTTGAACCATACAACTCCAGTCACCCTTTGTCAGAACGTACTCGTACTCGGCATCGAAAACGAGCCGAAGTACAGAGTTACGAGTACTCCAGTGATGACTCCGGAAGTCTACCCGAGTATTCTGAGACTGACGAAGCAGATAGTGAGCCAGAACCTGTTTGTGTGGGTATGCTAAGGGTACGGCCTTTGGCTGCGGTGATCACAAGAGAGACTGATCAACTGATGCCTGAGGCCTATGATCCCTATAGGCATCCGCCAAATGGCTCAGCTATTAACAA
>JBATJK010000260.1:0-3070 GCA_049668445.1 Gemmatimonadota bacterium
CCGACGGGCGAGTACATGCTCCTCGCCGACCCCATCCTCTATCCCCCGCTGGCCGAGCTGGGCGGGCCGATGCACAAGCTCGCCGGCATGCGAGTGAATCCTGCCACCAACGGCTACCACGGCCAGCACGGGGGTACCTCCCCCCGCCTGGTGCGGGTAGAAGGCGGCGCCACCAGCCCGCTGGATCTGCCGGCGGACGCCGAGGTCATGGGGGTGGATTGGACCGCCGACGGCCAGCGATTCGCGCTCACGGTTGGATTCCCCGATCACATCGGCCTGTGGGTCGGCTCGGTGGAGGGCGCCGTGACCCGGATCGAGTCCCTCGCCCTCAACCCCTTGCTGGGGGGTGGCGTGAGCTGGCTGCCTGACCAGGAGCGCCTGCTCGTCAGCCGAATCCCGCAACGCGGACCGGCTCCCGAGCCACCGCCCATCCCGGCCGGACCTGAGATCGTCGAAGGAGAAGGGGCCTCGGCACGCTCCACCTACGAGGCGCGCAACCTGCTCGAGACGGCGCTCGACGACGCGCTGTTCGAGTACTACACGACGTCCGAGCTGGTCATCCTCGACCCGGCCACAGGCGAGGTCGAGGTCATCGGCGCAGCAGCCTCCTATGCCTCGGCCGAGTTCTCGCCGGACGGAGAGTACCTCCTGGTCGAGCGCCTGGTCGGTCCCTGGTCGCACGAGGTAGCCTGGTGGCGGTTCGCCCACGAGATCGAGGTGTGGAACGCCGAGGGAGACCTGGTAGCGAGAATCGCCTCCCTGCCCGTGGCCGATGCGGTACCGGTCCAAGGTGTTCCGCTGGGTCCGCGTTCGATCTCGTGGCGTCCGACCGCTCCCCACACGCTCTTCTGGGTCGAGGCGCTCGACGGCGGAGATCCAGTGGCCGAGGTTCCTCACCGCGACCGACTCATGCGCCTGGAAGCCCCCTTCACGGCCGAGCCGGAGGAGGTGTTCCGGGCCGAGCACCGGGCCGGGTTGTCGGCCTGGGGTGCCGAGGATGGCATGCTCATGCTCACCCAGCGCGAGCGGATACGCCGCTGGCGCTACGTCTGGCTACTGGACGTGGACGAGGGCACGTCGCGTCTGTGGTTCGATCGCGACGAGGACGACAGCTACGGAGATCCGGGGTATCCGGTGTTCCGCCAACTTCCCAACGGTCAATGGGTGCTGCGCCAGCAGGGAGACGCCGTCTACTTCCGCGGGAGCGGCGCCACCGACCAGGGCGACCGACCCTTCCTGGACCTCCGCGATCTGGAAACCGGCCAGACGTCGCGCCTGTTCCGCAGCGATCCGGATCACTACGAGTACTTCGTGGCGTTCGCGGGCGGCGAGGACCACTTCGTGATGAGCTCCGAGTCCGCCGCCGACGTGCCCAACTACTACCTGGCTACCCTGGGGCAGGCCGTCGAGGCAGCCGAGGGCGAGGCCACGCGGACTTTGACTCGGGAACCGATCACGCGCTTCGATGACCCCGCGCCTCTGTTGCGAGAGATCGAGAAGCGCATCGTACGCTACGAGCGAGAGGACGGAGTACCGCTGAGCTTCCAGCTACTTCTGCCCCCCGGCTACGAAGAGGGCACACCTCTGCCGACGGTGCTCTATGCGTATCCCCTCGAGTACTCCGGCATGGCCACCGCCGGGCAGGTTCGGGGCTCCGCCCAGCGATTCATGCGTCTGTACGGTCCGTCCCACCTCTTCTTCCTGCTCCGGGGCTACGCCGTGCTCGACCAGACCGCGATGCCAATGCTCGGGGATCCAGAGACCGCCTATGACACCTTCGTGCCCCAGCTGGTGGCTGACGCGGAGGCCGCGGTGGCCACGGCCGTCGAGATGGGCGTAGCTGATCCCGAACGGATCGGAATCATTGGACACAGCCACGGCGGGCTCATGGTAGCCAACCTCCTGGCGCACACGGACCTGTTCCGGGCCGGCATCGCGCGCAGCGGCTCGTACAACAAGACCGTCCAGCCCTTCGGCTTCCAGTCCGAGCGTCGTTCCCTGTTCGATGCGAGGGATGTCTACATCCAGGTTTCGCCAACCTTCTTCGCCGATCAGGTCAACGAGCCGGTCCTGATCATTCACGGGGCCGACGACTCCAACCCGGGTACGCTCACGCCCCAGTCCGAAGTGTTCTACGAGGCCGTGCGCGGTTCGGGCGGCACTGCCCGGCTGGTGCTGCTTCCCTTCGAGGACCATGGCTATCGGGGCCGGGAGAGCGTGGAGCACGTGCTGTGGGAGCAGCTGGAGTGGTTCGACAAGTATGTGAAGGGCACCGGTACCGGATCGCCCTAGAACTCGAACCTCGCTGACCCGAGTAGCGAAAGCCCGTCAAATGGCGGGCTTTCGTGCATCCGGGCACTTCCCGATTCGACCGTACTTGATTAAGTTAAACCCGTTGTCTCCGCCGCTAGCACACCTCTCTAGCCAAATCTGGCAGAGCTCCTGTCTCAACACAGGTAGGTAACGGAGATCCCTTTGGAAGGATCTTTGACGGGGCGGGTTCCGATAGCCCAAGCTGGCTCGAACCCAGCAGGACACCTGACAGGAGATGGAAATGGTATCATTCGGCAGCAAGATAAAGAAGACAAGACGTCACTCGGTACGCATGTGGTGGCGCAAATGGCTCGTTCCCAGCACCACATGACCGGCCTCGCCGGTTTGAAGGCGATAGAACGACTGAACAGAACGGGCACTCGAGAGGGTGCCCGTTCTGCATCCACTTCCTGCCGCACCGACACCCGACTAGAATCGGTCGCATGCCTCTTCCATCCGGGAGTCCCTTGAACCGACTCACGATCGTGGCGGCCGTTCTCGCGGCGGCAACGATGCCAGCGGCCGAGCTCCATGCCCAGGAGCTCCTGCCATACCAGGACGCGAACCGCCCGGTAGCCGAGCGTGTGCAGGACCTCCTTGGCCGAATGACGCTCCAGGAGAAGTTCTGGCAGCTCTACATGACGCCGGGAAGCCTCGACGACCCGTCCCACGACTACTCATCTGGAGTCTTCGGCCTCCAGGTCTCCATGCCACCGGGGGCGCTCGCCGACTCCTCGGCCGCGAGCCTGGCGGCGGC
>JBATJK010000261.1:0-1522 GCA_049668445.1 Gemmatimonadota bacterium
ACCCGCCTTTGACCTTTCCCCTTTTCCCTTTCAGCTTTCAGCTTTGAGCTTTCAGCTTCACCCTTTGAGCTTTGACCTTTCAGCTTTGAGCTTTGAGTTTCATAACCGGTTCCCAGATTTTCGGAAATACGCGGTATTGCCTGTGAAGGTTCAGGCGGCGTGAAATCCGCCCCTTTCCACATCGGCCGGTCCTCTCGGTCGAGGGTTTCCGCTACCGCGGTCTGCACCAGGTCGTGAACGAGGCGTTGCTGCGCAAAACGGACCTCGTGCTTGGTCGGATGAACGTTGACGTCCACCTCGCCGCTGGGAAGGGTGACAAAAAGAGCGGCCAAAGGAAAGCGGCCTTTAACCAACCGCTGCCGATAACCCGCAAACAGAGCATGTTGAATGACCCGGTCGCGCACAAACCGACCGTTGACATAATTGAAAACCCCGCGCGAGGTGCTGCGGAACACCCGCGGAGAAGACACCCAACCATCGACGCTGACCCCATCGGCCTGCCGGCCGACCGGATAGAGTTCGGCGCGCAGGTCGGCCCCCAATACTTCGGCCACCCGGTCAAGCCGATCGGCGGCCGGCGGCCAGCTCTTCAGGGTTTTACCGTTGTGCACCAGCCGGAAAAAGACTTCCGGTCGTCCCAGGGCGATGCTGTTGGCAACATCGGCAATGTGACCCATCTCGGTGGTGACGGTTTTCATAAATTTGCGGCGCGCCGGGGTGTTGAAAAAAAGGCTCTCGACCGTCACCATCGTACCCGGCGGCGCGCCGGTGTCCGCGACTTTCAAAATCTTTCCTCCCGCCACGCGAATCTCGGTTCCGGCGGCGGCTTCCGACTCGCGGGTGACAAGGGTCAAGCGGGACACCGCCGCGATGCTCGGCAGGGCCTCGCCCCTGAACCCGAGGCTTTGAATCGAATACAGATCGGCATCCGTGAAGATCTTGCTCGTGGCGTAGCGTTCAAGGGCCAGCAGGGCGTCGTCGCGGTTCATGCCGCTGCCGTTGTCGGATACCCGGATCAGACTGCGGCCCCCTTTTTCCGCCTCCACAACGATCTTGGTGCTTCCCGCATCCAGGGCGTTTTCCACCAATTCCTTGACCACCGAAGCCGGCCGCTCGACCACTTCTCCGGCAGCAATCTTATTGGAAATGATTTCAGGGAGGATTCTGATTTTGGACATGATTAGGTTGTGTTTGGTGTTTGGTGTTTAATTTTTGGTGTTTGGTTTTTGGTGTTTGGTTTTACCGATAGAATTTAGGTAAGCGTTGAGCGAAGGGGCGAGTTCATTGAGAATGGCTTTAACACAATCTATTTTGGATACTTCGAAAAGTTCTCTGCTGTAAGCCCTTCGCAACCAATAGCGGGTCTCATGCAACGAACCCCGTGCGATTCTAACAAAACGTTTGTTATCAGCCGGTGTGCCTCTACCCGCGCCCTCCGCTATATTGGCGCCGACACTGTCTGCAGATCCAACGAGTTGTTTGCCGACCGTATCTTTTTCGAAGTGGTTCCATTTTTTTACCA
>JBATJK010000262.1:0-6052 GCA_049668445.1 Gemmatimonadota bacterium
GGCCGGGCCTCTTTGCGTTCACCCCACGATCCTCGATCAGAAGAGGACTATTCCTTCCTCATCGTGGCCTCGGACCGAAGCGTGATCGTCCCCGGGTTCACGCCGCTCGAGAACAGGCTCAGCACCGGTCCGATAAACCGGAAGGTGTAGGGCACGGAGACCTCCACCGTAACCGCATCTCCGGTATCGCAACCTCCTGTACAAGTGTAGGTCACGGTCGCGCTCACGATGTTTGCGTCGGCAAGACGGGCGTCCGTTCGGGCCACGGCCGCAGCCTGTGACGTCGATGGCAGAACGCCCTCCCGCGCCCCTTCCCGGGCCGCGTTCGTGATCACCTGCTGAACATTGTAAGCCCGGGCGAACTCGAAGATACCGATCAGAAGGGCGAGGAGGATCGGCAAAGCGATCGCAATCTCGACCAGGGCCTGCCCGGCTTCACCGAGGCGCGTTCGCCTCCGGGCCCGCCTACGGACGCGGGAATGGAGTCGCCACGCAGTTCGGTTATTCTTTAACACGTTCGTCGCCCCCTGGCAGTCGTAATTCTGGCCGCATTGATCAAGATAGCCGGTCTTGCTCCAGCGACCAAGACTTACGGGCTGGCTCGGTTCTGGTGCGAAAGGTGTGCCAACAACGCTAATCGGCCGCTCTGAAGGCGTAGAATCGGCTCGCGGCCGCCACGGTGGAGGCACTTGGCTGGCCCGTCCCACCCCAGAAGACTCTGCAGAATTCCGCAGATTGTGGTACCCCGCGACCCGGCCTCTTATTCCGGAGGAGGTCCCCCGCCAGGGGGTGGAGGATGCCCGTCGGGAGGAGGCGCAGCGCCGTCGCGGGGCGGGCGCCGCCCCGGCCGCTCCCTTCCGCGCCATTCGTCCGCAGGCGACCTCCCGCGCCTCATCAGCATGTGGCTTCTCAGGTTCTCGAGCTGCTCAGCGGTAAGGATCGCCTCGAGTTCGGACATCACGGAATCCGACAGTGTCCTCATCTCCTCCTGCGTGCGCTGAAACGTCTCGGCGAATCGGGGCGCCGCGCCCTCCATGATCTCGCGTATCTGAGCCCTCTGCTCCTCGCTCTCCGGCTGCACCGCTCGCTCGACGAGTTGGACGATTCCCGGACCCGTCCTGATCCGGGCGATTCGATCCATGCGCCGATTATGCAGCACTCCGCTGATCAGCATGCCGATGACGACTCCGAGGACCAGCACGGCCAGGAGAAGAAAGGCTGACTTCGTCCGTGTCTGCATGGCTCCTCCTCAGCCCCCGAGCGCGAGGGCGGTTTCCAGAGTGGCTTCCGGAAGTCCCATCACGGAATCCACCACCGATCCGCCGTACCCGCCCTCCAGAGCCGAATACGCGCCTATCGCCAGCATCACCACCAGACAGGCCACGGCCACGCGGGCAAAGATCCACCGCAAGGCCTCGTACATCCCCTCGACCGGTGCCGACGAGTCCGCCCGTCGGAGCCTCGCCACCACGCGAGCCGCGAAGAACGGCTCGAACGAACTGGCGGCCCCCCGCTCGAGGAGGGTCGCGATCTCCTCCAGGCTCTCCCGGCGAGAACGGAGGCCGGGCTCGCTCTTCAGCCTCTCCTCGACCCCGGCCAACTCCTCGTCCGACAGGTCACCGTCCCTGTACCGGATCAGCAGCTCGCGGTCATCCATCGTGTGACTCCTTCATGTCTTTCTCCAGCCGCTCCATCGCCCGCGCGAGGCGCGACATGACGGTTCCGACGGGAATTCCCAGGATCTCGGCCGCTTCCCGCGTCGAGTATCCGTCGATCATCCTCAGGACCACGACGGTCCTGTGATCTGGCCCCAACCTCGCGACTGCCTCTCGCACCCTCCGGACGTCATCCTTCCGCTCCAACTCGCCCCGTGGATCCCACGAGGCCTCCGGCAGGTCACGTTCTGTCTCGTCCTGGCTGACGAACCTCGATATCCGCCGCTTGCGCTTCTTCAGGGCCGTCAGCGACAGGTTGATCGCGATTCGCGTCAGGTACGTTCCCAGGCTCGATTCACCCCGGAAGCGGTCGAGCGATCGATACAGCCGGATGAAGGTCTCCTGGCCGACGTCCTCGGCTTCGTCGCCTGGCCCGAGCATTCCGATGACCGTCGCCGCTATGCGGGGCTCGTGCCGCTCAACCAGGTCCCGGAAGGCGCCCTCGTCGCCGGCCCTGGCCCGGTCGATCAAAACCTGATCGGAAGCAGACTCGAGTCGCTCCACTACGAAAGTCGCCTCCGCAAGGCGCGGCTCAGTCGCCGCGCGCACGGTCCGGGCTGCTCTGACGACCGGGGTGATTCGCTGTTTCGGGCCGTCTCATGCGCTCTCACCCCATCGTCAGTTCGGGCTTGGAAATGGGCGTTGCCGCTCTGCGCCAGCCACCTCGAGTCCCATCCCATTCGAGGATTAGACCCCCGCCGAGTCCGCCCTATTCCCGCGGCGCCGGACGCGCCCGCCACCGGAACCCACCGGCCAGGGTCGCGACCTGGCCGTAGGTGGCCACCCTTCCAGCGGGAATGCACCTGACGACCTCGTAGATTCGGTCGCGCACGGAGTCCGCCACGGGCCACCTACATCCTCTCGTACAGAGCCCGCAGCCGCTCCCTCGTCATCCGGTGCCGCCAGTCGGGCCCCAGGGCGTTCTCCCACAGCGGCCCCATCCCGAGAGACACGTCCATCATGCGCTCCATATCCGAGTCCGAGAGCTGGTCGGTCACGCCCGTCGGCAGGTCCACGCCCGCGAAGTCTGCCATCCGGTGGAATTCAGCCACTCCCTCGGGATAGAACTCCTCCAGGTGATTGAACGCCACGCAGTTCCCCTCCCCGTGCTTCAGGCCGAGGACATACGAGAGCCCGTACGAGGTGGCGTGCGCGACCCCGACCTGCGAGTAGGCGATGCTCATCCCGCCGAAGAAGGAGGCCATCATGAGCTTCTCGTCCGACTCGGGCGTGCGCTCGCCGAGGAACACCTCCCGGCACAGCTCGAGCGCCTTGGACCCGTAGGCCTCGCTGAAGGCATTGAGGTACGTGCCCTCCAGGGACTCTACGCAGTGGATGTAGCAGTCCATGCCCGTGTAGAACCGCTGGCGATCGGGCGCGTCGGCGATCAGGTCCGGGTCGAGCACGACCTGGTCGAACACCGTATGGTCCGAGTTCAGACCCAGCTTCTTCTCCGGACCGGTGAGCACCGCGGTGCGTGACACCTCGGCGCCGGTTCCCGACAGGGTCGGTATCCCCTCGTGGTAGACGGCGGGGTTCCGGATCAGATCCCAGCCCTGATATTCGGCCGATGAGCCATGGTTCGTCAGCATCAGCGAGACGGCCTTGGCCAGGTCCATCACGCTTCCTCCGCCGATCCCTACGATGCCCGCCGGTTCGTCTCCCGCGGCAGCCCTCACCAGGTTCGTCATCTCGTCCACGTATGACGTCTTCGGCTCCACGTCGACATCGGCCCACAGCAGAACATCCGAATCCCTCACCGGCACCCGGTCCGCCAGGGCGGAACCTTCGAAGACGTTATCCACCACGAAAACCATGGAATCGCGACCCGGGTATCTCTTTTCGGACAGGATGTCGTCCAACTGGTCGAAACAGCCCCGGCCGTATACCACACGCGAGATCATCGGGAAGTTTCTGAACATGATCAGCTCTCCAGGGCCCCCCTGATCCGATCCTGGATATCGCCCAGCTCCGCATCGGTCCAGGACAGTTTGACCAGCATCGAAATCGTACGTGACATGATCCGGTCCGACCGCTCGATGTTTATGACCGAAAGGTCCGGCGGCGGATCGAGTAGCGTGAGGGGCGAAAGCCCCGGGGTGCGCATCTCCTTCAGGTGTTCCCACCGGCGAGGATAGTGCCAGTTGTTGTCGTACCAGTAGAAGCAGCCCGGGACCCCGGCGTCCGCCAGGGCCCGCGTCCACGCCCGGGCCGTATCCTCGTCAGGCGCGAACAGCGACAGGAACGTGGCCGAATCCCCCTCCGGATCGGGAATCGATCGGAACGTGACGTCGCCACAGCTCGCGAACGCCTCGCGCAATCGGCTCTTGTTCCGCCTCTGCGTCTCCAGAATCCAGTCGAGCTTGCGGAGCTGCGCCAGTCCGACCGCCGCCCCGAGTTCGCTGATCCGGTAGTTCGTTCCCAGGATCGGGTGTCCCTCGGCCCCGCGATCGCTACCCACGTGATCGTGCCCGTGGTCCGCGTACTGCTCGGCTCGGTGGTACAGGTATTCGTCGTCCGTGACGATCGCACCACCCTCACCGCAGGTGATCGTCTTCACCGGATCGAACGAATAGCAGCCCACGTCGCCGAACGTTCCGAGAGACCGGCCGTGGAACGTGGCCCCCACCGCCTGCGCCGTATCCTCGATCAACCGCAGACCCGATTCGGCGCAAAGCGAGGCCAATTCATCGATGCGAGCCATGGATCCGCACATGTGCACCGGAACGACGGCCCTGGTCCGCTCTGTGATTCGGTTCCGCACCGACTCCGGGTCCACGCACAGCGTCTCGTCGATATCCGCGAACACCGGCACCGCCCCGGCCTGAAGCACGCCCTCGATGGTGGCAATGAAGGTGAACGTCGGAACGATCACCTCGTCGCCGACGCCAATTCCGCAGGCCGCCATCGCGATGCCCAGGGCCGCCGTTCCGCTCGAACACAGGTGGCAGTAGGCGGCTCCCAGCCGCCGAGAGAACTCCGCCTCGAACGTGCGGGCCTTCCAGACCCCGCCCCGGACGTCGTCGAAGCCGTACCGGAACAGGACGCCCGTGTCGAGCACGTGACCGACTTCGACTCGCTCTTCGTCCCCGAATATTTCGAATCCTGGCAACTAGCTATCCTCCATTACTTTGACGTCTGCTGCTTTATGTGGCTTCTGATTCTCTCCAGGTCCGATTCGGTATCGACGCCGATGCCCTTGTAGTCCCATTCCAGGATCCGCATCTTCCAGCCTCGATCCAGCACCCGCAGTTGCTCGAGGCTCTCGGTGACCTCGGCCTCGGACCGCGGCAGGGCCGCGAGCTCCAGCAGGGCCTCCCTGCGATATGCGTAGATCCCGATGTGCTTGAAGGCTCTCAAGCCGGAGGGCCACGGTGCATCCGGCTCCAAGCGCTCCCCGCGAGGCCACGGGATCGGAGCTCGGGAGAAATACAGCGCATCGCCGCGGGCATCGCACACGACCTTCACGACGTTGGGATCCAGGAAGTCGCTCATCTCGTGAATCGGCGCGACGGCGCTGGCGAAATCGACCCCTTCCCCGTCCATCAGGTCGATGAGCGCGTCCACCAGGTCCGGGTCCATCATCGGTTCGTCCGTCTGGACGTTGACGAAGATCTCCGCCTCGAGTTCACGAGCGATCTCGGCCACCCGATCGGTCCCGCTGGCGTGCGGAGCCTTTGAAAGCCACACATCGGTCGTGAACGCACGGCACGCGGCTTCGACCTTATCCGAGTCCGTCGCCACGAACGCCCGATCCACCCTTCGAGCCCTGGCCGCACGCTCATAGACCCACTGGATGAGGGGATCTCCGCCGATATCGGCGAGAACCTTGCCGGGAAACCGCTGCGAATCGTAGCGGGCCGGAACGACTGCGACAGCGTGAATGGAAGACATGGCCGGAGTGCCTTGAGGGTGGTCTCGGTCGAGAGCGGAGACTAGCCCGCGCACCGGCGGGTGGGCAAGCCCGCCGGGCTTTCGCGTACCCGTCCGATCAGAACGCGCCGAACTTGAGAACCACCTGCCCGAAGAACTGGCTCAGGTCTCCGTTGGAGAGCTCGGGAATGTCCACGTCCCATATGAACCGGTAGCCGCCGCCGAAATCGAGGCGGAGGAACGAGTTCACGTTGATCTCGAGGTTCAGCGCGGGCTCGACGGCGTAGATCCCGTCGGACTCCCCCCCCAGGTCCAACGAGCCCCCGCCGATCAGGGTAAGAAAGGTGAAGTGGTATACCTGGCTCCACCCGCTGATGAACTCGATCTCGGCCCCGCCGTACCACATCTTGAGAGACTGCGCGCCCGTCGAGCGCTCGACGTCCACACCGCCACCCATCACGTAC
>JBATJK010000263.1:0-1701 GCA_049668445.1 Gemmatimonadota bacterium
GCTCGAGCTCGGTACCGCCGGCTCCCTTCCCGGGCAGCGAAGGAAGGGAGGACTGAAACGCCAGCTGCTGCGTAGGCGAATTCCACAGTTCGTTGGCCTGTACCTGGCAGGATCCTGGGCCTTTCTGGAGTTCATGGACTTCGCTGCAAACAAGTACTCTCTCTCACCGCTGCTCTCGACGTTCGTGCTATCACTGCTTCTCCTTCTCCTGCCGAGTGTCCTGTGGCTCGCTTGGCACCACGGGGCGCGGGGCCCGGACGGGTGGATGAAGGCCGATGCGTTATTCGTGGTTGGGAACCTGGCCGTCGCCGCCATCGTCCTGTTCGGTTTCGCCGGGATGGAGATCGGCGACCTCACTACGAGGAACCTCGAGCGCAGGGACGCGCGGCAGACGCGGGAATCGGCCCTGGAGTCACTGGAGGACACGGAGGACCCGCGGCACATAGCCGTCCTGTACTTCGAGCCGGGCAGTCCGCAGGAGGAGGTGCCGTACCTGGCCGCGGGACTCACGGAAGCGCTGATCAACGAGCTGAGTACGGTCAACGCCCTGACCGTAACCTCTCGCAACGGCTCTGCGCTATTCCGAGGCACGGTAGCGCCGTGGGACAGCATCGGGAGCGTCCTGCAGGTCGGTACGATCGTGGACGGGACCGTGGCTTTGTCGGAGGGCCAGGTCCGGGTTGAGGTGGCGTTGATTCGCTCCGCTACGGGTCAGACGGTCCATCGCCAGCAGCTCGTCAGGCCTCGCGCCGAGTTGTTCGCCCTCCAGGACGAACTGGCGGGCCAGGTGGCCCTGTTCCTGCGCGAGATGCTGGGCGAAGAAGTCGCGTTGATCGAACGCCAGACCGGAGCCGAGGACGTCGAGGCGTGGGAACTGCTTCAGAGGGCGAGGGCGCAGAGCGACCTGGCGGCCCAGCTGGCGGACAGCGGCAACGAGGCGGCGTGGGACAGGATGGCCGCCGCCGATTCGATGCTGGCGGCAGCGGAAGAAATCGCTCCAGAGTGGGTGGAGCCGACCGTGCGCCGCGGCTGGCTGGCATACCAGCGATCACGCTGGGCGGGATCCACGGATCAGATGCACGCAGGTCGCTGGATTGACGAGGGGATGAACCACGCCGAGGTGGCCCTCAGCCTTCAGGCCGAGAATGCCGATGCGCTCGAGCTGAGAGGGACGCTGAAGTACTGGAAGTGGCTCCTGGATCTGGAGCCCGACTCGGAGGCGGCGGAAGAGCTGTTCATAGGCGCCGAGGCCGATCTCAGGCAGGCGATCGTGTACAACTCGGGCCAGGCCGGGGCATGGGCGGCGCTCTCCCATCTTGTTCTCAACAAGGGCGCAACGGCGGAGGGTAAGCTGGCCGCGACCTCCGCGTATGAGGCCGACGCCTATCTGCGAAACGCCGATCTCATCCTCTGGCGTCTCTTCTCGACATCGTACGATCTGGCCGACCAAACCGATGCCACTCACTGGTGCCAGGTGCTGAAATCCCGGTTCCCGGACGATCAGCGCTCCCTCGAGTGCGAGCTGTGGCAGATGACGATGCACGAGGCCGAGCCCGACATCGACCGGGCCTGGGAGCTGGCCGAGGCCTACGCGGCCATGAGCGGACCACAGACGGCCGAGCTGGACCGAAAGTGGGCCGGGATGGCCGTCGCGGCGGCGATCGCTAGGGCAGACCTGGCAGACAGCGCCCGTGCCGTGGC
>JBATJK010000264.1:0-46340 GCA_049668445.1 Gemmatimonadota bacterium
GACAACAACGGCGGATTCGCATCCGTGCGCGGCATCGTACCGATCGGCGCCATGGAATCTCACAGCGGGCTCGCGCTTCGTGTGCGCGGCGACGGCCGCAGCTATCAGGTGCGGCTGCGCACGAATCAGCGGTTTGACGGCGTGGCGTACATGGCCGAGTTCCCTACCCGGGCAGGTGCGTGGCAGACGATCGAAATCCCCTTCGAGGCTTTCGAGGCGACGTTCCGGGGCAGGAAGCCCCGTGGGGCGCCCGACCTGGTGCCCGGCGAGATTCGCCAACTCGGGCTCCTGATCGGTGACAAGGTCGAGGGCCCGTTCCGGCTGGACGTGGAGTGGATCCGGCCGGTCGGCTGACCGCTGCCACCAATGGGTCGGGCGCTTGCGAGTAGACCCATGGTCCGATATCGAGTATCGGTCAGCCATCCACTCGAAAGGAAGAACCGTGGCGCAAGCGAAAGACGGCGACGTAGTGCGCGTGCACTATACCGGCACGCTCGATGACGAGACGCAGTTCGATTCCTCAGTTGGGCGCGACCCGCTGGAATTCACGGTCGGAGCCGGGATGGTGATTCCCGGATTCGACGAGCTGGTGCGCGGGATGGAGCCGGGCGATTCCCGGACCACCCGCATCCCCGCCGACCAGGCCTACGGTGAGTCCCGCGACGAGATGAAGCTGTCGCTGACTCGAGGGCAGCTTCCGGCTGAATTCAAGCCCGAGGTCGGACAGACAATCCACCTGGAAGGTCAGGACGGGCGGCCGGTTGCCGCGCGCGTGGTCGAAGCCGACGAGTCCGGCGTGGTCGTCGACGCGAATCACCCGCTGGCGGGCGAGGCGCTCACCTTCAAGATCGAGCTCGTGGCGATCGTCTGACCCGGCGCGCGCCGCGCTCTGCCAGTCGGTACGGACAGAACGCAGCTACGGACAGCGAGCCGCGGTCATCGGAAACTCGACAACGCGTGACACCCCGTCCACGTCTCCCTCGATCCAGGCCAGGATCGAGCGTGGTGACATCCTCTCGTAGGTGATTCGCTGCGGGAAGTCATGTCCCGGAGCCTCGAACGCGACCATTCGGTCCGTGATCTCGGCCTGGAGGAACACGGCTTCCGCCTGGCCGCTGGGCGCGGCGATGTAAGCCAGCCTGCCCCCGCGTACTTCGATCCGCAGATACTCGTGCTCCACGGTTCGGTCTTCGGCGACGCTGCGGCTCATCCCGATCATCGTGCCGCCGCTCGGTCTCATCCACTGCTCATCGCGCCGGAAATCGGGCTCTTCGTGCTTCCAGCACCCGGCAAGCCAGGCCAGGGCGTCGACGGGACTGGAAGCGGCAACGGTGTCCGCCGTGGCACCGAACTCGTCCTGGGTTTCGGAGGGCCGGAGCCAGAGGTAGGCACCGATGGCCAGGAGGACAGCAACAATCGCCGACGTCATGACAATTCGCGTTTTCGACATGTGCTGAAGATCGCTAAGGGTGAGGTGGGGCGGCAACTGGCGCGGTCCAGGGACAAAGCCACCGACGCGAAAGCGCCCGGCCGAAACCGGGCGCTCGCGAGAATTCAACCCGTTGCTTCCAGCAGCCGAAGCGACCGGCCGCAGACCTGCTCTTACGGAGACATGTCGCTGTTCCACATGTCGGACGCGATCTGCCACATGCCGTCGACCTTCTTGTAGATGATCGTGTAGTGTCCGTGGTCCGCGTGTGAGCCATCCGCGGCGGTGCCGACCCACATCCCCACCTCGGCCGCACTCTCGCCCATGGCGAACATGTCCTTCACGGTCAGCTCCGAGGTCCCGCCAGACTCCAGCGCGGTAGCCCAGAAGGCCTGGATCGCTTCCCGACCATCGACGGGAGCCGAGTTGGGCGGATGCAGGACGCCATCCTCAGCGTACAGTGCTGCCAGGCTGGCCGCATCGCCCGCATTGTACGCGGCCTGCCACTTGTTGGGCATTTCCTTGAGGGAGGACTTGGAGTACTCGTCAGCTTGCGCCAGGGCCGTGGCCGGCAAGGCCAGCAGAGCCATGGCGATGAGGAGTCCAGCTCTTCGCATTTCTTCCTGCTCCTTCGGATGTGGATGAGTATCGGGACACACCAGAAACGTTGATATGAAGAGCCATGTCAAGGCTGCGGCGGGTCACTCGCGCCAGCGCGGGCGGATCGCCTCAGCTCCTCCAGGGAGCGCGCGAGCGTGCCTCGCTGTTCGAGGAGTCTCTCCCTCACCCGCCCTTTCCGTCGCAGGAGCAAGTAACGGCGAGCCTGTTTTCGGGCCTGGCGCCAGCGATCGCGGACCATCTGCGTGACGACCGCCAGGATTGGAAGGGAAACCGCGGTCGCGATCGCCCATTTCGGGCCGAGGAAGATCCCGGCAGCGAGCGAGATCAGCGTGATCCAGCCGATGTACAGGACCGCACCGCCGAGGAGCTTCCAGGTGGATTGCCGCTCCAGGCGTATCTGTGGCCGGGTCGCGATCCAGTCGGTGAGCTGGTAGGGGATGAAGAACAGCACGTGTCCCGCGGCTGAGATCGGGCCGCCCACGAACAGGAGGCCGAATACTCGCAGAAACCAGCCGGCCGTCGAGTGCAGCCTCGCCGTCTGGTCGAGATCGCGAGGCCGAATGCCGAGTACATCGAGGGTCCAGGCGAAGCTGGTTACTTCGGCGAACAGTCGGTCGACGGCCTCGGGCCGGGTCTGCCGGAGGCGGGCGAGACTCTCGGACGCCTCACGAAGCCGGCGCACGCGGGTCTCTTGCGACGTATCGAGCTTCTGCTCGGATGCGAAGATCGCTTCGGCACACTCGATGATCCGGCGGTCTTCCAGCCGCTCGACGTTCACGGTGACCGAGCGAAGACCGAGCTCGATTCGATCCGTCAGCTCGCGCACCGCTGCGATGTCCGATTCCGATCGGCCCGCCAGGTCGTCCCATGGCACGGGCTCTCCCACCAGGGCCGCGCACTCTGACCGGAAAGTCTGCTTCTGCCGGGCCACGATTCCGACAGGCACGATCGGGAAGCGGATCCCCTTCCTCTCGGACGCGCCGAGGGAAATCCGTGCGGCACCGGTGCGAAGCTGGGTGAGGGACGGTTCGGAGTGGCTGAGGCCCTCGGGGAAGATCCCGACCGCGTCTCCGGAGGCCAGTGCCTCGTGCACTGCCTCGAACACCTTCGCATTGCGGTCGGTGAGCGCCGGGTCATCCTGCCGACGGTACACCGGTATCGCGCCCCCGGCCCGAATCATGGCGCCAAGACCTGGTTCGTCGAATAGCGTCGCCTTGGCCAGGAACCGTATGGGTCTCCCGACCGTCGCGGCCACGACGACGGCGTCCACGATCGAATTCGGGTGATTGGCGACGAACAGGACGGGACCTTCGCGCGGAGACTCCCCGTGCGCCTCGAAACGATAGAAGACTCGGACCGCAGCCGAGCATACGGGTGCCAGGGCAGGTAGCAGCCAGGTACCAGGTCGGTCAGGCATGCTTCAATCTACACAAAAGAAAGAGGGCCTGTCTGTACATCTGCGACAGGCCCTCTTCGCGCTTTAGAAGGTGCGTCCCTCCGGACCGGTGCGCCTTCAAGCTGCGATCAACTCCGCACCCGGTCGACCGTCTCTGGACAGCGTTGCGGTCGGACTCTACTAGCATACAGGATTTGCCAGATATGACAATCCTGTTAAATTATTCGACAGCTCAGGTAACAGTTTTGCAATACAGCAGTTAATCAACTTTATCTTATGTCTTTTGGAGATGTTCAGGGCGTCTGCCAGCGCCGTAGGACGCCTCGAACCGCGCCCCCTTCTCCAGGGTCCCGTTGCGCCCGAATCGGGCCCGGTAGCCGAGGTTCAACGGAACCGATCCGCGGAGTATGGAAGACGGGGCCAGGTAGCTCAGTTCCCCCACCAGCCGCCGCGTCACGCGGCGACGGGAATAGAACTCCCGTGAGATCCACGCCACGCCGAGATCCAGCGTCTCCCGACTCATGTGGAGGGGCTCGAACACCACGTGCCCGAAGTCATAGTGGGCCCAGTCCTTGTCGAAGATCCTCCCTGCCCGATCCATCTCGTCGAACAGTGGCGTCCCCGGAAACGGGGTGAGGCGGGTGGCCTGCAGAGCGTCGACTTTCGCCTGGTCCAAGAAGTCGAGTGTTCGCTGGAAGACATCCGGCGAGTCGCTGTCGCTCCCGAACACGAAACCGGCGTACACGGCGATCCCATTCTCGTGGAGCTTCTGGACCTGGCCCACGTATTCCGCAGCCCGGTTCGGACCCTTCGTCCAGCGACTCAGGTTCTCCTGGGAGAGCGACTCGAGGCCGACGAACAGTCCTCCACATCCGCTCCTTACAGCAGCAACCAGCAGCTCCTCGTCGTCCGCCAGGTGGATGCCGCACTGACTGAACCACTTCTTCCCCAGGGGGACCATAGCCTCGAACAGGCTCAGCGCGAAGTCGCGGTCCCCGATGATGTTGTCGTCCATGAACACGACCTGGTGGCCCATTCCACGCAGCTCGTCAATCACCGCTTCCACCGGACGCGTGCGAATCTCGTAGCCGTGGAACGCCGCGATCGAGCAGAACTTGCATCGGTAGGGACACCCGCGCGTGGCCTGGAGCACGTTGGGGGTCAGGTACCGTTTCCGTTGCAGCAGGTCACCGGGCATCGGGGGAAGGTCCGCCAGGTCCACGCGCCGACTGCGGTAGATGGGGCGGAGCTGTCCGGCCCGGAAGTCCTCGATCATGCGGGGAACGTTGTACTCCGCCTCGCCGACACACACGGCATCGCAGTGCGCGATCGCTTCGTAGGGCAGAAACGTCGGGTGGAATCCTCCGAAGATCACGGTCTTGCCCCGGTCGCGGAACTGAGCCGCGATCTCGTACGCGCGTGGCGCGTTGAACGTCATGAACGTGATGCCGATCAGGTCCGCGTCCGTATCGAAGTCCACCGGCTCTACGTTCTCGTCGATGATCCTCGTCTCGACCCCGGCTGGCATCGAGGCAGCAACGGAGAGACTGGGAAGCATGGAGAAGCGGAAGACACGCGGCCCCCTGGTTCTTCCCTTGCGCTTGGCTCGCCAGATCGAGGCGGTAGGACTGATGAGATCGAACTTGAGGGTATCCATGGCGACCTCGAATTGCGGGTTCGCCCATAGAATACACGGTGGCGGTCAAGCGGCGGTCAAGCCGGGTACGGCGCGGGCGGTGGTCGCTGTCAGCGCGGCTGTAACCCCTCAGCCGGCGAGCAACTCCTCGAGAGCGTTGCGGGCCTCTTCCAGCTGCGGAAGGTCCGGGTCGGCCTCTTCCCACGCCTGCAGGAAGCGGACGTAGGCATCGCGTGCCTTCTCGCGGTCACCGAGTAGCGTGTAGGCACGACCGAGCTGCAGGTTCGCCACGTGAGGGACACCGGTGCCGCGAAGAGCTTCCAGGTATGGGACTGCGGCCCCCGGCCTGCCGTCCTCCATGTTGAGGTCGCCGAGCCACCAGCGCACCCAGATGCTGGGCGGCAGGCCCGTCCACGCCAACTCGTCGAGCTTCTCGATTGCGTCTTCACGTTCCACCGCGTCACCGTTCCTTGCCCAGCCGTACGCGTCAAGAGCCTCGGACGCTATGGCGAGCATCTCGGCCGGCCGCTCGCGGCCCTCGGCCGTCGCCTCGGCCGCGCCGCTGCGCATCTCGCCGAGCAGTGTCTCGAGCTGCTCCTCCCTCCCCTGTTCGGCGTAGTACGCGCCCATGACGATAAGGCAGTGGATAGGTGCCTCGGCAGCCGGGCCACAATTCTCGCGCTGGAGGATCGGCTCGAGGTACTCGGAGGGCACCGGCCTGAGCGTGCGATCCACGGCGTACGGGACCCACATCGAAGCCCAGCCGCCATCAGGATCCGTCGTGCGGATGGCGTCGTCAGCCTTCCCGGCGGTCATGTAAAGCCACTTCAGGTTACCGCCCGCCGGATGCCGCCGCCGCTGGAGCTCGATGAAGATCGGCTCCATCGCCACGGGCCGGCCCGCGGTCAGCCACAGGTCGACATACGCATTGTCCAGCATCTCGTCGCCCATCTCCGGCACGCGCGCCGCGGCGGCCGCCTGCTGCGCCGAGTCACCGAGGATGAGGTCGTACGCCAGCTCCATACCCGGCAGGCGCTGGGCACCCAGGGGTCTCAGCTGATCGAGAACGCGCCGGGCCGTCGCCGTGTCCCGATGGATGACCGAGTATTCGAACAGGTGGATGTAGTACGGTGCGAAGCTGGGCTCGAGCTCCACCGGCCGCTCGAAGACCCTCCCGAGGTCCTCCCAATCCAGCTGCAGGTCGCTCCAGAAGTGGAAGTAGAACTCGCTGAGCAGGAACCACGCATCGGGGTCGTCCGGGTAGCGGCGGGTGATCTCCCGCACGTCAGCAACCGCCGAGATGTCGCCCCCGAGAAGGGCGACGTTGCCCTCCATGATCGCCCGGTCCCGCGCGGTCAACCTCGCGCTGAGGCGCTGCGCCTCCCTGAGATGCTCCATGCCGCGGTCGCTGGAGATGTTCTCCGCCCACCCGTACGCGTCGCCGAGCCTGAAATGCGCCAGGGCCATGTCGGGATCCTGGACGAGGGCCCGCTCGTATGCCTCGATGGCCCGATCGAAGTCCGCCCGGCGGTAGTACGCCTCTCCCTCGAGGTAGGCCTTCAGCGCCGGGAGAGAGGCGGTCGTCAGGCTCATGGCCGCCCGCGCCGTGACGCCTTCTCCACCTTCTTCGGCGAGTAGGGCCTGCAGCGTCTGCACGCCCAACTCGTTGGCCAGGGACGCGATGCTGTCGGCGGGGCCCTCTACCTGGCCGCTCCCCACTTCGGTTCCGGTCGTCACATCGTAGACGTCGGCGGCCAGCCGAACGTCCGTCCCGATGGCCAGCACGGTGCCGTCGATGACGTACCGGGCTCCCGTCGCCCGCGCGACTCCCAACCGGGTGTCGAGATCCGCGATCTCGCCTTCCGGCACGGCCTCGTGCCAGCGGGCCATCACGGTTCGACTGTCGATCGTCCGGTACCCTCCGACGTCGTCGAGGTTGGTGCTGAGGAGGTCCACCATGCCCTCGCGGAACATCTCCAGTTCTTCGCCGCGGACCGTGAACGGGACGATCGCGATTCCCTCGGCCGCCTCGCCCGCCACGGCGGCCACGGGCGCAAAGCTCTCGCCCCGGTCCTTGATCACGACGTACAGGCCGGCCAATCCGAACAGGAACCAGAAGGCGAACACACCGCCCAGGATCGACCGCCCCCACGTAAGGTGAGGCAGCTTGCCCTTCTTCAGGCTTTCGGCGATGTCCTTCGGATCGACCTCCCACGCCCCGGGAAGCTCGCCCGTCTCCTGCTTCTGTCCCGTTCCCGGCATGGCCTGGACGAGGGCCGTCGAGATGATGACGACCAGCCCGATGAGCAGAAGAAGGAGAGCGACGGGTACGATCCAGTTGGGCAGGGAGAGACTGTCCTGGAGGAGGTCGGCTACCTCCAGGACGCCCCAGGCAGCACCCAGGTATACAGCAAGAACTCGGACGATTCGGGCGCGCTTCAGGCGGTCCCAGGTAGATTCTGACATCCCCCAAGATAGAAGAGGCGCACTTCCGCGCAACGGCGGCCTGCCGTCATTGGCTCAGCGGCTCTGCTCGTCCGCGTGGTCTGACCTCCAGGCGGGCCTTCGCTTCCTCGGCCGGTACGAGGTCCGCTTCGAGGCTGATGGTGTGTGGACCTGAATCGATCAGGAAGGCGCCCTCCGGGACCGCGATCGACCCGGCGGCCTGGTGGCGTGCGTCGAGTACGGAGACCTCGTGCCCACCCTCGTAGCGGAGTGCAGAGCCCACTTCGAGGGTCACGGGCAGCAGCACTGGATCCCGTCCGTCTAGCCCTATCCGTATCGCGGAGACTCGACCATCCTCAGCGGTCAGGACCCAGTGCAGGCCCTGTTTGGGGCCCGGGTTCTCGAACGAGAGCGTGGAAGCGCTCGGCTCGCCCGGCTGCCGCACACCCCGGTCGTGCCGGACGATCTCAGGATGAATCTCGACCAGGGCCCAGTCCGCCAGATCATCGGAATCCGCCCGCTCGAGCGTGAACTCCGTTCCCACGTCCTCCATGCGGGACTTCTGGTCCTCGCTGAACACGTCCGCCATGCGGGCCTTCTCCCAAGCACCGATCGCGTCGAGGATCCGGTCCGCGAAGCCGTTCCCTTCCAGGGCCTCGTAGCTGGTGACCAGGGCATACCCGGCGTCGAAGGCGGCGGAGCGCGCCAGCATCCACTCCACGTCCTCTATCGAGATCTCAGGCGTCATCCGGAACCACCCCAGCATGGCCGGCATCAGGTTGCGCTTGAAGTAGGGCTGGTTCTTGAGGCGGTACTCCGTCTGGCTCTCCCGGAAACCCGCGTACCAGGGCTCGCCCCAGTTCATGCGCGTGTAGATGTGCCAGAAGTAATGGGTCGTGCGACTGGCGTCGGCGATGTAGTGACTGCGGATCTCGGGCGAGAGGCGCTCGTACCACGTGGACGTGAACAGGATCTCGCCGTAGTTCCCCATCCCGGTGGACTGGTTGCCCTCCACCCCGTCGAATGAGATCTGACGCAAACCGGTCTCGTTGAACAGGTCGGCCAACGTCGCCGCCATCTCCATGCCAAGCTCGGCGCTGGAGAGGAAGACGTTGTACCCGTGGTCCGCGAGAAGGGAGACCTCGTCGCCGACCACGTGCGAGGCTGGACGCGTGTCGAAGGCGCCCCGCGTCGCATCGAGAAGCCGCCATGGCTCGTCCTCGGACACCGCGCGGTACTGGATCAGCTCCTGGCCCACCACGACGGTTCGGAGGTTGTTGTTCTCGTACTGACCAAAGAACTCGGGCGATGCCACCGGGATCTCGGTCTGCCTCGCGTCGATGTCGACCGCCAGCTCGCTCGATCCGACCCGGGCCAGCCTGGGATCAGGCACCGGCGACACGTAGGGGTCGTTCGTGGTGATGAAGTTGGAGAGCGTGTGGACCCCGACGTGAACGCCCAGTGCTTCCGCGCGTACCACGACGCCGCGAAGGCCGTCCCGGCCAGAGGGAAACCGGTGTTTGAGGTCGAAGTGCCCCCAGTTCTCGAACGGTTCGGAGTGGTACAGGTACCGGAGCCCCGCCCGCTTCGTCCACTCGATCGCCTGGTCCGCATCGCTCTCGGTAAAGTCGAGGATCAGGTAGGCGGCGTTGGCCGACCGGGCCGTCTTTCCCCACTCGCCGTCGATCATGGGGTGCGGAAGCCCCTCGGCGACTTCGATCGCCCCGAGCGTCTCCAGCGCACGGTCCGCGGGGGAACCGAACAGGGCGATCTTCGACCCGACCACGCCCCCGTCGTCGAACGCCGGGGCCACGTAGAGTGGTTTGCCCCAATTCTCGATGACGCGATCCGCCGAGCGATCACGCGTGTACGCCTGCAGCGTACTCCCGAAGCTCTCGGGCTTGGCGGCCTCGACCCTGTACAGGACGTAGCGGCTCTTCTCCCCCGCGAGGTCGCTGAAGTCGCCGGACTCGAACAGGTCGACCTGCGGCGGGAAGTCGTTGTCCCGCCACGGCAGCCCACCCAGCGTCTTCGGGTTGAGGGCCTGGATGCCGATCGCGAATCCCGAGTCGCGCACGACACCGACGGTCTCGCCGATCGTCTCCGAGATGGTGGTGGCGTACGGTCCCCAGACCACGAGTTCGACGGGGGTACTCACATCCAGGAGCTCGATGACGAGGTGGGTCTCCTTCTCCGCAACGGCGATCCGAGCGGTTAGGCCGTCCACGTACTCCAGGGTCGCGATCCCGGCCGCAACGTCCCACGAGAGGGATTGGGGTGGGTGCAGGATGCCCCCGGTCTGTACTGAAAGAAGGGGCGATGCGACGGAGTTGGTCGCGTGGTCCCGGCCGGTCGTCTGGTCGACGAGCTGCGCGATGTGCCCGGATCCGTCGACCGTCAGCCGCAGGGTGCCAGCCGTCCACTCGGCCCCGTCCGGGGCACAGGCAGCGGTCAGTCCGATCAGGAGTGCAAGCCGGATTCCGAGCGAGCGTCGACTCACTTGCCTGCCTCCTCTAGTCGTCGGCGTCGGGATCCAGCGGCCGAATGAAGAGCATGCGCGCGAATTGGAGAGCGCTCTGAAAGAGAGGCCACAGCAAGCCGATGAACACGATGGTCGCCGTCTCTTCGATCACTCCCGACGCATGCACGACGGATAAGAAGCCGACGACGAGGTATCCGACCAGAATGCCCCAAATGACAGGAGCCTGAAACAACTCGGGCACCTTGCGATAGAAGTGGATCGTCCGGCGGACCTGGCTGGCCGGAAAGCCCAAACAGAAGACGGCGAGGAGTCCGCTGCCAATCCGCAGGGCCCCCGGCACTTCGCTGGCATAGAGAGCCATGATGGAGAGGCCGAGGAAGGAAGTGGCCAGTGACGGTACCAGGAGCAGGAACATCCGGTATCGCTCGAGGGGGGTCAGGCGCCGCTCGTAGGTTCTGCTCAGAACGACCACGATCCCTGAGAACCCGGCCAGACCGATGGCCACTTCGGCAATGGTGGCCAGTGCTTCGGTTAGATCGCCCAACGTACACCTCGCTGCCCGAATGCTGTCTTCCTGTGACGAGACACGAACATTGGGTGAGAAGCAGGTTCTGGGAAGGGCCGTCGCGCACCGGCCTCGGGTTGGGGTCGACGTAGTGACCAGAAACATCGGGCCGGCGGTTGGCGTAGGAGATCGGACACGGGGCTCCTGCCGGGTCCCGAGGATCCGGCGCTACGAGGGAGGACAGGATGTCAGGACGGATGGGACGAGTGAGACTGACGAGAATCTCGACGGCGGCGGCCGCCACGGCACTGCTGACCCTGAGCGGGGCTACGACCGTTCGCGGACAGACCGCGGACGATGCGACCCTGTCCTACGAGTTGGACCTCAACGATCGGGCCGACGACCAGTTTCACGTCCGCATGGTCGTGTCCGGCCTGGGCCCGGACAACGCGATTCTCCAGTTCGCCTCCACGGCGCCGGGCACCTACCAGGTCATGGACATCGGCAGGTACGTGTCCGAACTGCACGCGTTCGGTTCCGACGGGACGGAGCTCGAGGTGGAGCAGGTGTCCACCAACCAGTGGCGACTCCAAGATCCTGCGGCCGTCTCCGAGATCCGGTATTCGATCGCCGAAACCTGGGATACCCCGGTGGACGAGCACCCGGTTTACCCGATGGCCGGAACGAGCATCGAGGACGACCACGTGCTGATCAACGCGCATGCCGTCTTCCCCTTCCCCACCGGAATGCAGGACGCTCCGATTGAGCTCCGCCTCGAGTACCCGGCGGAATGGGAAATCGGTACGCCGCTCGACACGAACGCCGAGGGGGCCTACCTCGCGGACGACTACGATCACCTCGTCGACTCTCCGCTCCTGCTGGGCCGCTTGAGCTACGCCAGCACCACGGTCACCGGCGTCCCGGTTGAGATCTACACCTACTCGGTCACCGACAGGATCCAGTCGGAGCAGCTCCTGGAGGCCATGGACCTGATACTGCAGGCGTCCGGCGAATTCCTCGGCGAGCTCCCGGTGGACCGCTACACGTTTCTGTTTCACTTCGAGGGACAGAATCCCATGGCGGGCGCGTGGGAGCACTCCTACAGCTCCGAATACGTGCTGCCAGAGGGGAATCTCTCGGAACGCTACGGGAACATGATCTCTGACATCGCGGCCCACGAGTTCTTCCACGTGGTGACGCCGCTCCACATCCACAGTGAGATCATCGAGAACTTCGACTTCGAGACCCCCGTCCCCTCCGAGCACCTGTGGCTGTACGAGGGAGTGACCGAGTGGGCGTCGGACGCGATGCAGCTCCGGGCCGGCCTCAAGGACCCGGACCGCTACCTGGCGGACCAGGTACAGAAGATCCGGTCCGACGAGGGATTCTTCGACCAGGAATACAGCCTTTCGAAGCTCGCGCTCACCTCCTATACGGCCGAAGGCCAGGCGCAGTACCCCAACATCTATCAGCGTGGCGCGATCGTGGGCAGCCTCCTGGATCTCAGGCTTCTCAAGCTCTCGGGCGGCGAGTACGGCCTGCAGGAGTTGTTGCTGGATCTGGCGGAGCAGTACGGCGCGTCACGTCCGTTCCCGGAGGATGAGTTCTTCGACATCGTGACGGAGATGACCTATCCGGAGATCGGCGCCTTCTTCGAGGCCTACGTGCGGGGAACCGAACCTCTTCCGATCGACGAGTACTACGGCTGGATCGGGATCCGGCTCGAGCGCCGGGAGGACGGCCGGGCGGTGCGCTTCGTGGTCGATCCAGAGCCGTCGCCCGAGCAGAAGACGCTCAGGGACGCCTGGGTCTCGAACCCGTAGGATCGCCCGAGGCAAGCGAAAGTGCGCCCGGGGGTTCACGGAGGTCAGCGCTCAACGGGCCCCAGGTAGTTGTCCAGCCAATCCAGGGTCTCGCGTATCAGCAGCGCGCGCGGCACGTCGTGCCCCCCGTCGGCGACCACGTGTCGCTTGTGTTCGTCCGGCGTCCCAAGCAGCTGGTACATCGGCTTCTGGGACGTGTCGAGCGGGAAGAACATGTCGTACCGGCCGTTGAGCATCAGCACCGGTATCTTGAGACGTGTCACGTGGTTGAACGGGTCGGCCTCCGGAAGCGCCCGCTGGAACTTCAGACCGGCGACGTAGAAGACCGCGGCGTCGAAACGAGGCTCCACCGCCGTCATCAGGACGCCCATGCGGCCTCCCCAACTCACCCCGAAGTACGCCAGTCTGTCCGCGTCGATGTCCTCGCGGACCTCGAGGTAGTCGATGGCTCTACCCATGTCCCGGTACCATTGGATGACCCGGTCCCGGTAGGCCACCGACTCGTTGGGCATGTCGGTATCGAGGTCGTCCCGCCGTTCGTAGACGCCCTTGTACACCGGGACGATCACGGCCCGCCCGTCCTTCACGATGAACTCCCCTGCCCATCGCGTCAGCTCGTCCGAGAAGATCGCGTTCGATCCCGGAAAGTAGACGACGGCTTGAAACGGTGGCTTCGCGTTCTTCGGAACGAAAAGATGCGCCAGCCCGCGTTCGTCGCCGTACGCCGCGTCGTACGAAATCAGCTCGCGTGTCCAGTCGTCCGGAGTCGTGTCGCGCGCTTCGACAACGGAATTGAGCGGCGTGGGATCGTAGGCGTACATCCCGAGGAACACGCTGTACATCTCATCCGACACGGGCTCCTCGGCGAGGAAGTCGCGCGTTGGCTGTTCGATCGGCATCCCGGCGGCGAGCAGATCCCGCTCGTCGTATACCGCGAGCCGCAGGCCGTTCGTGACCGAGCGATCCCAGGCAGGCTGCGCATAGCCGTCGTTGAACATGTAGGGCGCGTCGTTCCAGCCCCCACCGAGGATGAAGCGGCCGCCGCTTCCCTCGTTCCAGCACCACTCGCGGGCGTTGCCTCCCATGTCGAGAGTGCCGAAGGGACCGACCCCGTTGTACTCCCCACCGCGTGATGGGCCTTCACGGGAAAAGTTGCTGTACGGAACGACATGCGATGAGAGATAGGTGCCCGCGGCGCGGTTCCAGTGGTAGATGGTCGGAAGCCGTTTCCCGGCCCAATTCGCGTAGGCGCTCGCCTCGTACCAGCTGAGCCCGGTCACCGGGTAGTCGTCCTCGCCGTCCGGGTAATCGCCCGCTTCCCATGTCGCCGGTCCCTGCCGACCCGTCCGGTCCGTGAACAGGGCCATGGCCTCCTGGAACGTCAGGGCGAGTCCGTCCTTCGAGAACGGCTCGGTCCAGTAGGCCGGATCGTCGTAGCCGCCTGCCTCGACGAATCGCTTGAATTCTCCGTTGGTGACCTCGAGGCGGTCGATCCAGAATCCGCCGATCGTGGCCGGTTGAACGTGCTCCAGGCCCGGGCTGCCGATCACGTGCTCGCCGCCAGGCACCCATACCATGTTAGCCGAATCGGCCTCAACGGGGACGAGCAGGAGGGCAGAATCCAGAGGGAGCCAACTGGCGGTCCCCAACTCCAGGGGGGTGTGCCCCTCAAGTTCGATGCGCAGCCTGGTGACCCCGTACGGCAGTCGGGCCGAGTCCATCGGCGTGGTTCCGACGAGATCCCACGAGCCGTCCGCCCCGTAGGTGTTCGTGTAGACCGTTGCCCCGGGTGGCTCCGTCCGCAGGGACGTGACGCGACTGATCGACCCCAACACGGTCGCCCTCGTCGAGTCGTCCCAGAAGTCAGGACCGGCACCGCGTGCCACGGCCCAGGCCGAGTCCCACAGGCGCAGTTCGGCCAGATTCTCGATCTCGTCGGCCAGGCGTACGCGCTCCTCAAGCCTGTCGGCCGCGTTGCCAAATCGGATCATCCAGCCGATCGCCACCACTCCCCACAGGGCACTAGCCATGAGGGCCCCGAGCCCCAGGTTTCTCCATGTAAACAACGAGCGAGCGGTCCTGCCGGATCCGCGGTCGCCCCCGTCGACCGAGTCCCCGGTCGGGCTCTCGGAAGTGGGCGATCCCTGGATCATGGCCGTGATCAGGGCGATCGGGAAGCCAACGACCAGGAGTACGAGTGCGAGTGTGAACACGCGGGAAGGAAGGCCCACGTTGTCCGCCAGGACATCCACGACCTGCAGGACGACCCATCCTCCAGCGAGGTAGAGCCCGAGAACCTGCCAGACGCCGCCTCTCCTGAGCTTCATTGCTCTGCCCCCGACCCGTAAGTGTCTGCCGCCGGGTCGTACCCGTTCGGCAAGCCAAGCTCATCCATCAGGGCCTGCATGCGGGGGTCGCCCCGGAGGGGGTCGAGCGCCGGATCCACTCCCACGATGCCGGCCGACAAACTGCCTCCAGCCCTCAGCGTCTCGAGCCAGTCGAGGGCCGTGTCGTGATCGCCCAGCTTCGTGTACAGGCCCGCTATCATCTGCAGGGTGAGCACGCTGTCGGCAATCAGGGTGGCCACCGACTCACGAGCTCTCGCCACGAGTTCGTCGTCAGTGGATCCGCCCGTGAGCGCGGGGCCGAGAACGCGCGCGACTTCCGGGTCGCGCGCTCCCATCACGCGCGCGAAACTGACGGCGTACTCCGCGATCTCATCGCCCGTCAGTCCCATCTCATTACCCGAGGTCACAAAGGTTGGCAGCGCACCCGTCTCCCCTCCGCTGGCCGCGCTGGCCTCGTATTGCAGGCGGGCTTCTCCCCATTGGCGAGCCACGAGCAGCGACAGACCGAGCGTCGAGTGGGACTGCGGTGACAACGGATCCAGCTCGAGCGCCATCCGCTGCTGCTCGATCGCCTCCCGGACCCGCCCCTGCAAACGAAGCATGTCCCCGAGCGATGCGCGGGCCCACGCGTAGGAAGGCTTGAGCGCGACCGCCCGCTTGAGCGCCAGCTCCGCGGTCGTCCAGTCCCGGTCCGCTTCGAAGGCCAGCACGCCCCACGACGCCCACCCCTCCGCCAGATCCGGATCGAGGAGCACGGCCCGCTGCGCAGCCATTTTCGCGCGAGGCACCAGCGCCTGCGCCCGGGCATCCCGGTAGGCCAGGCCGTCGATGGCGTCCGCCAACCCGCTCCAGCCGAGGGCGAAGTCCGGATCGCGAGCTACCGCGGCCTCGAAGTCATCCACGGCTTCCCAAAGCAGCGGGACATTGCGGGTATACCACTTCTGGCGACCCGTCACATACAGGTCCCAGGCCTCGAGGTCCGAGGTCCCGCCCCGGTACAAGTCGGCTTCGCCGCCCCCGAGTCGCGGCAGCATCGCCCGCAGGATGGAGTTCGCCAGCTCTTCCTGTACGAGGAAGATGTCCGTGATGCTCCGATCGTATTCGTCGGACCACAGGTGGAATCCCGTTTCAGCGTCGATCAACTGGGCAGTGATCCGGACCCGGTCCTCGGAGCGGCGCACGCTACCCTCGAGGACGGTCTCGACGCCCAGCGTGTCGCCGATCATCCTGAGGTCCAGGTTCTGCCCTCGGAAGGCAAAGGACGAGGTCCGGCCCGCGACCTTCAGGTCCCCGACGCCCGCCAGGGCGTTGATCAGCTCTTCGGCGAGACCGTCACTGAAGTAGGCGTTATCCGGATCACCGCTCATGTTTGCGAACGGCAGAACCGCGATCGAGTCGTAGTCGCGGCTGCCGGGCCCCGTCCGCGTCAGTGTCCACCAGGCGGCCAGGCCGAGAAGGGCGATCCCAACGAGTGCCGCGACGCCCGCGGGCCAGCGGCTGCGACGGGGCTGGGCTGCAATCGCGTCGAGTTCGACGGTCTGGGCCGGATCCGTAGACCTCATCCCCTCGGGAGTCCGCTCATATTTCCACGCCAGCAGCATGGCGAACGGGAAGCCGGCGAGTGCCAGCCACACGACGAGCGTGATCGTCCACTCTGCAAATCCCAGACGAGGGAATATCAGGTCGGACCCTTCGATGGCCACGAACGCAGTGGTCCCATATAGAGCCGCGGCCCGAAAGACGCCGCGCCGCTTGAGTTGCGCCAGGAATCGCTGGTAGCCGGGTGTACTGGTCACCATGGCACCGGCACGGCCGCGGGCGGCGGGTCGGGGATGTTGAGTGCCGCGATCGCCGCATCGAAGCGTGGCTCTCCACGCAGCACAGCGGTCGCCAACGAAGCGTTCATCGTGGTCAACTCGTGCGGATCCGTCTCGAGCATGCGATCCACGACTTCGAGCGCTTCCTCGCGCGCGCCCAGCATGGCCAGCCAGTCAACGATCCAATACGACTGGGTATCGTCGTGGTCCAGCCAGCGCAGAAGGGCAGCCGCCGCTTCGGCACGGTGTGAGGGGTCGCGAAGACCCTCAATGATCGATGAGGCGGCCGATTCACCTCCGGGAGCTCCGTAGTCCCGTGCGTAGGAACGCAAGCTCTCTTCGGCCTCGTCGAGTCGACCGAGAGAGGCCAGGCCGAGTGCCATCAGCATGCGCGGCCACGGAAAGTCCGGCTGCAGCGCGATTGCCCGGCTGACGGGGCGCAGTCCATCCTCGTACCGACCCGCGAGCATCAGCGTCTCGCCGAGCTGTGGGAGAACGTGCACCCGGAGCGGATCCAGTTGCACGGCCCTCTCGCACCACGGAATCGCCTCCTCCCAACGGCCGATGGCGGAGAGAAACGAGCAATACCAGTTCAGGCCCTGGGAGTAGTCGGGATCGAGCTCAATGGCCCGCTCGAACAGACGGGCCGCTTCCTCCCAGCCGTGGTAGTACTCGAAGACCGTGATGGCGAGCGTGTACAAAGCCTCGGCGCTGCCCGGGTCAAGCTGAAGCGCCCGCTCCGCCGCTGACCTGGAGCGTTCGGCGGCATCGCCCGCCGGGTAGCCCGTGTACCAGGGCAGAGCGTTGTAGGCGGCCGACAAGCCGACCCAGGCCGGGGCGTACAGCGAGTCCCGGTCGAGCGCCGCCTCGAACAGACGGACCGCCTCGGTAAGACCCTGCGGGGTCCGGGTGGCCCAGTGGTGTCTGCCGGCGAGGTACAGCTCGTAGGCGTCGAGGTCTGAGGTACGCACCGAGGCGGGCACGAGATCCGAGGCCCTTCCCTGTGCCGCCTGGTCCGCCGCGGTCGGCTCCTCGCCCGTAGCCATGGCGAGGGCCACGGCGCCCGCGATCTCGTCCTGTATCTCGAAGACGTTGTCCGCCGTGAGCTCGCGTTCCCAGTCTCGGGACCACAAGTGGAACCCCTCTTCCGCTTCGATCAGCTGTGCCGTGACGCGGACACGACCACCCGATCGCCTCACGCTGCCCTCCAGCACCGTCTCCACCCCGAGCGTGTCAGCGATCATCTTCAGGTCGAGGTTGGAATCGCGAAGAGAAAAGGACGACGTGCGACCAGCCACCCGAAGCCCCGGCACGCGAGTGAGGGCGTTCAGGAGCTCCTCTGAGAGGCCGTCGGCGAAGTAGGCATCCTCCGCGTTACCGCTCATGTTCTCGAAAGGCAGAACCGCGATGGAGGAATAGTCTCCGCGCTGGGCCCCGGGAACGTCAGGTCGGCCCAGCGCCCACCACGAACTCACGAGGAGAAGCGCGGTCCCGACAGCCGCCGCGATCCCCACCGGCCACCGGCGCCCCGGAGGCTCAGCTACGATTGCGTCGATCTCCTCGGGCCGGGGATCCGGCGTCCGTACCACACCGTGGGGCGTTCGCTCGTACAGCCATGCCAGTATGAGCGCCAAGGGAAAACCGACCAGGGCCAGCACGGTGGCTACCGTGAGGAACTCCTGCGGAAGCTGCAGCCCCTCTTGCAGGAGGTCCGCGACCTGGAGAACTACGAACGATGTGGCGCCGTACATGGCGGCCACACGGAACACACGACGCCGCTTGAGCTCGGCGAACAGGCGCTGGTAGGACGGGGTTTCTAGCATTCCAGAAGATCGGCTTTCCCCCTGACAATGGGAAGGGCTGTCAGGCAAAGGCGCCTTCGATACTTTCATCGCCGGCCGAATCGGTCTCGGCCCCACGACGACTCGCGAACCGGATCGGAGCTTTCGATGAAGCGCCTCTACCTTCTGCTTGCCGCCGGCTTCGGCGCGGGGATTCTCGGCCAGGCCAGTCCCGCAGCCTCGCAAGATCTGCCTGCGCTCGAAGACGCTCTGCAGGCCGTGCTGGACAGCGTCGTCGAAGCCGGATCCACGCCTGGCATCATGATGCGCATCGACGTGCCCTCGATGGACTTCTCGTGGAGCGGCGTCTCGGGAGTGGCAAACACTGAGACTGACACCCCGCTCTTGCGCACGAACCCCGTCCGGATCGCCAGCAACACCAAGACGTACGTGGCCGCGGCGATTCTCAGGCTGTGGGAGGAAGGCCGGCTCGGTCTCGACGACCCCCTTTCGATGCATCTTCCGGAAGAGTACGCCCAGGTGCTGGCGGGCGACGGATACGACCTCGAGGCCATTACGATTCGTCACCTTCTGACTCACACGAGCGGGTTGTACGACTACGCCGACCGGGACCTGTTCGTGGAAGCCGTCCTTGCAGATCCGACCCACCGGTGGACGCCGGAAGAACAGATCGATCTGGCAGTGGAATGGGGTGACCCATACGGCGCCGCGGGTGAGGTATACCGCTACTCCGACACCGGCTACGTCGTGCTAGGCCTGGTCCTTCAATCCGTGTACGGAAAGCCGCTTGCGCCGTCTCTACGCGAGCTCCTCGACTTCGAGGGACTGGGACTCGGTTCGACATGGATGGAGACGCTGGAGGATCCGCCGCTTGGCGCCGCTGATCGGGCACATCAGTACATGGGCGAGCTGGACACCTACGACTTCGACCCGTCGCTCGACCTGTACGGAGGCGGCGGACTCGTATCAACGGCCGATGACATGGCCGTGTTCATGAGGTCGCTCTTCGTTGGAGGCGTGTACAAGGTTGCCGCGACGGCGGACACGATGCTCACGACAGTGGCCGGCGCCGGGGCGGGTCCCGACCTGTCGGGGAGCCCCATGGTGCCGGGCCGCTACCGAATGGGGGTTGAGGTCCGTGACCTCGGCGGGCTCGAGTTCTACATGCACACCGGTTTCTGGGGAACGATGGCCGCCTACTTCCCGGGCCAGGACATCGCGATCGCGATCGCCGTGACCCAGCAGCAGTCCCGGGCCATGTTCCGGGTATTCGTCGATGCGCTGACCGTGCTGGAAGAGTCGATGTCAGCGGCGCCCGCGGGGGGCTGAGCTTCGGCTAGTCTTCGAGCCGGAGGCGGCGAGCCGCCCTCGCGTTCAGCCGCGCGACCTCCAGGAACGACACCACGTCCAGGAGTATGGCCACATCTCCGTCGATGCGGAGCAGGACGCGGTCGCGGTGCGCGAACCGCAACTCGTGATATCCGTCGGGATACGCGAGCGGCCGTAACCTTACGCCTGGGCCTCCGGGAGTCTCGAGCAACCTCCGCAGGGCCTTTTCGAGCTGAGCGACCGTGTATGGCGGCAGGCGGTCGTACGAACGCGCGAACTGCCGGGTCGCGATCAGCCGGCGGATCCGCGGTGTCTCGGTCGTGCCTTGCGCTGGATTCGTCACGGGCCGTCGTCGATCAGCCACCGGACCTTCGCTCGCATCGAGCGTGGATTCTCGAGGACTGCCGTACGACCGGACGAGAGGTCTGCTTCCGCCGTATCGATCCGTGAGCGGATCAGCTCCGACAGGGTCCACAGATGATCTCTCGAGACGAGAGCTGTGGGTACCAGTTCGATCGAATTCCTGCCGACGACGACAATCAGACGGTCGCCCTCGGTGAGAGACAGCTGCTGGCGAGCAGCCTTCGGAAGGGTGACCCGCCCCCTCGCACGAAGTGAGGCAGCGAGGGGGAGTCCTTGTAGCAGGTGGCTCACGATTCCGCTCCTTTCAGGGGTCCCCGTGGGGTCGTCGCGGGATCCTCCTCAGAATTCCCACTTTCCCACTTTTTCAGAGGGTCGAAGTTAGGGATCCCCTGTCACCGCATTTTCAAGAGGGAATGACCGGCTAGTCGTCGGAGGGAGGTAGACCCTGGATACCGGGCGAGCGCCTCTTCACCAGATCCGTCAGCCGATCCAGCACCCGCTGCAGCTGCGGACTGGCGTTCTGGGCCTTGGTGTTGATCATTCCCTTCACGGTGGCCATCGCGCCGAAGATCGCGGACGGTAGGGCCAGCACCAGGATGGCCTCTTCCTGCATGCCCAACATGGCGGCCATGGCCAGTCCGAAGAGGGCTCCCGCTCCAGCACCCCAGCCGGGGGCGAAGATCCGCCAGCCCGCCATTTCGATTTGCTCCTCGACATGCAGGTCCGTGACTCCGTCACGCGGCCTGACGGTCACCACGATCTGCCGGCTCTCGGTTCCCTGGCGGGCCGGGCTCCAGGTCAGCGTCCGTCCGACGGTCGAGACATGCCCCACCAGGTCGAGTTCATCCTGGATGACGTCCACGACCTCCGGGTAGGCAGCTTCGGAGATCTCCCCTTCCACCGCTCGCTCTGCCGTGAGACGCTCCTTCGCGAACTTCACATCGGGCGCCCTGGGGAAGGACAGCGGCCGCCGCCGAATGGGCAGCGCCGGCTCGGTGGCGATCCGTCTCGTCTCCTCGGCTGCCGAATACGAGACTCCACTCACCTCAGCGGCCGCCTGCCGGACGTGTGACGGCGGAATCCCGACCTCCGCCGCCACCTGCTCCACCGATCCCATCGTGAGTGCCCGGTTGCCTGATTCCGGGACGACGGCTCGCTCGGCCTCCAGCTCGGCGGCCCGGGCCAGGATGGCGCGCATCTCCTCGTCGGGGATCGGGTCCCGACCCTCGGCGGCCGACTTCAGTGCTTCGACGAATTCGCCCGGCGACTGAAAGCGGTCTGCGGCTCGAAGCGCCAGGGCCCGCGTCAGGCACTGCTCGACCCGTCCGGGCAGGCGCTCCAGGTGGGCCCGGTGTTCCGCCGGGGCATCGAGAAACCGTCCGAGCCTCGAGTCCTCGGGGCTCGGCCACCCGGCGGGCGTGTCGCCCACCAGCATCTCGTAAACGACGCACGCCAGGCTGAACACGTCCGTCCGCTCATCCAGGTCGGTGCGTCCGGCAGCCTGTTCCGGACTCATGTAGCCGAGGGTGCCGACTGGAAACCCGCTGCGCGTCAGGGTCTGGCGATCGACGGTGCTGACGGCCTTGGCGACGCCGAAGTCCGCCACCACCGCGTGGCCCTCGGAAAACAAGATGTTCTCAGGCTTGATGTCCCGGTGCACGACACCGTTCCGGTGCGCGTAGTCCAAGGCCGACGCGACCTGGCGGGTGTGCCGCATCGCGTCCGGCAGGCTGAAGGTCTCACCCGGCACGAGGCGTCCACGGAGCGAGCCTCCCGTCACGAAAGGCATCACGTAGTACACGAGCCCGTCGATCGCGCCGGAGTCGAGCAGCGGAAGGATGTGCGGGTGATTCAGCGACGCGGTGAGCTTGATTTCCTGCAGAAACCGGTCGGAGCCGACCACCGAGGCCAGGTCCGGACGCAGCACCTTGAGGGCAACCCGGCGGTCGTGCTTGATGTCCCGGGCCAGGAAGACCGTGGACATACCACCCCGCCCGAGCTCCCGCTCGACTTCGTACTGGCCTTCGAGACCGGATCGGAGAAGCTGGATCAGCTCTGGCATGGCTCCAGGGCCGCGGACCGGGAAATACAGCCGATTTCACAGGAAACATAGGAGCGGGAGGCTCTGAAGGCGACGGTCGCTCACAGCCGGCCTCTTGACGCTTCCTGACCATCGGTTACTATATCAGTAGTGATACATCATTAATGATATATACGAAGAGGCACCGATGTCCCTGCGCTACGCCCTGCTCGGCTTCCTCAACCTCGGCCCGATGACGGGCTACGACTTGAAGAAGCAACTCGATCGATCGACCCAGAACTTCTGGTACGCCGGGCTCAACCAGATCTACCCCACGCTCAAGAAGATGGAGGACGAAGGGTGGATCACCAGCGCTGTCGAAGCGCAGGAGGCGAGGCCCGACCGGGTTGTCTACCACCTGAGCGAGACCGGACGCCAGGAGATGCTCGAGTGGCTCGCAGAGCCACTGTCCGAGCTGCCGGGCGGCCGTCACCCGGGCCTGCTCAAACTCTTCTTCGCGGGCTTCCTGGAGAGGGACGATGCCCTGGCTCAGCTGCGGGCACAGCTCGAACTGCACCGGGCCGAGCTGGCCACCCATGAGCAGACACGACAGATGATCGCCGCTGTGGCGGCGCAGGAGCCGCACCTGGAGCGGTCCGCTGTCTTCTGGGAGCTGGTGCGCGACCTCGGCGAGAGGAACGAGCGCATGTACGTCGACTGGCTGGAGGCAGCCATCGAGACCGTGGGGAGGATGGGATGAGGACGATGAGGCAGACGATCGAAGGAATGGCCCTGGTGTTCGACCCGAGCGCAGCCGGAGATCTGTCGGCGAGCATCCAGTTTGACGTGTCGGGCGCCGAACCCGGCGTGTACCACCTCGACATCGCGAACGGCGACTGCCGGTTTGGCCTCGGCCCTTCCGACGAGCCCACGCTGACCGTGGCCACTCCGTCCGAAGTCTGGGAACAGATCAGCGCGGGGGAGGTCTCCGGTCAGGACGCGCTGGCAGAGGGTCTATACGAGGTACGGGGCGACGCTTCCCTGCTGATGCGAATGGACCGCCTCTTCGGTCGAGCTCCCGAGGAGGCCATTGCCGCGCCGGCGACGCGCCGGCGTCCTGGCCCGGTCGCGCTCAAGGGATCGCGGTGGCTGACGGTCGCCTTCATTCCATGGCTTGTCCTGTGGTTCGGACCGCTGTTCGGCCTCGACGTCTCTGCCGGCCTTCGGGTCGCGTTCCCGCTCGCCGCGATCCTTGCGGCCTATCACGCCGTGTATGATCGGGCCACGTGGTTCGAAATCGGTTCCGCGCTCTTCCTCAGCCTGGGTGCGGCAGCCTCACTCACTCCAGCTGGTCGGACGGCGCTGGCCGGCTGGGGAGGCGCGGCGGACACCCTCGCGCTGGGCATCATCTGGCTCTCATCGCTGTTGCACGCTCCCAATCCCCTTTCGGCCGAGTATTCGCGGTGGGACCACGCCGAGTCGCTCTCGGGGAACAGCACCTTCCTGCATGTGAACCTGATGCTCACGTTTCTGTGGGGGGCCGTATTCGTGACCATGGGATGTCTCTCCCTGGCCGGGCTGCAGTGGCCGGAAGCCTCGGGCGAACTGGCGATCGTGCGCGGGCTCCTTCTGATTCCGGCGATCATCGCCACCATGCGGCTGCCCCGCGCCGCCTCGCGACTCAGGTTCGAGAACATGGACGGCTGGCGCCGACGGACGCGGCTGGCTGCCCTGGCCGGGGTCTTCGTCGCGGTGAGCGCGCTCGTGACCGCCGCCTTGAGCTTCTGATGACCGGCCCTCGGGTCCTGGCCCTCAACGGATCCCCGCGCGCCGGGGCCGGTGTGACCTCGAAGCTCCTGGAGCCGCTGCTCGCCGGGATGAGAGAAGCCGGAGCCGAGACGGAACTGATCCAGGTCCGTGAGCTCGGCCTGGAGCCGTGCATCGGCTGCTATTCATGCTGGGTGCAGACGCCTGGCCGGTGCATTTACAGCGACGGAATGGAGCGCGGGCTCGAAGCGTGGGCTGCGGCTGATCTCGTGGTGATGGGGACTCCGGTGTACCACGGCACGATGACCGGTCTGATGAAGACCTTCCTGGATCGGCTGCTTCCCCGCTACGAACCATGGCTCGTTCCCAGCGCTCACGTGGAAGGAGCATCCGGGCATCCGGCCCGCGGACCGGAGCCGGGTCGCTTGGTTCTCGTGTCTCCGTGCGGCTTCCCGGGCTTCCACAACTTCGACGCCCTGGTGTACACGTTTCGCCACATCGCCCGCATGCACGGCATGGACATCTCTGGAGAGATCCTTCGGCCATTCGCCGAGCCACTTCGTTTGAAAGCGCTCAGCGGACTGTTCGGTGACTACTTCGAGGCCGTGCGCACGGCGGGGCGCGAGATCATCATGACCGGCGCCATCGCCGAGGAGACACAGGCCGAACTGTCCCGCGACCTGATGCCGGGCGATCTCCTGGAAAAGCACGAAATGGCGAACGCGCATTGGCGCCGCCTGCATGTCCGCGCAGGGTCGGCCACCCGGACCACGACCTTACTGCCCCAGGATCGCCTTCATGGCGTAGGCGGCGGCGAAGCCGAGGTAGTTCCCCACCGCATAGCCGAGGAGCCCCATCGCCACACCGGGGAGAACCAGGTGCTTCCAACCGTGCACGTTGGCCAGCGCGATCACCGAGGGCGGTCCGGTCTTGGCCGCCGCCGAGGCGATCGTGAGCACCCGGATGTCGAGGCGGAACAGCCGGCCGATGCCGTACACGGACACCAGGTGCACGACCACCATGATCATCACGTAAATGAAGAGAATCGGGGACAGCACGATGGCCATCTTCACGTTGATCATGGCGCCGACGGCGCAGAAGAACAGGTAGAACGAGAGGTTACCCAGCTCAAAGGCGCCCTGAAGCCGGCCGATGAAGCGGAACTGGGCCAGGATGAGGGCCAGGGTGGTGACGATCAGGATGGTCGGGAAGCTGGGCATGAACCCGGCGATCCAATGCGTCTTGATGAGATCACTGGCCACCATGATCGCGAGGGCGGTGAACGCCAGGGCCGCGAGGTCCAGGATCCGCAGATCGGGTGACGCCTCCGGCTCGGGATCCGCCTCATCCAGCACCTCCGCGGTCCCCCAGCGTTCTCCCGCCGGAAAGTACTTTCCGAGCCATCCCGGAATCAGCACCCACACGGCGAACAGCGGAAACAGGGTGAGGTTGTCCACCGCGTTGGCCGCCGCGAAGAGGTCGGGGTTCCCGATCTCGAGGCCGTCCCACAGGGCGAAGAAGTTGAGGCTTCCCCCGGTGTACGTGCCGGTGAAGGGCCCGGCCAGCTTCCAGGTCTCATCACCCAGCACGAGGGCGAGCTGCGAATTCACCAGCACCCCCGCTGTCAGCACGCCGATCATGGTGCCGAGGCACGCGATTGCGAACGCGGCGAGCAGCGGCCCCCCGGTCTTCCTGAGATCCGCCAGGTTGACGGTGAAGAGGATGAGGCACACGGCGAAAGGCACCGTGAAGCTGGCCAGTCCGTCGTAGAAGGGCGAACGGTCGGTGACGATCCCCACGTTGGAAATCAGCCCGGCCAGAAACAGGATCAGGACCACGGGCGAGATCTTACGGGCCCACGCGTACCGCGCGTCCAGCCACACCGAGAGCAATACGACCGCGAGAAATGCCGTCGCGAGCTGTAACGGTTGGTCGATCATCCCCACAGCCTGGTCGGTGGCGGTCCGACCACACCGTCATCGAAGGCCATTCCGAAGGCCCGGTCGTTCTTGAGAAGGAGCGGACCATCGAGATCGTGGAAGTCGCACAGCAGCCCCACGACGAAAGCCGGGGCCATGGCCAGCGAGGTTCCGCACATGCACCCCACCATCAGTCCGAGACCGCGCTCACGGGCGGCGCGCGCCAGCTGCAGGCCGTGCGTAAGCCCCCCGCATTTGTCGAGTTTGATGTTGATCATCTGGTACCGCTTTGCGGCCTGTTCCAGTTCGCCTCCATGCACGCAGCTCTCGTCGGCGCATAGCGGCAGCGGAGCCTCATACCCCTCGAGCTCCTCGTCCGCGCCGCGAGGCAACGGCTGCTCGATCATCGACACCCCCAGCCGCTTCAGCCGGGGAGCCACCTCCTTGAGCTGGTCGAGACTCCATCCCTGGTTGGCGTCGATCGCGATGGTCGCGTCGGGCCGCACGGCACGAATCGCCTCGATCCGCTCTACGGGCCGGTCGGCTCCCAGCTTGACCTTGAGCACCGGCTGGTCGGCCGCAGCGGCGGCCTTTTCCGCCTGTCCCTCGGGTTCGTCCTCGAGGCCGATGCTGTAGACGGTGACGATCTCCTTCAGCGGCAAGCCGGCCAGCTCCCAGGCGCGCCTGCCCGAACGCTTGGCCTCCAGGTCCCAGAGCGCCGCGTCCAATCCGTGGCGCGCGCCGCCAGGCGGCATGAGCTCGAGGAGATCCGCGCGAGTGGCGCCGGCCTCCACCTGCTCTGCCACCTGTTCTATCTGGGCGATCATCGCCCCTGGGGTCTCGTCGAAGTAGTAGACACCTTCGGCTTCTCCGCGTCCCACCAGGTCGCCGTCCTGCAACTCGACCACGATCGCTGGAAACGAGTGCCATACTGCGTTGGAGATCCGGAACGGTACGGTGGGAATCCAATCTTCCTGGTGTACGCTCAACTTGAGGGACACGGCTCTCTCCTGGAGTGGATCCTGCGGTTGGTCGTAGAACGGTCCTCAGTCGATCGCGATCAGGGCGTCGAACCGCGGGTCGCCTCGCAGCGCGTCCCACGCCGGGTCAAGCCGCAGTTCCCAGGCCGACATGTCCGCTGGAATCGACATGATGTACTCCAGCTGCTCGATCGCTTCGTCATTCCGGCCCGTCATCGCGTAGATCCGGGCGAGATCGACGACCCGATGCCCCCCACGCCACGCCTCGACCTCGGGCGGCATCAGGCGCAGCCCTTCCCGGCCCTCCCTGATGGCGTCTTCCTCCAATCCAAGGCCCGCCAGCGCGAGGCCGAGCGAACTCCGGTAGGCCGCTTCATTCGGGTCCTCATTCACCAGCGCCGACAACTCGTACCGGGCAGAGTCGAAGGCGGCGGCCGCGCCTTCCGGGTCTCCCATCTGCCGCCGCACGAGGCCCGAGAGCAGGCTCAACGGCACGTAACGGAACTGGTTGTTGAGCGACCCGTCGAGCGTCCTGATGTTCTCGAGAACCCGCTCCCGGGTCTCATCCAGGTTCTCCGAATCCGGACGCACCACCAGCAGGTCCAGGTCGACCCGGTTGAACTCGGCGTCGTCTTTCGTCAGTCCACGTTCGCTCATCCGGTACAACCACAGGCGCGCTTCCGCCGTGTCGCCCTCAGCCCGCACACGCACCATGCTCATGTACTGATACGGATATGCGAAATCGGGACGGACTTCCATCGCCCGGCGCAGCCACGGCTCGGCCTCATCATACCGACGCAGAAGAACCAGGGTCTCACCAACGCTGTAAGGAGCCATGGCGGACCGCGGGTCGAGTTCGGCCCCGATCTCGAAGTGCTCGAGCGCCTTCTCCATGTCACCGGCGCGCCGGTAGACCGACGCGATGGTGGTCTCGAAACCCGCGTCGCTGGGTCGGGCCTCGAGCGCGATCTCCAGTTCACGAAGCGCCTGCGGGTAGTCCAGCTGCGTGCGGTAGTACCAGTGCCCCAGCGCCGCATGCCCTTCGGGCAGATCGGGCTCGAGCTCGAGAGAGAGCTCGATCCACTCGCGGGATGCCGCCACCAGCGAATCCGATCGGTCGAAGTAGAAGTGGTACAGCATGCTTCCCACGGCTCCCTTGAGCGCCCACGCCTCGGCAAACTCCGGATCGCGCTCGAGCACGCGCGACAGGATCGCATCGGCCGACCGGAAGTTGGACTCGAGATAGCTCTCGAGGAAGTACGTCCGGGCCTGCAGGTAATCCTGGTACGCGTCGAAGTCGTCGGTGGGCGTGCGGGCGATGGCGGCCCGCTCGGATTCGGTCAGCTGCGCCCGCAGCGCCTCGGTGATCTCGTCCGCGATCTCAGTCTGGACCTGGAAGATGTTGGCAACGGACAGCTCGCCCTCGTACTGCTCCGCCCATAGATGACCTTCAGACGAGGCGTCGATGAGCTGGGCGTTGATGCGGAAGGCGCCGCCCGCGCTCTGCACTCCACCCTCCAGGATGTTGTCGACTCCGAGCTCCTGGCCGATCTCCGGGATGCTCTTCGTGGTTCCCCGGTACTCCTCGACGGACGTACGCGAGATCACCTTGAGGGACCGGATCTTCGAGAGCTGCGTCAGGAGGTCGTCGTGGACGCCGTCGGTGAACGCCTGTGCGTCCGGGTCTCCACTCGTGTTTCTGAACGGGAGAACCGCGATCGAGGTGCGATTATCCTCGCTCGTCGCCTCGGTGCGTCCGGACGCGTCCGAGGACGCCGCCGGGGCATCAGCCGCCGGGTCTGCTCCGCGCCGGCTCGAGAAGGCCATCCAGCCACCTGCGATCAGGGCGACTGTTCCGGCCAGTGCCAGGATCCCCGATGGCCACCGCCTCCCGCGCGGCGCGTTCACGATCTGAGTGATTTCGCCGGGTTCGGCGTCCGATGTCCGACGAACTCCATCGGGGCCGGTCTCGAAGGCCCAGGCCATCACCAGCGCGATCGGGAATCCGAGAAGGCAGACCAGCGCGATCCCCCGCACCACGGCGTCGGGCAGATCCATGGCGGGAACGAGGATGTCCGCCGCCTGCAGAACGCCGAAACACACAGCGCCGTATACGGCGGCAACTTTGAACACTTTTCGCCGCTTGAGTTCGGCGAACAGACGCTGATAACCGGGGGTTTCTGACATGGCGCCAAGATCGACCTTCAGTGCGTGTTGTGGCAAGCGCCTGCTTCCCCTCCACGCGGGGCCCTCTGACAAATTCCCACATTCCCACTTTTCCAGAGGGTGCTGCGAGAAGGGCGCGAAAGCTCGCACGGCCACACGCGAAACTCGTCAGATCACAGGGGCGTAGGGTCATTCGTCCGACATCGTCTTTGGGAAGAGGAGGAGGGGTCGCATGTCCGGTTTCATCCGAGAGGTCCAACGCACCGCGAGGTCTCTGGCTCGCAGTCCGCTGTTCACCATCATCTCCGTGTTGACGCTGGCCGTGGCGATCGGAGCCAACTCGGCCATCTTCAGCGTGGTCAACGGAGTGCTGCTGCGCCCCCTGCCCTATCCCGAGTCCGATCGGCTCGTGGTGGTTGGGCATACGGCCCCGATCGCGGGCTTCCCGGAGGTCCCCCAGGCTACCGGCACGTACGTGTTGTATCGGGACGAGGCCACGACCCTGGAAGGCCTCACCATGTTCTGGGACGGGACCGTGAACCTGACGGGGACCGGAGAACCGGAGCAACTGTCGGCCGCCGGCATCACCGGCACGTTTTTCGACGTGCTGCGGACTCCGCCCCTCCTGGGACGCGGCTTCACGGAAGAGGAACTGCTTCCGGACGGGGAATTGGTGGCGATGCTGAGCCACGGACTCTGGCAGCGCCGCTACGGGGGAGCCGAGAACATCATCGGGCAGACCATTACGATCGACGGCGAGAGCCGCCGCATCGTCGGCGTCACGCAGGCTGGATTCGACCACCCGTATGACGGGGACATCGAGATCTGGCTCCCGATGGTCATCGACCCGGAAGACCTCACGACCGGCAACTACAGCTTCAATGGGATCGGGCGGCTGAAGGAGGGGGTGACACTTGAAGCCGCCTACCAGGACATCCGTCGCCTCACCCTTCAACTCCCGGAGCGCTACCCGGGTGACCTGATCACGCACGAAATGATGGAGCAGTCAGGTTGGGATGCCCGAGTGGTCACGCTGATCTCCGATGTGACGGACGACGTGAACCGGGCCCTGTGGATTCTGCTCGGCACCGTCGCGGTCGTGCTGCTCATCGCGTGCGCCAACGTGGCCAACCTGTTCCTGGTGCGAGCCGAGGGACGGCACAAGGAGATCGCGATACGCAGCGCGCTCGGGGCCGAACGGGGGACCCTCGCGAGGAGCTTCCTCCGTGAAAGCTCACTGCTGGCCCTGGCCGGCGGGGCGTTCGGCCTGCTTCTCGCATTTGGTGGGATCAAAGCCCTCGTAGCCCTCGGACCCGACAGCATCCCCCGCCTGGAAGCGATCCAGATCGACGCGAGCGTGCTGCTGTTCACCCTTGGCGTTTCGATGGCCGCCGGCATTCTGTTCGGACTGGCGCCCCTGCTGCGGCACACCCGTCCGGACATCGCCGGGGCCCTGAAGGAGGGATTCCGAGGCACCACGTCAGGACGCGGCGGAGTGCGCGCTCGCACGGTTCTCGTGTTCGGGCAGGTGGCCCTGGCGTTCCTGCTCATGGTCGGCTCCGGCCTCCTGGTGAAGAGCTTCTGGCACCTGAAGAACGTCGATCCGGGCTTCGAATCGGAGAACCTGCTCACCCTGCGACTGTCGCTGCCGGAATCGCCGTACGAAGACGCTGAGATGGTCGTCGGCTTCTACCAGGAGCTGGTGGACCGGGTCAGCGAGATCCCGGGCGTCCAGATGGCCAGCGCGGCCAGCAAGCTCCCGCTGCGGGGGCAGGGGGAGAGCCACAACGGAGTGCTGATCGAGGACCGTCCCGTCGAGCCGGGAGCCATGCCACATGTCGCGCTCTCGATCATGACCGGAGGAGGGTACTTCGAGACGATGGGTATACGACTGCTCGAGGGACGCCTCATCGAGCGTTCCGACATCACGACCGGCACCGGTGCGGTCGTCGTGAACCGGGCGTTCGCAGAACACTACTGGCCCGGTGAGAGCGCGATCGGCAAACAGGTGTGGCAGGGCATCGCACAGGACATGGAGGAAGACGAGGACTTCGCGTGGCGGTCGGTGGTCGGCGTAGTTGAGGATGTCCGTAACCTTGGACTCGCCATGGAGATACGCCCAATCATCTACTACGCCATAGCAGGTTCGGGAAACAACTATCGTAACTCGATGAGCCTGGTCGTGAGGACCAGTGCCGCCCCGTCGTCGCTGGCCCCTGCGGTGCGCGACGCGGTGTGGTCGCTCGACCCGAACATTCCGATTACGAACATCGAGACCATGCGCACAGTGCTTCGTGACGCCACCTCGCGAGCCGGCTTCACGATGCTGATGCTTGGCATCGCGGCCGGGGTGGCACTGCTCCTCGGAGCCGTTGGACTGTACGGTGTGATCAGCTACGGCGTCACGCAGCGCCGGCAGGAACTCGGCGTGCGGATGGCCCTCGGCGCCCCGGCCGGTCGGGTGAGAAGCATGGTGGTGCGCCAGGGGGCGATCGTGGCGGGCGTCGGGCTTGCCGTGGGCTTCGTGGCCGCGCTCGGACTGACACGGTTGATGGAGGCTCTGTTGTTCGAGGTGTCTCCCACGGATCCACCGACGTTCGGATTCGTGGTGGCCCTGCTGTTCGTGGTCTCGGTGGTGGCAAGCTGGATCCCGGCCCGCCGGGCGGCGGCGGTAGATCCGGCGATTGCGCTCAGGGCCGAGTAGCGCACGCTACCCGGATGCAGCGAGGTGCGCGTCCGGCGGTCGGGCGCGCCCCTGTTCACGCCCGATCGGCAGGTACGTTCAACTGGCGGTGGCCACCGTTACTGCCACCGAGCTCGCGGTAGTGGCCGCGATGATTGCCGCCTGCGCGGCCTGCACGGCCGCCTTGGTGGCCTCGCCCACGATGTCCCCTTCCCCGATCTCCTTGATCCGGTCCTTGCGCTGCTTCATGAGCTCTTTCCCCAGTACGTGCTTCAGGATACCGGTGCCGTTCGCCAGGGCCACGAGCACCGCGGTCCGCGCGTCCAGTTCCATGGAATCGCCGGCCACGGCATCCTGGAGTCGATCCACGATTCGTCGCTCCGGAGCCCCATCCAGGGTCGGATACGCAGTCCTGCGGAAGAGCACCAGGATCCGGTCTTCGCGCTCCCGCAGGATGCCCCTTCGGCAAAGACCCACGGCTGAGCGCCGCTTCAGATCTTTGAGCTGGCCGAATCGGGTGACCCACTCCTGCGGCGCCCGGGCCTTCTTCGAGGTCCCGACCCGGTGCAGACACTCGTCCAGTACCGGGTCCGCCAGCGGCTTGGGATTGTCGACTGCCACCAGGTAGTCGGGTTTCTTCCCCGGCTTGAGGGGCTTCTTCCTGGGCTTCTCCTCGAGAACGAGACGCTCGCTCAGCAGTAGTTCCGCCAACATCGCGCCGCCCATGGCGATGGAGTACATGCTGGCGTGTGGCGTTCCCTTGTCGTCCTTGAGAGCCAGCAGAAGAACTTCCTCATGCAACCATAGCTCGGGCCTGTCGTTCATCGATCCTCCGTTTGATGCGTGATCCTCCGTTCAGGATACACGCAAGCCGGATCAGCATTCGTCGTGATAGGAAAGCAGGTCGGCAGCACTAAGCAGCACCAATAGGCCTACATGTGCCAGCGGACGCCGAGCCCCACGGTGTTCGAGCCTGACTCCTGGGCATCGCCGAAGACGCCGAACATTCCCGAGCGGTGGTGGATCCGCCCGACGAGCTGCAGGTACGGAAGCGACGGCAGGGCGAGCGTCATCTCCAGCATCAGGTAGTTGAGCAACTTGCTGGTGCCGCCTGCTTCGGTCGTGAGAATCTCGACGTCGGGCACCCTGTTCACGACGGACAGACCTTCCCCGATCGAGAACGACGTGGCGACAATGTGATTCCAGGGCAGACGCCGCCATCGCAGGGCGAAGTACACGCTCGCCTCAGGGATCCAGACCCCGGACTGCTGGGCCCGAACATTGAGTGTGCCGGCGAGTTGAAAGCGCGCGGCGATGAAATTGTCGAAGAAGCGGCCGAACCCGGTGTCGGGCGAAATCGTATAGGCCACGTCTGCGCTGTAGACGTCCTCGCCCGCATAGTCCCAGATGAAGCGCACCGTGCGGCCCAGGGTGTGATAGTTGGTCCAGCCCTTGAGAGCCATCACGGACCAGGGAGTCCGATCGAGAGCGTCGTTGGCGTTCGGACGGCGGGCCAGCTCGGGCGCGGCTTCGGACACCGCCTCCGAAGCGGTCTCCTGCCCGATAGCCGCGGCGGGTGACAGCACGGCAAACGCGCCTAGCGTGAGCAAGGTACGGGTGCGGGAAGGAAGCTTCCCCAGGCCGCGGAAGCGGCCGCTGAAGGTGTTGAGCCTCACCATGACGAAAAGTACTGCGGTCTGTCTGTTCTCGCGCGGGGCGGGCAGCGGGGCGTGCTCGAGGGTCAGCCTCTAGCCGCGCTCCCTCACGATCTCATCGAGCCTTGCCCGCGCGGCCTCGACACGCGGCTGCAGATCCGGGTCGGCCTCGGCCCACAACTCGACAAAGCGGCCGTAGTAGCCGGCGGCCTGCTCGAGGTCGTCCTTCTCGTCGTACCGCTCGGCCAGCCTGATCAGCGTGATGGGGTACTCGCCGGCCTGGCGCTGGGTTTCGAGAAGGTCTCCAAAGCCCAGCGACAACTCGTAGCGGGCAACCGCCGAATCGGCCATGCCGGCGCGGTCGAAGGCCCTGGCCAGATCCCAGCTGAACAGCCGCGTGCCGAAGTCCGGGTAGAAGGAATCGAAATCGACTTCGGCCTGTTTCAGGGCAGCCACGGCATCGGCAAACCGCCCCTCGCCAAACGCCACCATGCCCTCGAAATGGGCGTCCTCTCCCGCGCGAAGAGGTGCCGGCTGGGAGGAATAGCGATTGCTGGCCCTTCGTTCTGCTGCGAGCCAGAACCGGGCGTCCTCCGGCCGGCCGGCGACTGCGTAGAACAGGGCCCGCCCCAGACTCCCATCCACCGTGTCGATCGCGCCGGCACGGCCAAGGGCGTCATCGAGAATGCGTGCTGCGCTGACTCTCTGCTGCCGCACCTGCAACTGCGTCCAGGCCTGCCAGCTCGCCACGGCGATGGGATCCTCGGTCGAGCGGGAGTCCTGCCAACGACGCTGGGCGAGGATCAGCTTCCCTTCGGCAAGGTCGATCGCCGACTGGTTTTCCAGGGCCCATCGACGACCCGAGGTGCTCCCACTGCGCATCAACAGGTCCACCTCTGCCTGAGCAGCGTCGTAGTCCCATTCGGCCGCCAACATGTTGGACCGAACCCGGTGGACCCAGGGCTGACCCGGAAAATTCTCCTCTAGCAGGTTGATGACTACGTGCGCTGAATCACGCACTCCTAGCCAGTGCAGCCCCCCGGCCAGATTGATGTAAGCATTCGGTGAATAAGGATCGAGTTGGATCGCCCGCTCCAGGAGCTCCATGGCCCCATCCATGTTGCCCTGCTCGTAGTACAGCAGTGCGAGGTTGTTCAGCGCCCAGGAGTCGTTCGGATACTGATCGAGGAGACTTCGGTACGCCGTAATCCCTGCGTCGACGTCGTTTGTGACCTGGGAGTTGAACGTCCCGATCGTGATGTACCGCTCCCGATCGGTCAGCATATCCCGAAGCTCATACGCTCGGGTCGCTGCCTCCCGGCCCGCGGCATCGTCACCCATCGAGACGTGCAGCACCGCCAGCTTGCGCCAGGCCATCGCGAACGTCGAGTCGATTTCGATGGCCTCGCGAAGCAGAGACTGACCGAGGTCCTGGTCGCCGGTGTCGATGGCCGTCAGCGACTGCGAGTACTTGCGAAGAGCCTCCAGCGAGGTGGTCGTCGCACGCTCCAGAGGCGCGCTGGCGCGGATCGAGCCCAGGGACTCGCCCATGCGCTCCCGCATGCGGCGCGACAGTCGATCGATGGTTTCCAGCACCTTCGTGGAGTCAGATGCGGACTCTCGGAGGTTGATCAGGTCCTGCCGGGATTCTGCCGCTACGAGTCGGGCAGTCAGCACGTAGCCCCCGGCGACGCTCGCCACATCACCCGTTACGACCGCCTTGATCCCCTCACGGACCGCCGCCTCGAGCGCCACTTCCTCATCGAGACGCGTGTCGGCCGGCAGTTCCATGCGCTCCAGAACCGTGCCGATGAAGGCTTGATCGGCTACGGTGATCGTCGGTGACTGCGACAGGTCAACGCGGAAGGCCATCGTGGCCGCCTCGGCCATGTTCGCGTCGCCCGCGAACTCGGCGAGAATGATCCGCTCGCCGTCCTCGATCAGGCCCTTGGCCACGAGAGTCCCCGCCGACCCAAGCCCGGCGCGGCGGGCAAATGCGTATCCGCCCATCACGGTGAGGAAGAGGGTGGCGGCCGCTGCCCCTCCCATGAGGGCGTTCTTCCAGGTGAACAGCCTGCGCTGATCGAGAAGGGATTCCTCGTCCCTGTCTTCCAGCTTCGGCGCGGCCGCAGTGTGGGTCCGCTGAGCTGCATCGGCGCCCGACGTTACGGCCGACTCCGCCGCACCGGCCCGCCCCTGGATGATGGCCGTGGCCAACATCATGGGCAGCCCGATGAGCAGCAGAACGAGGGCGAACGGAAACACCCAGGTCGGGAGGCCCATGTTCTGCGTCAGGACGTCCACTACCTGGAGGACGGCCCATGACACGCCGACGTATACCGCCAGCACCTGCCAGACGGCGCGCCGGTGGGTCTCCTTGAGGAGGTTCTTCATCCGCGCTCTCTTATGATGTCTGCCAGGCGCGCCCGGGCCGCTTCCACCCGCGGCTGAAGCTCGGGATCGGCGTCGGCCCAGAGTTCAACGAATCGTGCGTAGTAGACGGCGGCGTTCTCCAGGTCGCCCTTCTCGTCGTACAGCTGGCCCACACGTTCGAGTGACGGCCCGCGGAGTTCATTGTCCCAGCCCGCCCGATCGTGCGCGTACAATTCGAGGTACCCGGTGTACATCGCCAGCGCCGAATCGCGGGCGCCCAATTGATCGAAGATCTGGGCCTTGGGGACGTATCGGCATGGCATGCACCCCGGCAGGTCCACCTGGCGGACGAGGTTCAGCGCGGCCTCGTACCTGCCCTCCGAAACCAGGTGCGTCACTTCGATGTTGCGCATCCAGTCATCGACGGCCTCACCGCTTCGGTACTCCGCCGGAACCTCGGCCTCCATTTCGGCGATCAACGACTCGGCAGCCGCCCGGTCCCCCGCCCGCGCGTACCAGAACGCCAACCAGCCGTACGGCCGGTTCATGACGTCCATGCCTTCCAGCGGATACTCCTCGAGGATCGCCTCGACGTCGCGCAGAGCACGGGCGGTGTCACCACGCACGTGAATGTCGATGTCGAACACCTGCATGAGCGGCCAGGCCGGAAACGCGTCGCCCGCTTCGCTAGACTCCCGCACGGCTTCCCGCCAGTGACCTTCGGCCTCGGCCAGCTTGCCCTGGATCGCGGCCACGCTTCCCAGAGCGAGGGAACCGATAGACGTCCATGCCGGGTCGGTGTTCTCATCACGTAGTCGAAGCGCCAGCGTCTCGGCCTCAGTCCAGTTCTCCCGGTTCGTCTCGAGGCTGAACCGGGCGCCAAGGCTCCGTTCGTTCCCCGGGGCCAGGCGATCGGCGATGTCCAGTGTCACTTCAGCCTCGTCGAGCTGTCCCTGGTTGATCTGGGCGGTGGCCACGTTGACGATCGACTTCACGCTGCTGTCGACCGCCACGGATCGTTCGAACCAGTGCTCGGCTTCGGCCCACTCACTCAGGTCCGTGTACGCGGCGCCCAGGTTGTTGAGCGCCCATGCGTCCGCCGGATCCAGGTCCACCATTCGCTCGTAGACACGAATCGCCCTGTGTGGCTCACCCGTCACGGTCGTGTAGTACGAAGCTTCGGCCAGCAGGCTTTCCCGCTCCGTCAGACGATCGCGAAACAGATATGCTTTCTCTATCGCCTCGACGGTCCTGGCCTGATCGCCGACGGTCTCGACGCCGATCTTCCGCCACGCCATGGCAAATGCGGTATCGATCGCGACCGCTTCTTCGAGTAGCTCCACCCCGCGCTGTCGGTCCCGACCCGTTCTGAAGAGTTCGAGCGCCTGCGAGTACTTCTCCAGGGCCTCGAGTGAGCCGGTGGTGACATCGGCCAGCGGCTCGTCGGCGCGCATGTCCGTGTACGAGTCACCGATGCGCTCGCGCATCTTCCCGGACAGGCGGTCGATCGCCGGGATCACTTCGTTTGCGTCGGCGGCCGTCTCGCGGAGCGAGGCGAGGGTCTCCTCGCTTCGAGCATCCGCCAGGCGGGCCGTCAGGACGAAACCATCTCCGATTGACGATACCTCCCCTTCGATCACGGCCGGATACCCTTCCCGCACGGCCAGCTCATGGGCCACCTCGTGTGTGATGGCCTGGTCTTCCGGGAGTTCCATGCGCGCTAGCGCTTCGTCCAGCGTGGCGGGCTCTACCACCTTGATCAGTTCCGACTGCGACAGGTCCACGCGGAAGGCCTGTGTCACGGCCCGGGCGAGAGAAGGATCGTCCGCGACGAAGTCGGCGACCACGATGGCGGCCTGCTCCTCCAGCATGCCCTTGGCCACCAGCGACCCGACGGGGCCGATACCGCGGTTGCGCATGAACATGAAGCCGGTCGTAACCACCGCGAGCAGCACGAAGGCGAGCCCTCCACCCACGAGCGCGTTGCGCCAGGTGAGCACCCGGCGAGGCGAAAGATCGGACTGCGAGGATGGCTCCGGCTTCGACTCAGTGGCTTTCCCCGGCGCGGCGTCAGCGAACCCGTCAGTCGCATTCCTCCCCTGCACCACCGCCGTCGCCACGATGATCGGCAGTCCGATGAAAAGGAGCAGCATCGCGAAGGGAAACACCCAGTCGGGTAGACCCAGGTTGTCCTTCACCACGTCCACCACCTGCAGCACCACCCAGGATGCGGCGGCGTAGAACGCGAGGATCTGCCACAGCGATCGGTTCTTCATCCGCGCTCTCTTATGATCTCTTCAAGGCGTGCCCGTGCGACTTCCACTCGCGGCTGCAGTTCGGCGTCCGCGTCGGCCCACAGCTCGACGAAGCGGGCGTAGTACAGGGCCGCGTTCTCGAGATCGCCCCGTTCGTCGTAGAGCTGACCCAGCCGCTCGAACAGGATGGGACGGTTGGGCGCACTTAGCTGTGGCGTCTCCAGGTCCCGTCGATACCAGGAAACCGCCGAGTCCGCGCGGCCTGCCAGGTCATGCGCCTGCCCGATCTCGTCCAGGCCACAGGTGCCGCAGCCGGGCGCCAGCCGACGCAGCTCCTGGAAGTGGTCGATCGCCTCGTCGTAGCGCCCCCTGTTAAGCGCAACCAACCCGTCCACGCGCGCCTGGTCGTCCGACCAGCGATCCTCGGGTGCTTCGGGCACGGCTGCGCGGAAGGCATCCATCATCCCCCGGGCCCGATCCGCATCGCCGAGGGCGGCGTAGCCGACCGCAAAGCCGAAGTACGGTCGGTCGAGGGGCTCTTCAATGTCTTCCAGCGGGTGCTCGACCAGCATCCGGTCGATAAGCACCCTGGCCGACGTCGTGTCGTTGCGAACGTCCAGCGCCGTCCAGAACTCCCCCTGCGCGTAGTCGCCGCCGGGAAGCCCCATCTGCCGCAGGTAACCACGGGCCTCCCGTTCGATCGCCGCTGACTCGGCCAATCGGCCCTGAAGCTCCGCGCTCTCCGCCAGGTGAAAACGCGAAACCACCTGCGCCGGGAGATCCGAAGGAAGAGCCTCCTGCATGTCGATCGCCAGGGCGTCCATGCCCTCGTAGTCCTCGAGGTTCATGGCAATGTCGATGGCGCCGACGTAGAAGCGTCGATCCTTCGGAAAGAGCCTGCGACCGGCCTCGACTGCCTGCGTTGCCTCTTCGAACCGGCCGAGCCGGATGAGCATGAACGCTACGTTGCCCAGGGTGATCGAGCTCGAATCGACCGCCACCGACCTCTGGTACAACTCCAGCGCCCGCTCCGCGTCCCCGAGGTTGCCGTACACGATCCCGAGGTTGTTCAGCGCCCAGTCATCGTTGGGATCGAGATCCAGCATGCGCTCGTACGCCGTCATGGCCCGGGCTTCGTCAAACTGGACGTCCAGGTAGTATGAGGCCTCAGCCAGATAGCGTTCCCTCGGAGTGAGGCGGTCTTTCAACTGGTACGCGCGGGTCACGGCGTGCGTGGCCCGGGCCCGCTCGCGGCGCGCATTTCTCAGTTCGATCCCGAGTTTTCGCCACGCGCTCGCAAACTCGGGATCGATCTCCAGCGCCTCTTCGAGTAGCCTGATCCCGGCCTCGGCATCCCCCCGATGATCCACGGCCTCCAGCGCCTCGGAGTAGAGCTCCAGGGCCTCGAGGGACGAGGTCGTAACCGCGGCCAGTGGTGCGTCCGAGCGCAGAGAGCTGAACGACTCGCCGATCTTCTCGCGGATCTTGCCGGACAGGCGATCAATGGCCGGAATGATCTCGCTGCCGTCGCGGGCCGTCTCGCGGTGTGACGCCAGCTCCAGGCCGTCCGACGCGGCGACAACGCGGGCCGTCAGGACGTACGCCCCGCCAGCCTCTGTGATCTCTCCGGAAATCACCGCCTTCATGCCCTCACGAACGGCCACCTCTCGAGCCACGGCCTCGGTGAGCGGCTGATTCGGGTCCACCTGCATGCGCTCGAGCGCCGGCTCGAGGCTGGAGCGCTCCGCCACCTTCACGATGCGCGTCTGGGAGAGGTCTACCCGGAACGCCTCAGTGGCCGCCCGGGACAGCCCCTCGTCGTCAGCGACGAAATCGGCCAGAATGATCGGGCTGCGCTCGTCCAGGAGGCCCTTGGCGACCAGCGACCCGACCGGGCCGATACCCTTGTTCCGCATGAACATGAAGGCCGTGGTCACGGCGGCCAGGAGGACGAAAGCCAGTGCCCCACCCACCAGTGCGTTCCGCCACGTGAACAGGTTCCGTGGGGTCATCTCGGCATTGGCTACGGGCGCGGGCTGAGCCTCGGTCACGGGGATTACCCGCGCCGGAGCGATGTCAGCGGCTGACCCCGGTCGACCCTGCAGCATGGCGGTAGCGAGGATGACGGGCAGCCCGATGACCAGCAGCACGAGGGCGAACGGGAACACCCAGTCGGGAAGCCCCATGTTCTGCTTGAGCAGGTCCACGACCTGTAGGGCCACCCAGGACACACCCAGGTACACGGCCAGGACCTGCCAGACCGACCTCTCCTTGAGTCCGCTCAACAGGCTCAACGGTCCAGTCATCCGCGCTCCCTCGCTATTTCTTCCATGCGTGCCCGGGCCGCGCGCACTCGCGGCTGAAGCTCCGCATCAGCATCCGCCCACAGGTCGGCGAACAGACCGTAGTAACCTGCCGCTCGCTCGAGGTCTCCCATTTCGTCGTACAGCTGACCGAGGCGCTCCAGAGTCCAGCCCTTCCACGCCCCGTCCACCCACATGCGGAAATTGAACGCGGGCGCCAGGTACTTCTCGTAGTAGACGGCGGCCGAGTCCGGTTGGCCCGAGAGGTCGAATGCCCTGCCCACGGCGTGGTCGGCGCACGGCCCGCAGCCGTAGCCCCAGTCCTCGTCGCGGAGGGCCGGCAGCGCGTCATCGTAGCGGCCCTCGGCCACCGCGATCGAGGCGTCGGCCGCCCTGAATCCGAGACGCGCCCTTTCGGCCAGGGGACCGAGTTCCAGGCGCTGCGCGGCCAGGAGGTCCCGAGCCTCATCGACGGCACCCGCCCCCGCGAGCACGGAGACGAGACCCGCCGTGGGGCGATCGAGCGGATCGATGCTGTCCAGGGGGAATCGGTCGAGCGCAGACTCGATCCGTCGCCGGGCGCCGTCAGGATCGCCGAGCGAGAGGTCCATCAACGCCCGCAATACGTTCACATTGAGCGCCGCCGGGCTGTCCCTGCGCTCGGCGGCGTCAATCGCGGCCGCGAGAGCCGCGTCACCGGATGCGATCTTCCCTTCCTGGGCATCCAGGAGCCAGTCCGCGGTATGCGTCCACGCCTGCCAGTAGAGGTCCGCGCTCTCCGCCTGCCGAAGCTCGGAGTTCAGGCGGCGGGCCTCCTGGGGGTCTCCGCGCAACTGCTCGAACGCCACCCGCCACGAAAGCCAGTCCGGGGCGTTCGGCTCGAGCACCGTCGCCGAGTCCAGCCATACCGCCGCCTCGTCCAGGTCGCCGCGGTTCGCGTGGACGACGCCCACGTTGGCGGCCGTGAGCCCCCTGGGCTGCATCTCATGCGCCCGCTGGTAGTATTCGAGGGCCTTCTCCCAATCCTGCTGGAAGTAGTAGATCACCCCGATGTTGTTCACCGCCGACATGTTCTCCGGGTCCACCTGGGAGAGGTTCTCGTACGCCGTGATCCCGCCCGCCGGGTCGTCCTTCACGTCGAGGTAGTACGTGGCCGTGACCGCCCACTTCTCCCTCTCGGTCAGCCGATCTCGGTACTCGTACGCCTTGGAGTAGGCCCAGTACTGCCGGGACCAGTCCTCGAACTTGTTCTGGAGGAAGATCCCGAGACCGCGGTACGCCATCGCGAACGTGGAATCGATCTCGATGGCCTGCTCCAGCATCGCAATGGCCCCATCGAGGTTGCCCTCGTCACGCAGTACCCCCGCCTCGGTGTACCGGCGCAGCGCCTCGAGCGAGGTCGTGCTCACCTGCGCGAGCGGCGGGCTCTTCCGCATGCTGGTGTAGGACTCGCCGATCTGCTCGCGGAGATCCCTTGAAATCTCGTCGATCGCTTCGATGATCCGGCTCGAGTCAGCCGCTGTGGCGCGGGCGTTCCCGAGCAGGTCGCCCGCCGGCGTGACCAGGTGAGCCGTCACGACGTACGAGCCGCCGCCCGAGAGAATCTCACCGCCGACCACGGCCGTGAGGCCTTCGCGCTCGGCGATCTCGCGCGCCGTGGTCTCGTCCACCCGGGATCCTCTCGGGAGCTGCATCCGGGCCAGGGCGCTCTCCACGATTCTAGGGCTCACGAGCCGGACGATGTCGGACTGGGAGAGATCGACCCGGAGCGCCTCTGAGGCCATGCGGCCCAGCATCTCGTCCTCGGCCTCGAAGTCGGCGACGAGGATCTCCGAGCGCTCTTCGATCAGTCCCTTCGCGACGAGGGAGCCCACCGGACCGATTCCCCGGGTCCGCATGAACATGAAGCCGGTGGTGACGATCGCGAGGAGGACGAAGGCCGCGGCGCCCCCGATGAGCGCCTTCCGCCAGGTGAAGAAGTGGTGTGCCGCCAGCTCTCCGGTTGGCTCTTCTGTCGCGCTACCCGAATCCGGAAGCGGATCCTTGGAGGTCGCGGGCGCGTCGTTCGCACTGCCGGCCCGCGCCGCGAAACGCGCCTGGATCACGGCCGTCCCCAACATGATAGGGAGCCCGATCAGCAACAGGACCACGGCGAACGGAAAAACCCAGTCCGGCAGTCCCATGTTGTCCTTCAGGACATCCACGACCTCGAGCACGCCCCAGGAGGCGCCCATGTAGAGGACGAGAACCTGCCACACCGATCGGCCACCCGCGTCGCCGATCAGCGATCCCAAGCTCTTCTTCTCAGCCATCAACCGCGTTCCCTCACGATTTCCTGCAGTCTTGCCCGGGCTGCTTCAACGCGCGGCTGGAGGACAGGATCGGCGTCCTCCCAAAGATCCACGAACTGTGCGTAGTGCAGAGCCGCATTGTCGAGGTCGCCCTTCTCGTCGTACAGGCGTCCCAGGCTCTCGTGAGCCGGCGCGAGAAACAACGCGTCCAAGCCAAGATTGAAGTTGCTCGGCGTCTCGATATACTCCCGGTAGCGGGCGATGGCGGAGTCCACCTGTCCCGCGGCCTCGAACAGCCGCGCGTGCGCCTCAGCGCGGCACCTCGGGCATGCATCTCGCGGCTGCAGCCGAATCTCGGACAGGGCCCGTTCGGGGTCTCCGTCCGCCAGGGCGATCCACGCCGCCAGGTCGTGCTCGTAGCGGCGCTCGATCTCTACGTAGCCCAAGCTCATCTCCGAGTCCCGTCTCGCGATCAGCTCCCGGGCCAGATCCGGATTCCCGGCCCTGGCAGCCAGTCCTGCCAGACCGATCCACGGACGATTCAACACGGGCCGCTGCTCGAACTCTTCCAGGGACTCGCCGTCCAGCACCTGGCCGAGTGCGGACAGCGCTGCCACCGTGTCTCCGACGACGAAGAGCAACCAGTCCGCCCGCCTCCGGTCGCTGACCCCGTCGGACCGGGCCTCGGCGGCTCGCAACCGGCCGTGCAGGAGCTCGAGGTTGCGAAGCTGACGGGTCGCCCAGCTTACGACGCCGCTCTGAGACGCGTAGTCCTCTGCCAGCACCTCGAACTTGGCCCGCGCCGCCTCCTCGTCGCCGCGCTCGTACTCGAACAGAGCGCGCCAACCCTCGAAGAGCGGGTTCCGTGGCATTTCATCCAGCACCGCGTATGCCGAATCCGCCTTCTCCAACTCTCCCAGGTTTGCCCACGCGGCACCCACGTTCGCCGCGTAGATGCTCTCGGAAGGATCCGCTTCCCTGGCCCGGCGGTAGTACTCGCCGGCCCGCTCGAAATCGCCCTGCTGCCAGTAGTTGAACCCGATGTTATTGAGGGCCTGAGCATCCCCCGGATCGAGCCGCAGCATGTTCTCGTACGCCTGGATCGCCGTGGCGCGGTCATCCATGACCTCCTGACTGTACGTGGCCTCGACCAGGTAGCGCTCGCGCTCGGTCAGACGTTCACGGTGCCGGTGGGCACTCTCAAGAGCCTGGATCTGCCGGTCCCAGTCTCGTCTCTGGTTGCCCAGCACGGTGGCCAGATCCCTGTGTGCCAGCGCAAAAGTCGAGTCGATCGCGATGGCCTCCTCCAACAGCCCTATCGCCGCATCCAGGTTGCCTTCCTTGTGGCGGACGTCCTGGGCCTGCGTGTACTTCTTCAGCGCCGAGAGCGACCCTGTGGTCACGTGGGCAAGCGACGGGGTCTCGCGCAATGACGAGTACGACTCGCCAATCTGCTCACGCAGCTTCGATGAGGCTTCATCAATCGCATCGAGCAGGGCGTTCTGGTCCCGCGCCGACGCACGCGCCGATGCGAGCACCGCTCCATCGGCGGAGGACACGAGGCGGGCGGTGAGCACGTAACCCTCCCCGAGCGGTGCGACTTCGCCCCCCACGACCGCCGGGATTCCATCGCGTAGCGCAAGCTTCCGCGCCGTATCCTCAGTGAGCTCGGTATCCGACTCAAGGCCCATACGCGAAAGGGCGTCGGCGATCGAATCCGGCTCGACCAGATGCAGGATCGTCGACTGCGTGAGGTCAGCCCGGAACGACTCCGTCACGGTGCGGCCGAGCACCGGATCCTCAGAGTCGAACTCCGCCAGCACGATTCGGGAGCGCTCCTCCAGCACTCCCTTGGCCACCAGCGAACCGACGGGCCCGATGCCCTGATTCCGCATGAACATGAAGCCGGTCGTCACGCCGGCAAGCAGCACCAGAGCCGCAGCGCCCCCCAAAAGGGCGTTGCGCCACGTGAAGAATCGTCGCGGAGCGAGGTCACCCGTCGACGTGGATGGGGAGGACTCGGTGACTCCACCGTCCTGGCGAGCGGGTTGGGCCTGCAGCACTGCCGTGGTCAGCATGACCGGTAGCCCGATCACCAGCAGGATCAGCGCGAACGGGAACACCCAGTCGGGCAGTCCCATGTTCTGCTTGACCACGTCCACGACCTGGAGAACGACCCAGGACGCGCCGAGGTACACGGCCAGCACCCGCAGGGCCGTGTTGTTCTTCAGGCGCTCGGTGAGCCCGCTCACGCGCGCTTCCTCACGAGTACACCGACGACCTGGGGAACCACCCAGGACGCACCGGTATATGAGGCGAGTCCCTGCCTTGAAGAGCGCAGTCCCTCGCCACGAGAAACCTCTTTAGGTCCCGTCATGCGTGTCGCTTATTCTCCAGATTGAGTACGCGGTCGCGCCTAATGTGTCCAAAGGCCCGTCAAATGGGCAAGGATAGGCGGATTCTCGGCCAGCGGGCGGTGCTGATATTGACTGGGTTCAGAGAGGTCGCCGGGGAGGCTCAGTCTTCCTTGGACTCAGACAGCTTCTCGTGGAAATCCACGCTCTCCAGGAGCCGCACCTGCTCGGACTCGAGGGCCTCCAGCCTGGCAGCCAGCCTCTGTATCTCCGGTCCCCGGTTCTCGGCCTCGAGGCGGCGGATCGCGGTCCACTCCTCCAGGAACGTGCCGAGCTTCTTGGAAACTGGCCTGAGCAGGATCACCCCGCCGATAACGCCGGCGATGATGATCCAGAACAGCATGGTCAGTATGAGCAGTACGGGATCCACGGTTCAAGCCCTGTCGGTTAGGGTTCGGGACGGCCGATGGCCGTGTCACTTGCCTGTATGTACGACACTCACGGACCCGCGGTTTCTCCATTGCCCGCACACCCGACGATCCGCACCTTTCGACACGCTCGAACGTACCCGACACGACGGAGCGCCGACATGCGCACTCCCCTGATGATCCTGCCACTGCTCGTTCTCACTGCCGCCTGCGCGGTCGAGCGCGGCGATGATCCGGCGGATCAGCGTACGGAAGGGATTCCCATGGCCGAGAGCAGACTGTTCGGAACCACGCCCGACGGCGAGTCTGTAGACCTCATCACCCTGCGCAGCCCGAGCGGCATCGAACTGGACGTCATGACGTTCGGCGGAATCGTGACGCGCCTCCTGGCGCCGGATCGAGACGGAGAGCGGGCCGACATCGTCCTCGGCCACGCGTGGCTCGAGTCCTACCTGGCGGGAACTCCTTATTTCGGGGCAATCGTCGGCCGGTACGGCAACCGAATCGCGTTGGGACGGTTCAGCCTTGAAGGAGCCGAGTACACCCTCGCCGTCAACAACGGGCCGAATCACCTGCACGGGGGCCTCGTGGGTTTCGACAAGGTGGTGTGGACCGCGGAGCCTTACTCGAACGAGAATGAAGCCGGCGTCGTCCTCTCGTACGTCTCGCCGGACGGTGAGCAGGGCTACCCGGGCGAGCTGTCCGTGCAGGTCACGTATGCCCTGACCGCCGGCGGTGACCTTCGCATCGACTACGAGGCGACAACGGACGCACCTACGGTCGTGAATCTGACACACCACGGGTATTGGAACCTGGCGGGCCACGGTGCCGGTGACGTCCTCGAGCACGAGCTGGCTGTGAGCGCGACTCGGTTTACCCCCGTGGACGAGACGCTGATTCCGACCGGCGAACTGCGGAGCGTTGATGGAACGCCGTTCGATTTCCGGGAACCCGCCGCCATCGGGGCCCGCATCGACGCCGACGACGAACAGCTCGCGTTCGGCGGGGGATACGATCACAACTACGTGCTCGACGGGTGGAACGGCGACGGTGCGCTCCGTTCCGCTGCGGTTCTTCACGATCCGGTGAGCGGACGGACGATGGAAGTGCTGACGACAGAGCCCGGTATCCAGTTCTACAGCGGCAATTT
>JBATJK010000265.1:0-2953 GCA_049668445.1 Gemmatimonadota bacterium
CCGGATCGCCACGATTCCCGTGACCAGGAGCCAGATTCCGACGACGGCCCCCAGGACGTTCCCGAGCACCGGGACGAAACCGAAGATCAGGAGCACGGCCGGCGCCTGGGCGTACCCCAGTGTGCGCAGCAGTTCACCCCAGGTCGCCGTTCCCTTGAGGAGCTTGTCACCGATCAGATAGGTGATCCCGGCCCACACGAGCCAGCTGAAAAGGGCCGCGACTACACCCACGATGATCCCGTTCTCGCCATCGTTGAAGCCCCCGACGCCACGAGCCAGCGCCGCGATCAACACCACGATCGCCGCCTGCGTCGTCAGGCTATCGTCGTGCTCCACCTCCTCGTACGTCGCGATATCCAGCATCGCGGCGCCCCTCATTCGATCCCACATGCTTCGTTCAGCCATAGTGTATCTCCCTCGGCAGCGGTGACTCCGTCAGTCTGTCTTGAATCTACCCAAACGTCCGTCTATGCGTTCGCGGCCCTTGCCGCCTCGATTCCAGCTTCCTCATCCACGGTCATCAGGATCAGCGCGCCCACGATGAAGAACACGATGAGGCTCGCGACCGCGACACGCATGCCGAACGGGATCACGAGCGCTCCCAGGATCATCGGGCCCATGAACGACGTGACCTTGCCGGAAAAGGCGAAGAAACCAAAGAACTCGCCCCTGTGCTTCTCGGGTACGAACCGACCCATGAGAGAACGGCTCGCGGACTGGTTGGGCCCAACGAAGATGCCGATCAGGACGCCGGCCACCCAGAACCAGGTGCGGTTCGGAGCGAGGACGGCGAGCGCGGTGGCCGTGATGAGTCCGGCCAAGGTGATCAGCAGGGTGTTTCTGCCTCCGAGCCGATCGTCCACGAACCCGAATCCGAGGGCGCCCAGGCCGGCTACCACGTTCAGGACGATCCCGAAGATCAGGACCTCTCCCTGGTCGAAGCCGAAGGTCGCCTGCGCGTAGATGGCTCCGAAGATGAACACGGTCACCAGGCCGTCGTTGTAGATCAGACGGGCCACCAGGAACTTCACGATCTCCCGGTAGCGTCTCACCTCGGTGAACGTGTGCTTCAATTCACGGAAGGCGCCGGCGATGTCGACCTTTGCCGTCTTCGCCTGGGTATCCTTGACGAACAGGAACATCGGGATGCTGAACGCCAGAATCCACACCGCGACCAGGATGTTGGTGGCGCGGACGTTGAAATTGTCGGCCGTCGGCAGGAAGCTGAGGCGCGTCGATTCCTCGACGAAGAGAAACAGCGCCAGGGCCATCACCACCAGGCCACCGATGTACCCGATGCCCCAACCGTATCCGGACACGCGTCCGATCCGGTCCTCGCTCACCAGGTCCGGCAGGAAGGAGTTGTACAGCACTGTCGCCATCTCGAAGGCCACGTTCGCAACCACGTAGACGGTGAGCGCCTTGAAGACGGCGTGGCTCTGGCCGGGGGTGACGAAGGTGAGCAGGACCGTGAAACCGGCGCACACCAGGGTCATCAGGATGAGGTAACGTCGCCGGCGGCCGCTGCGGTCCGCCACCGCGCCCAGAATCGGGGACAAGATGGCGACCAGGATGGCCGTGGCGATGACGCCGCGCGACCATAGGGCCATGCCGACTTCCTCGGTTGGCGCGAAAGACCGAGTGAAGTAGGTGTTGTAGATGAACGTACCGACGAGGGTGTTGAACGCGGAGATCGCCCAGTCGTACGAGATCCAGGAGCGAACCGCCCGCCGATCGTTCATGTCTTGTACCACTCCAGTGCGAGATCGGCGTCGGGCTCGATACGGTCGCGCAGCGCCTGCAAATCCGCCGGACTCATGGGCTCGAAGTCCCGCGCCAGGCGGGCGTTGTGACGCACGAACGCGGGCGTCTCCATTCCCACCACCGCGACGTTGACCGGACGCGACCAAACGTAACCCAGGGTCTCTTCGATCGTGCAGATCCCTTCGCGAAGCAGGCGTCCATCCGCCGAAGTCTTCATGGCGATCATTCCGATATCCCTTGCCACGATATCTACGAGGACCTGTCGTTGGAAGCTCCGCTGGTGATAGTCGATCGGGTTGATCGGGAATTGGAACGTGTCGAACCGCCAGCCGTCGTCCCAATATTCGAGGGCCCGACGATGAGCCGCGGGAGTGACATGACCCGTGACGCCGACGAAGCGCACCAGCCCTTCCTCCCGTGCCCGCATGATGTACTCCATGGCCCCGCCGGGACGGAAGGCGCGGTCCACGTCATCCACGCTCTTGGTGCTATGAAGCTGCCACACGTCCAGGTAGTCGGTGCGCAGACGCTCGAGACTGCCCTCGAGGTGCCGCCGGGCGCTGTCGGCGCTCCGGTCACGCGGCGAGTGCGTTTTCGTCATGATCAGGACGTCGGAGCGAACGCCCTCCAGGGCGGCCCCCAGCCAGCGCTCGGCCTCGCCGTTCTGGTAGGACTCCGCGTTGTCGAAGAACCGGATTCCCTCGTCGAGAGCGGTCTCCACCAGTACGCGGGCATCGGACTCGGACGCGGCCCGGCCAACGTGGTGACCGCCGAGTGCGAGGATCGGAACGTCCAGGCCGGTGCGACCGAGGCGTCGGGTGGGAAGCGTGGTCGGCGGAAGAACGCCGCGCCCGAACGGGGTGGCGGCAGAGGCTTCACGGCTCCCGACCGGAATCCCGAGTCCGGCCATGACCGCGGCTATCGTACGTGCGAACGTGCGTCTATCCAAAGCGCCCCTCCTACGTGGGAGGAGCGCAATGTAAGCCCCCTACCGGCGCCGCGGGAAATCCGGTCGGGTCAGGGCAGCAGCGACACCGCCTCCGGCTCCCCCTCGGCTTCCGGCACCAGCTTCACGTCGACGTAGTTGTCGAAATCGAAGTACACGGCGGCCGCTTCGCCGATCGCCTCGGACGTCAGCTCGTCGACCAGGCGGTCGTAGTCGAGGATCAGCCTGAGATCTTCGTCGTTC
>JBATJK010000266.1:0-6020 GCA_049668445.1 Gemmatimonadota bacterium
CGAACACGGAACCGGATACGCCCCGGCCTGGTCGGTCTTCGCTCAACTCGAGAGGGGCGATGCGGAGGGCGCCCTCACCGAGTATCGGACGTTCGCCGACGGACGTGTAGACCAGCCCTACCCGCCCCTGCTGCTGGCCTACATCTACGCCCGCACAGGGGACGCGGCCCGGGCCAGGGCTCTCGTCGACGCGACGGAGGTCGAGGAAGGAGGATCCATCGAGATTGCCGGTTTCTCAGCGCTCGTGTACACGGCTCTTGGAGAGACCGACCTCGCGATGGACCTGCTGGTACGCAAGTATGAGGCAGGGGATGACGCCAGCATGCTTATAGGCCTCGCCGTCGATCCGGTCTTCGATCCTCTCCGCGACGAGCCCCGGTTCCAGGCCCTGCTCGAGCGCATGAATCTGGGCGACGTGCCGCGGCCTGACTTGTAACCGGAGGGCACTTGGACGAACGAACGAAGCTCAGAAGAAACGATCGCGCCGCGGACGAAGAATGGATCCGCGAGTTTCTGCACGAGTCGGCGGTAGGCGTTCTGGCCACCGTGCACGGCGACCAGCCGTTCGTGAATTCCAACATCTTCGTGTACGACGAGGATCGGCACGCGATCTATCTGCACACCGCTCGCACCGGCCGTACGCGCGACAACGTGGAGGCCTCCGCGAAGGCGGCGTTCACGGTGTACGAGACCGGTCGTCTCCTGCCGGCCGACGAAGCCCTGGAATTCAGTATCGAGTACGGAGGCGTGGTGGTGTTCGGCGCGGCGAGCGTGGTCGAGGATCCCGAAGAGGCTGAATTCGGCCTGCAGCTGTTGCTGGACAAGTACGCGCCACACCTCAAGCCAGGCCGGGATTACCGCCCGATCACGGCCGGCGAGCTCACGCGCACCAGCGTGTTCCGGCTCGACATCGAGTCGTGGAGCGGCAAACGGAAGTACGAAGTGCCCGACTTCCCCGGCGCCTACCTGTACGAGGAGCGGGAGCGGCTGGCCGCAGAGTCCGCCGACTAATCGGTCCCGGCCCTACTCCGTCCAGCCCGCCCACCCCGGCCCGCGCACCACCCGGCCAGGTTTCGCTCCGGTGGGGCCGCCGTTCGTGATCACCGCCTCGCCGTTCACGAACACGTGATGGACCCCCACGGCGTACTGATGCGGCTTCTCGAACGTCGCGCGGTCGGCGATCGTCTCCGGGTCGAACACCACCACGTCCGCGAAATAGCCCGGCTCGAGGGAGCCACGCTCGCGGATGCCGAGATTGCCGGCCGGCAGTGACGTCAGGCGGCGAACCGCCTCCTCAAGCGGGATCACCTTCTCGTCCCGCACGTACATCCCGAGCAATCGCGCGAACGATCCATACCCACGCGGATGCGGCTGGAAGTTGAGGAACACTCCGCCCGTGGCGTAGGCCCCCGCGTCGGAGCAGAAGCTCACCCACGGCACGGCGATCTTCCGCCGGATGTTGTCTTCGGACATCGTGAAGAACACCGACTGCACGCGGCTGTTGTCCTGGATCACCAGGTCCATCGCCGTCTCCTCGGCGCCCGTTCCCCGCATGCGGGCCACGTCGGCCACGGTCCGCCCCGTCAGGTAGCGCAGGGAGTCGGTGCGGAAGCCGGTGAGGAGGATGTTGTCGGGCGACGCGGCGCTGAGCCACGTGTTGTCCCATTCGCCGGCAGGATCGTTCATGTCGACCTTCACGCGCTCGCGAATGGCAGGATCCTTCAGCCGCTCGACCCACGCGTCGTGTCCGCCTTCCTGCACCCACGGCGGCATCACCGCGTCGAGCCCCGTCGAGCTGGCATGGTAGGTGTACATGTCGGCCGTGATCCGAAGCCCCTCGTCGCGGGCTTCCTCCACTCGCCGGATGACGTCGTTCAGCTTGTCCCAGTTGGCCCGACCCGAGGCCTTGAGGTGGTAGATCTCGGCCGGGACCCCGGCCTCACGGGCGATCGTGATCAGCTCCTCGACGTTCTCCAGCAGCCGGTTTCCCTCGCCCCGTATGTGGCTGATGTACATCCCGCCGTACTGGCCCGCGACTTCCGCGAGGGCGATCAGCTCGTCGGTGCCAGCGTAGTACGCGGGCGAGTAGATCAGGGACGATCCGACGCCCAGCGCCCCTTCCTCCATCGCCTGTGCCACGAGGGCCCGCATCTCATCGAGTTCGGTCTCCGTCGGCGCCACGTCCTCGTAGCCGAGGACGTGGATGCGCACGGTGGTCGCCCCGACGAACGAGGCCACGTTCGGCGCCACGCCACGGCGAGTAAGCCATTCCAGGTACTCTCCGAGAGTGGTCCACTCGATCGGGTATCGGATGTCTCCCTGCGACTCGAGCTTGCCTTCCTTCATGGTCTCGCTGAGCGGTCCCATCGACGATCCCTCGCCGAACACCTCGAGGGTCACCCCCTGCCGGATGTCGCTCTGCCCGAGGCCGTCCTCGATCAGCGACTCGTTGGCCCACGAGAGCATGTTGATGAAGCCGGGAGACACGGCGAGACCGGCAGCGTCGATCTCGGTCATGCCCACCGCGCGCCCGACGCTTCCGACCGCGGCGATGCGGTCACCATCGATCGCGAGGTCGCCTCGATAGGGAGCACCGCCTGACCCGTCGTAGATCGTCCCGTTCCGGATGACGACGTCGTATTCCTGCGGCGCTCCGCAGGCCGTTACTGCTAGCAACATGACCGCCGAGGCGGCGACGAGCCTGTGCATCTCTATCCCCCTCCGGTTCCGGAGCCGCTCAGAAGGCGGCGTGCTCCGTCCTCTCGATGATCTCTTCCTGCAGGGCTTCGGACAGGTCGCAGAAGTAGTCGCTGTAGCCCGCGACCCGCACGATCAGGTCGCGATGCGAATCGGGGTCGGACTGCGCCTCTCGCAGCGTGTCCGCGTCCACGACGTTGAACTGCACGTGGTGTCCGTGCATGTCGAAGTAGCCGCGGACCAGGTGTCGCATCCTCTCGATCCCCTCGTCTCCCTCGATCAGGGACGGCGTGAACTTCATGTTCAGAAGAGTGCCGCCGGTCTTGATGTGATCCATCTTCGCGGCCGAGCGAAAGACCGCCGTCGGGCCCTTGCGATCGGCCCCCTGGACCGGGGATATCCCCTCCGAGACCGGAAGCCCGCTCCGTCTCCCGTCCGCCGTGGCACCGGTCACCGACCCGAAGTACACGTGCGAGGTGGTGGGCAGCATTTCCAGCCGGTGCGCACCCCCGATCGCCGTGGGCCGGCCATCGATCGCCTCGAAGGCCGCGTCGAACACGCATCGCATGATGTCATCGGCCGCGTCATCGTCGTTACCGTACTTGGGAGTCCGGTGCAGCAGGCGCTGGCGCAGGGCCTCGCGCCCCTCGTAGTCCGCCTCCATCGCCGTCAGGAGTTCGGGCAGGGCCAGGAGGCCGTCGTCATAGACCACCTGTCGAATGGCGGCCAGGCTGTCGGTGATCGTCCCGATCCCCACGGCCTGGATGAAGCGGTTGTTGTAGCGAGCCCCACCGGCGTTGTAGTCCCGCCCGTTCGCGATGCAGTCGTCGATGAGCACCGACAGGAAGGGTGCCGGCATCTCGCGCGCGTACATGCGGGCGATGATCTGGTTGCCCCGGATCTTCACGTCCACGAAGTGGCGGAGCTGCGCCTCGAAGGCCCCGAACACGTCGTCGAAGGTCTCGAAGTCCTCGGCGGCTCCGGTGTGCGGACCCAGTTGCCGACCCGTCCGTGGATCGAAGCCGTCGCGCAGGGCCAGCTCCAGCACCTTCACCAGGTTGAAGTAGCCGGTGAGGATGTACGCTTCCTTGCCGAAGGCTCCGACCTCGACGCAACCGCTGCACCCACCGGCCCGCGCATCCTCGATCGTCTTCCCCTGCCGAAGCTGCTCGGCCACCGCGGCGTCCGCGTTGAACAGCGACGGAAAGCCGTAGCCCTTCCGGATCACGCGGAGGGCGTGCTCGAGTACCTCGTCCGGGGTCTCTCTCGCCACCTGCACGTTGGTGCTCGGCTGCAGCAGGTGCATCTCGTCCACGATCTCGAGGAGGATGCGGGACACTTCGTTCGAGCCGTCGGAGCCGTCGGCCAACAGGCCCCCGATGTTGATGTTGGCGAAGTCCGTGTACGTGCCGCTCTCGGCCGCCGTGACCCCCACTTTCGAGGGCGCCGTGTGGTTGTTGAACTTCACGAAGAACGCCTCCAGAAGCTCTTTCGCCGAGTTGCGGGTCAGGCTCCCATCCGCCAGGCCGCGCTCGTAGAAGGGCAGCAGGTGCTGATCCAGGTGGCCCGGGTTGAACGCGTCCCACCCGTTGAGTTCGGTGATCACACCCAGGTGGCAGAACCAGTAGTACTGCAGCGCTTCGAGAAAGTCGCGCGGCGCGTTCGCCGGAACGTGTCGACAGGTGGCGGCGATCCTCTCCAGGATTGCCTTCTCGGCGGGATCGCTCTCGGAGAGCGCCTTCTCTTCCGCCAGGTCCGCGTGTCGTTCGGCGAATCGGATCAGGGCGTCGCACGAAATCCGCATGGCGTGCAGGGCCTCGCGTTTGTCCTGCGCCTCAGGATCCGCGGCGAAGTCCAGGCCGGCCAGGGCGGCGTCGATATCCGCCTGGAAGCCTTTCAGTCCCTTCGAGTAGATCTTGTCGTCCAGCACCGTGTGCCCGGGCGCCCGCTGCTCCATGAACTCGGTAAACACGCCGGCTTCGTAGGCCTGGTGCCACTCATCCGGGAGCGCTTCGAACAGGCGGTCGCGCAGGGAGCGGCCCGTCCAGAAGGGGATCACCGTGCTCTCGTAGTCGGCGATCGCGGCGTCCGACACCGAGTAGCGGGTCTTGGGCCTGGAATCGAGGATCCGCAGGTCCTCGACCGAATGACAGGTCAGTTCGGGGAACGTCGGTACGGCCTTGGGCTCCGGACCGCGCTCCCCCACGATCAGTTCGCCGTCCCCGTGATGCAGCGTCTTGTGCTCGCACAGGTGGAGGAATGCCCTGGCCCGCAGCACCGGCGTGGACAGGCGACCGAGGTTCTCCTCGTAGAAGGCCGTGAGCAGCAGCGCGCGCTCCGCGGAGATGCTCGGTACCGCATCGAGGCTCTCCTGGCGCAGGCGTCTCGTTCGATCCGTCATTCCCTCATCCTCCAATTACGGTGAGGAGACCTGCCTCCTCGAATATCGTGGCGATGTCACGCATGCGGTCCTGCGGGGGCGGGTCCGTCGCAAACGAGGCCCCTGGAACTCCCACACGCTCTCTCTTGTCCTCACCCAGCTCGTGGTACGGCAGCAGATTCACGCGTTGTACACCCGAAAGAGACGCGGCGAGCGCTGCGGTCCGGCGCAGATTCGCGGCGTCGTCGTTCACACCCGGAACGACCGGAACGCGCACCCAGATGGCGTCGTGGACCCGGGCCAGCGCCTCGAGGTTGGCGAGGATACGATCGTTCGGAGCCCCCGCCCATTCGACGTGGGACGCTTCGTCCGCGTGCTTGATATCGAACAGGAACAGGTCGGCAAGGGCGGCCGCCTCGAGCAGCGCACCGCGATCGACGAGTCCGCAGGTGTCCACCGCCGTGTGAACGCCCCGCCCCTTCAGGTCCCGCAGACAGGCGAGAACGAAGTCCGCCTGGCTCAGCGGCTCGCCCCCCGAGAACGTGACGCCGCCCCCCGAGCGCTCGTAGAACACGCGGTCACGGGTCACCTCGTCCACCAGCTGCTCCACGGTCATCACACGCCCGGCCAGCCTCCGGGCTCCCGTGGGGCAGGCCTCGGCGCACAGCCCGCAGGCCTGGCACAGGTCCTTCGACGCGGCCCATCCCCCGGCGATCCCCGACGGCAGATCGTGCGGGCACGCTTCCACGCAGGCCCCGCACGCGATGCAGCGGTCCGGTGTGACGAGGATCTCGGGAGCCGTGCGCATCCCTTCCGGATTGTGGCACCAGCGGCAGGCGAGCGGACAGCCCTTGAGGAAGACGGTCGTGCGGATCCCGGGGCCGTCGTGCACGCTGAATCGCTGCACGTCGAAGACGAGTCCGGTGGGCGCCGGATGGCTCAC
>JBATJK010000267.1:0-13687 GCA_049668445.1 Gemmatimonadota bacterium
GCTCGAGGCCGCCCGGCGCGCCGCCGAGAAGGAAGCCGAGATCCAGGCCGCCGAACTCGAAGCGGCTCGCCGCCAGGCGCAGGAGGAGGCCGAGTCGCAGGCCGCCGCGCTCCAGGCCACCCTCGAAGCGGCCGAGGCCGCTCGCAGGGAAGCGGAAGAGGAAGCCTCGAGACGGAGTGCGGAGCTGGAAGCCGCCCGGCGCGCCGCGGAAGAGGAAGCCGAGAGGCAGGCCGCGGAGTTGGAAGCCACACTTCGGACAGCCGAAGAGGCACGTAGGGCCGCGGAGGAGGAATCGGCCAGGCGAACCGCCGAACTCGAAGCGGCACGCAAGGCCGCGGAGGAGGAGGCCGGGAGACAGGCCGCAGAGGCCGCAGCCGCGATCAGGGCCGCGGAGATGGAAGCTGCCAAACGCGCTGCCGAGGCCGAGGCGGCAAGAGAAGCTGCGGAACGAGAGGCTCTCCGCCGTCAAACGGAAGCCGAGGCGCACGAAGAGGCCATATCAGACGCCGTGCGCCGGGTGACCGAACTCGAAGCCGCTCGCAAGGCGGCCGAGTCCGAGGCGGCCCGCTGGGCCTCCGAGGCGGAAGCTGCGCGGAAAGAAGCCGAGGAAGAGGCCGCGCTTCGGACCGCCGAGATCGAGGCCATGCGTCAGGAAGTCGCGGAGGCACGCCAGGTCGCCGAGCAGGAAGCCGCCCGTCGCGCCGCCGAAGTCGAAACGGCACGTCACGCGGCCGAGGAGTCGGAGCGCCGCGCCAGTGAAGCCGAGACGGCACGGCAGGTGACCGAGGAAGAAGCTGACCACCATCGGTCGGAGGAGGCCCGGCGCAGGGCAGCCGAAGCCGCGGCCAAGCAGAAAGCGGCCGAGCTCGAGACCGCCCGTAAGGCGGCGGAAGAAGAAGCGGAGCGACGCGCCGCTGAAGTCGAGGCGGCGAGGAAGCTGGCGGAGGAAGAGACGAATCGGCGGGAGGCGGAAGCCGAAGCCCGTCGCGCGGCGGAGGAAGAGGCAGCCCGGATCACGGCTGAGCTGGAAACCACCCGTGAAACGGCGGCGGCCGAAGGCGCACGTCATAACGCCGCCGCCGAGGCCGCGTTGGAAGCAGCCCAGCGAGAGGCTGAACGGCGACGGGCCGAGGAAGCCGCTCGCCTGGATGCCGAGATCAAAGCCGCTGGACGCGCTGCCGAAATGGAGGCTGCCCGTCTGGCCGCGGTTGCCGAGGCCGAGCGAATGGCCAAAGAAGCCGCTACCGCGGTCGAAGCGGCTCGTGTCGAAGCAAAGCGCAGAGAGGCCGCAGAGAGAGAGTCCGCCCAGAAGTCGCTGCAGCTCGAGGCTGCCCGGAAGGCCGCTGAAGAAGCGCTGCAGAAGGCTTCGGAGAAGCGCGCGGCCAAGGAGGCCATCCAGGAGGACGCCGCCCTCAAGACCGAACAGGACGAGGCAGCCCTTCGTGAGACCGAAGAGCGCATCGCCCGCGAGGCCGCGAACCTCGAGAAGGCCAGAGAGGCTGCCGAGGAGCGGGCCGCGGTACTCGCGACCGAGGCCGAAGACGCCTGGCGCTCCGCCCGCTTGGAGTCGGACCGGCGCCAGAAGGCGGAATCTGAAGCGGCCACGCGAGTCGCCGAACTCGAGGCCGCGCGCATGGCGGCCGAGCAAGAGGCTGCGCGCATGGCCGGCAAGGCCAAGCAGGTAGCCGAGGTCGCGCGCCAGGAAGTGGCTCGTCTGCGCATGGAGCGCAAGGCACTGGAGCAGGCCGTAGCCCGACGTGGCGCCGAGCTGGCTGCGGTCCGGCAGACCACGGCCCAGGAAGTGGAACGTCGCAGAGATGCAGAGCTCCAGCGGGCAGTCGAGTCCGCGGCGCGGCAGAAGGCCGAGGAAGCGGCGATGCAGGTATCGGTGCAACGGGCCCGCCGGGAAGTAGCCGAGGCCGACCTGCAGACGGCGGCGGAAGCGGCCCTGGAGGCGGCCGAGCGGGAAGAAGAGGCCCGTCGCACGCAGAAGGAAGACGAGCTCCAGGCCGCGAGGCAGCGGAAGCGGGAGGAGCGGATGAGCCGCGCTCGACAGGTCGGCAATGTAGCGGCAAGCATCGGCATCGTGTCCCTGGCGGTATTCGGGGCGGACCGGATCTTCCGCGTGCCGGAGGGAGCGTCAAGGGTGCCGGCAGCAGCGGTACGCAGCGTCCCCGGGACCCAACCGGCAGAAGCCAGACCTCCCGAGGGGGTAAATTCGACGAACCCGAGCACCGTAGACGAGAGCCCGGAGCTGAACCAGGATCTCCTCGAATCCGACGGGACTCTCCCGGTCGTCCTCGCACCGGACTTCGAGGCTGCCGTTCCCGGAGTGGAGGAGCCGGAAGTGGTCCCCGCCGGAGTCGACCCCCGACTCCTGGACCTCGATGCCCTCGCCGATTCGGCCGACGGCGCCATGGTCTTCTTCCGCAGCCTGGCGGTCTCGTTCGAAAGCGGGGCCAAGGGCTGCGACGACCTGAAGGCCGCCTACGTTGAAGTCGACTCGCGTTGGGTCGCGTATGTCGTAAGCGGTGTCTCGCGCACGGAAGCCCTGCTCGACGCGGAGCGCACGGAGCGCCACAAGGACCTGACTCGAGACATGCAGCGCGTCGAACTCTCCTACGAGGTCTCCGGCTGTCCGGTGCCCTGATCCGCTGATCGACCTCGAACAACTCGCCGTCCACGCTCGAGTCCGGTAGCGGTTCGAGTTCTCACACTGATCCCCTGTCGTGAAGCCGCCATCCTAGAGCTTCCCGGCCCTCTTCAGCGCCTGCCTCTTCTGCTCGTTCTCTCTCCACGGCTTCCGCTCGAAGTAGCTGCGCGTCTCCGCGAGTACCTGCGGCGACAGAAGCACGAGAGCGATCAGGTTCGGCACGATCACCACGGCCAGGAAGAGGTCGCCCAGGTTCCAGATCACGGCCAGGGGCAGCACCGCCCCGACGAAGTGCATCGTCACGAACGCGAACTTGTACGGCAGCACGGCCGCCGACCCGAACAGGTAGTTGGCGCACCGGTCCCCATAGTAGCTCCAAGAAATCGCGGTGGAGAGAGCGAACAGGAGCACCGCCAGCACCACGATCGTTCCGCCCCAGTCCCCGAGCGGCGAAAGACCGATGCGGAAGCCCGCCTGCGTCAGGGGCGCCCCGCTCTCGTAGGCCAGCCCGTACAGCGTCGTGTAGTTCGTGCCGTCGCTCGCCCGGGCCGCGGCATCCGCGGGATGAATCGTCCCCGAAAACCGGATCGTCATATCCGCGTCCACGAACAGTTCCTCGACGTGCACGTCGTGCCACGCGAGAAGGGGGGCGTCCACGCTCTCCGTGTGCCTTCCGTCGGAGATCACGAGCTCCGAGGGGGCATCGATCGATGCGCGTTCGCCGTCCGCGTCCACGCTGACCCACGTCAGGTCTCCCCCGCTGAGCACGATCGGGGTCGGATGGCGCTCGCTCCACACGCCGGTCGTGAGGATCACCAGGCCCGTCATGGTGCAGATGACGAGCGTGTCGATAAACGGCTCGAGCAGGGCCACCACGCCCTCGGATACCGGCTCGTCCGTCTTGGCGGCGGCGTGGGCGATCGGAGCCGAGCCCTGCCCGGCTTCATTCGAGAACAGGCCACGCCGCACACCCCACATCATGGTCACGAGGAACGCGCCGACTCCTGTGCCCGCCACTCCCGCCGTCGGGTTGAAGGCCTCGCGGAAGATCAGCTCGAACGCCGGTATCACGGCACCGAGGTTGAGCATGATGATCGTGAGCGCACCGAACACGTAGAGAGCCGCCATCGCGGGGGCCAGGATCGCCGTGACCTTACCGATCCGCGTGATCCCACCCAGGATTACGGCGGCCACGACGGTCGACGTGATCAGGCCGGTCGCCCAGACGGGTATCCCGAACGTCGTACGCATCGTGTCGGCGACCGTGTTCGCCTGGATGGCGTTTCCGGTCAGGAAGGCGGTCAAGCCGAGGAGAATGGCGAAGGCCACCGCCATCCACTTCCAGCGGGGACCGAGGCCTCTCTCGATGTAGTACATCGGGCCGCCGGAGACCGTGCCCTCCCATGCGTGCCCGTGGGTTTCTTCGATCACGCGGTATTTCTGCGCCAGCGTGACCTCGGTGAACTTGGTGGCCATACCCAACCCGGCCGTCACCCACATCCAGAAAAGCGCCCCCGGGCCACCCCAGTGAATGGCTATGGCGACACCCGCGATGTTCCCGATCCCCACCGTGGCTGAGAGGGCGGTCGTGAGGGCCTGGAAATGGGAGACGTCCCCGGGCTCGTCGGGATCGTCATAGGCGCCCGATGTAACCTTGAACCCGTGCCCCAGCCTCCGGATCTGGATGAAGCCCAGACGAAGGGTGAGGAAGACGCCGGTTCCGAGGAGGAGGATGACCATGTAGGGGATGGTCTCCCCACCCACGGTGACTCCCATTTCCACGATGTACCGGTTGCCGAAGTCAGACAGCCACTGGAAGAATCCCATCCGCTCCCCGTCGCATTGAGTTGGTTCTCACGGCGCCTCTGCCAAAACGAGATCGGAGAAGATAGGGAGGAACCCGGGGTTCGTGCGAGTCGAGGGGCGAACGTGGAAGGAGTGCAAGAAAGAGAAGACGTTTCCGCGGAAGCGTCTTTGTCGCGGCGAGAAGATCGGCAGACCGGCTACCCGGGCCGAAGCCCGGGCAGCGCGGTTAGCCGTCAGTGCAAGTCCGTCAGTTGTCCAGCGCGCCCTCGTCAATCCAGGTGGCGAGAGTCGTTGCGAAACCGGCGTCGTCCGGACCATTCTGGTGATCCGCATTGAGCTTCGGAATCAAGATGGCGGTCGGATCGGCCGAGTTGCCAGGAACCACCAACGGGCCGTTGTTGCCGTTGGTCAGGATGTTCGCATAGCTGTCCAGGTTCACGCCCGCGAAGCCAGTTCCACCGGCGTGGCACTGCACGCAGTTCGCTTCTCCAGCCTCGAAGTACGGCAGAATGTCCGCCGCGAAGAAGACCGTCGGAGCGTTCACGGTGATGACGACATCGTCGGTGCCCGTGGCCCCTTCGTCGTCCGTGACGGTCAGGGTGACCGTATATGCTCCCACGGCGAAGTTCACGACAGGCGTTTCGCCGGTCGCGATCTCGACCGCGTTCTCGGTCCAGGAGTAACTCACGATCGTCCCGTCAGCATCCGCGCTGGCCGAGCCGTCGAGCGTCACATCCTCGTCGCCACTGTTGTCGGCGTCCGTGACCGTCTGGTCCGGGCCCGCATCGGCGGTCGGCGCCTGATTCCCTACGAACGCCTCCACCGTGATCGTCACGTTGTCCGTACCGGTCGCACCCTCATCGTCCGTTACGGTGAGAACGACCGTGGTGACACCCACGTCAAAGGCGACCGTGGCCATCTCGCCAGTCGCGATCTCCGTGCCGTCCACCGTCCACGACCAGCTGACGATCGTGCCGTCCGCGTCCGTGCTGGCGGATCCATCCAGGGTCACGTCCTCCGCCCCGCTGTCGTCCGCGTCCGTGACCGTCTGGTCCGCTCCCGCATCGGCCACCGGCGGCTGATTGAGTAGCGCGCAGGCCACGTCGAACTGCGTGTTCTCCGTCAGGCCCGCCGTGACGTCTACGTCACGCGGATTGTTCTGTACCGCGCAGTTGTCGGCGACACCGCTCAGGCCGACCGAGTACGTACCCGGCGCGAGGTCGGGGATGACGACGACCGCGTTCACGCCGATGGCCCCTGCGTTGTTGCCGTCGACGCTGAGCGTGTAGCCATCCGCATCGATGTCATCGCCCGTCGTCACCGTGGTAACGCCGATCGAACCGGTGGTCGCCGGCGCCGGATCGTCGTCTCCGCAGCCAGCGGCCACGAGCGCGAGCGCGACGAATGCAAAGCTAAGTCTGAACTTCATCAGTAACGTCTCCTGCGAACTGACCCTGACAAAACAACACGATTCCGGACATCGACCGGTCGTTCAGGGCCTGAGATATGTTCGGTGACCGTTGCCTCGGAGCGTCGGTATCCGGAAGCACAAGTATCGTAGCTACTGCAGGGGAAAGCAATGACAATCCGGAACTTGCCTCAGTCGTGCAGCATGCGCTCCGGTGGATCGTCGAGGTCGTCGAACTGTCCGTCGCGCGCCGCCTTGACGAACAGCGCCGCGAAGATCCCGCCCAATATCAGGGCGATCGGCAGGAGAAAGAAGATGGAGTTCATGTCCGTGCGTCGTTCATGCTGGCCTCAATTCGGGACGAGCCCCAGATCACCATGGCGCTCGACGCCGGCATCAGGATGGCGGCCACCAGGGGATTGATCAATCCTGCCGCGGCCGCACTCACGGCCACGATGTTGTAGGCGATCGATCGCCGCTGGTTCCACCGGATGGCCCGTTCGCAGGCCGACGCGGCCTGGAAGCCCGAAACGAGGGGCTTGAGCGACCATGTGGAAATCACACCGTCCGCCACCAGCACGCTGCTCGCGGCGCCCGTTCCCATCGCGACGCCCACGTCGGCCGCCGCCAGCGCAGGGCCGTCGTTCAGGCCGTCTCCGGCAAACAGGACATGATTGCCGGATTCCTGCCCGGCGCGTACCCAGGCCGCCTTGCCGGCCGGGTCCACTGCCGCCCGCACGAGGGTGACACCGGCCTGCGCCGCGATCCTCCCGGCCACGTCCTCGTGGTCGCCGGTGAGCAGGACGACCTCCAGCCCACGATCCACAAGCTGCGCGATGGCCTCGGCAGAGTCCGAACGGACGGCGTCGCCGAGCCGGATGCGGCCGACCTCCCCGCTCTCGCCCGAGAGCACGACCTCTCCGGGCCCACCGGCCGCCAGCTCCCAGTCGAGGCCGTCCACCTGGCCCGTCACGCCCTTCCCGGGCGTCTCCCGCACGGCCTCGGCCCGGGGCAGCGGGATGCCTCGCCTCACGGCCTCTTCCACCACGGCGCGTGCGATCGGGTGCATGCTGAAACGCTCCAGCCCCGCGGCGATGCGCAGCGTGGTATCGTCGGCGCTTACCACCGTGAGGTCTCCCTCGGTGACCGTTCCGGTCTTGTCGAGGCCGACCGTGTCCACGTCCACAAGGTCGAGGAGACCGTCGGCGGAGCGGAACATCAATCCCCGGCGCGCAGCCGCGCCGAGGCCGGCAGCCGCTGCGAGCGGTCGTGACAGGGCCAGGGCGCACGGGCAGGCCACTACCAGGACCGCGACACAGGCCCGCAGGGCCGTTCCACCGTCGCCCGCCAGCAGCCAGCCAATCACCGTCAGAGTTGCCGCGATCAGAGTCGCCGCCGTGAACCACGGCGCGATGCGATCTGCCGTGGAGAGCCGTACGGGACGATCCGCCGCCGCCCTGAGGTCCGCGGCCATGCGCTGCAGGGTCGTCTCATCCCCCACCCGCTCCACCCGCACGGTGAGCGTTCCGTCCACGACCACGGCACCCGAGACCACCTCGTCTCCAGCCGAAAGGAGCACGGGCTCGGCCTCACCGGTGATCAGGGCCAGGCGCACCGTGGCCTCGCCGTCCGCCACCACGCCATCCGCGGCGAATTCCTCCCCCGCCCCCACGTCGATCAGGTCACCCGGGACCAGGTCGCCGGCCGGCACGACTTCAACCGCATCTCCCACCCGCCTGCGGGCCGTGGCCGGAAGGGCCGCCGCGAGGGAGACCGCCGCCTCGGCGGCCCTGCGCCGCCCCCTTCCCTCCAGCATGCGGCCGGCGAGCAGCAAGGCCACCAGCATGGAAAGCGAATCGAAGTACGTGTCGGTGCCGACCAGCGTCGATATCAGGCCGTGCACATACAGGACGGCCACGGCCAGGGCGATCGGAAGGTCCATGTGGAGGACGCGATTCTTGAGCCCCTGGATGGCACCGGAAAAGAACGGCTCGGCGCACCACAGGGCCACCGGCGTGGCGAGGAGCAGCGAGGCCCAGCGGAAGAGCGCCGCGTAACGCTCTTCCATCGCGGACACCCAGCCCAGGTAGAGCGCCGCCGACATCATCATGATGTTCATGGCGGCGAACGTGGCGACTCCGAGTCGGATAACCAGACCTTGGTCCGGCTTGCTCTCCTCCCCGAGAAGGCGTGGTCGATAACCCAGCGCGGCGACCTTCCCGGCCAGGGTACCGAGATCCACCGTCTCGGGATCCCAGCGCAGGCTCGCCCGGCCCGTGGCGTAGCTCACGGTGGCCTCTTCGACACCGGGTGTGGCCTGCAGGATGTGCTCGGTCACCCACACGCACGAGGCGCAGCGCAGACCATCGAGGACCAGCCGTACCTCCGCGCTGCCGTCGTCGCAGAGGGTGACGGGCACCGCGTCCCAGCCCGGTCGCAGGGGACCGGGACGCGGGGCGAATTCCTCGCGATCCTGGTAGTAGCGCTCGAGGCCGGCGCCCCGGATGATGGCGGCCGCCATCTCGCACCCATGGCAGCACCACGTGTCCTCCGGGCCTTCGACGGGGGTGCCGCAGTGGGGACAGCGGGAAGTGATCAGCGCGATTCCGTGTGGTACGACGGGACCACTTCGTCTCGATCGGATACGGCCACGTAGATGAACACCGCGTTCATGATGACCACGATCAACAGGCCCACGATGATCATGATCGGCCACAGCAGCCGGTCGAACTTACGGACCGGTTGAGCCAATCTCCGCTCCAGTCTTGAACGTGGGATGGAGCACGATCTCCCCATCGCCATCGGTAATGCTCACGTCGAACGGCGTGGTCCGGACGAGGTCGGAAGAGGGCGGGACGCGTACGATCAGGGGCACCGTCCGAGTCTCGGTGGAGCCGAGCTCCACGGGTTGCGTGATGACCTCGGCGCCGGCCAGGCCGGACACTTCAATGTCGTACCTGACCGGAGTTTCGCCCGGGTCCTTGTTCGTGATCTTCAGCAGGAACGTGTTCCGCGTCGAGCCGTCCGTATCGACCGTATACAGCGATCCCGGCGCCCGGTTGACGGTCGCCTCGAACGGCACCCGGCGCGCCAGCAGCACTCCACCGGTGGCGATGATGGCGACCAGGATCGCCCCGTACACGAAGGTGCGCGGACGCCAGCGGCGCACGGTTCGGCCCTCGGACTCGGCGATCGTCGAATACTCGACGAGCGTCCGGTGGCCCAGCTGCCCCATCACGCTCACGCACGCGTCGATGCAGCGGGCGCACTGGATGCACTCGAGCTGGAACCCGTCCCGGATATCGATCCCCTGCGGACACACGGCCACGCACTTGTTGCAGTCGATGCAGCGGCCGTCCAGTGCCGCCTGCTTTCCGGCCTCCCGGGGCTCTCCGCGCTGGGGGATATAGCTGACCGTGAGCGACTCGTCGTCCGCCAGGGCGCTCTGGAAGCGGGCGTACGGACATACGTAGCTGCAGAACTGCTCGCGGAACCACGTGAAGTCCCAGAACCAGAAGAAGGTGAAGATCGCGGTCAGGGAGTACTCGACCGGACCGGCCTGCCCGGTCCACAGCTCACGGGCCCCTGCGAAGATGCTCATCCCGGCCATCGCGAGGAACACCGAGACCCCGAGAAACACCGACCACTTGGCGGCCTTCCGCCACGCGCGGTCGACGGTCCACCCCCTGGTGTCTCTCCGCTTCCGCGTCAGCCGGTCGCCTTCGATCCACAGCTCGATCGGCCGGATCCATGATTCCAGGAAGACGGTCTGTGGGCATGCGTACCCACACCAGATCCTGCCGAATACGGCGGTGAAGAAGAACAGGGAGAAAGCCAGGAACCACAGCACCAGCAGCAGGAAGATCGTGTCGGACGCCGTGAAGATGCTGCCGAACAGGAAGACACGGCGGGCTGGAACGTCAACCCGAAACGCCGGGTTGCCGTTCACCATGATCCACGGGGTGATCAGGAGCAGGAGGTGCAGACCGAGAAAAGTCCACCGCCGGATGGTCATGAACCGGCCCTTGATGGACTGCGGATACACCCAGTCCCGCGTGTGTGAGAAACCCAGCACGTCTATCCCTTACGGCAACGAGCGAGCAGACCGGGCGCCTGGCGCCAGTTAACTGTCCTCGCCGCCCTCTTCTGAGTGTTCACCCTCGGCCGATTCCGCCGAATACGCGTCCGCTCCGACGTACTCCAGGTTCTTGTCCAGGACGTACGCCGCCACCTGGTTGACCTTCTCGGGCCCGAGTATCGGACCCCAGGTCAGCATGCCCTTCTCCGGCACTCCCTCCGTGATGATCCGGATCACATCTTCCGAATCGTGGCCGTGGATCCACTCGGTATCGTTGAGCGCCGTGCCGATGCCGCCTTCCAGTTCGGCCCCATGGCACATCGCGCAGTTTTGCGTATAGATCGCCTCACCGGCGGCCACCGCTTCGGGAGTGATCGCGAACGAGACAGCGGCAGCGGCCTCCACGGGCCAGCGCACCTCGGCGGCCTGCATCTCGGCGGCCAGTCGACCCTCCTGCGATCGATTCCCGATGAAGTGATAATGCACACCGTAGGCCACGGCCCAGATCACCGTGAACCACAGGAGCCCCAACCACCAGTCGGGAAGCGGGTTGTCATATTCCTCGATGCCGTCGCTCTCGTCGGCATGGCCGAGCACCCGGTTCGTTTCCTTGCTCACCTGTCGACTCCCTCCTCGAAGGGCAGCAGAGCCGCGTCCTCGAACTTCTGCCTGTTCCTGGGCGTGTAGGCGTACCATACCCAGCCGAAAAACGCGACCATGAACAGAAGGGTCAGGATGGTGGCCATCCCGCCCATTCCAATGGATTCCGAAGCCTGCTGAATCACGGGATTCATCAGTACTCGACCCCCTGTTTCTCGAGCGCCGCACGGCCGTCCATTCCGAGTCGCTGCAGGTATGCGATCACCGCGATGATCGCCCTGTCCGCCTCGGACTCGATGCCGGCCTCACGAAGTCGTCCCACGATCTCGCCTCCCTGCCCGGCGAGGCTCTCTTCCACCCCGGCTATATCCGCATCGGTGTAAGGAGTTCCCGTCTTCTTCAAAGCGACCAGGGACGCCCTCACGTCGCCCGCGTCGATGCGATCCGTCAGGAGCCAGGAGTAGGACGGCATCACGCTGCCAGGCGTCGTGCTCCGTGGATCCCGCATGTGCTCGTAGTGCCACGCATCCGGATATTTGCCACCGATTCGATGCAGGTCGGGTCCGATTCGACGCGAGCCCAGCTGGAACGGGCGATCGTACTGGTACTCCCAGGCCCGCGACCATGGGCCGTAACGCAAGATCTCGGCACGCATGGGCCGCACCCACTGCGAGTGGCACAGGTAGCAGCCTTCGGCGACGTAGATGTCGCGGCCGGCCACCTCGAGCGCGGTATACGGCGTCACATCGGGCGAGACTTCCGGACCGGCCGGAGTGAACATCGGGACGATCTCCACGATGCCCCCGATGAGGATCGCGATCGTCGCCCAGATGGCGAAGTTCAGGATGTTGGCCTCGAACACCCGCCGGTGAAACTGCCCGTACTTCTTCTCGGAACCGTGGTTCTTCATTTCGTCAGCCATCGGTGCCTCGCGATCAGGTGGCCGGGACGGGCGCCGAGGCGTCCGTCAAAACCGACTCCGGTCCCCGGATGGTCTTGAACAGGTTGTAGACCGCCATCAGGGCGCCTACGAAGTAAAGCGTTCCGCCGAGCAGCCGCAGCCAATAGAAGGGCTCCAGGCGGTGCACGATGTCGATGAAGATCGGGTTGGCCAGTTGTCCGCCGTCCCCGATCGCCCGCCACTGCAGGCCTTCCATGAGACCGGCGGCCCACATGGACACCGTATACAACACGATGCCTATGGTGGCGAGCCAGAAGTGCTGCGTGGCCATCTTCGGTTTCGCCAGCGGCTTGTTCCACAACCTCGGAACCAGCCAGTACAGCACGGCGAACGAGAGCATCCCGTTCCACCCGAGGGCGCCGGAGTGCACGTGGCCCACCACCCAGTTCGTGAAGTGAGCCAGTCCGTTCACCGCCCGGATCGACATCATCGGGCCCTCGAACGTGCTCATTCCGTAGAAGCTCACCCCCACGACCATGAACTTGAGGACCGGATCGGTGCGCAGCCGGTCCCAGGCTCCACGCAGGGTGAGCAGGCCGTTGAGCATCCCACCCCAGGAGGGAGCCAGCAACACGATGCTGAATACCATCCCCAGGGTCTGGGCCCAGTCCGGGAGGCCCGAATACAGGAGATGGTGCGGGCCGGCCCAGATGTACAGGAAGATCAGTCCCCAGAAGTGAACGATCGACAGCCGGTAGCTGTAGATCGGCTTGTCCGCCGCCTTGGGAAGGAAGTAGTACATCAGCCCGAGGAACGGTGTCGTGAGGAAGAAGCCCACCGCGTTGTGCCCGTACCACCACTGTACCAGCGCGTCCGTCATGCCCGAGTAGATGGGATAGGAGCGCAGGAACGTGGCCGGCATCGCCAGGCTGTTGACGATGTGGAGCACGGCGATCGTGATCACGAACGACATGTAGAACCAGATCGCCACGTAGATGTGCTTCACCTTCCGGATCGCGATCGTGCCGAAGAAGTTGAAGGCAAAGGCAACCCAGATCAGGGTGATCGCAATGTCGATCGGCCAGATCAACTCGGCGTACTCGCGGGACTGCGACAGTCCCAGGGGAAACGTCACGGCGGCTGACACGATGATCAGCTGCCATCCCCAGAAGTGAATCTTCGACAGGGCATCGCTCCACATGCGCGTCTTCAGCAGACGCTGCATCGAGTAGTAGATCCCTGTGAAGCATATGTTGCCGCCGAAGGCGAAGATCACGGCGTTGGTGTGCAAGGGGCGAAGCCGCCCGAAGGTCGTCCACGGCAGGCCCAGGTTCGCAGGCCACCACGCCAGCTGCAGGGCAATGATGACTCCGACGAGCATGCCGACGGCGCCCCAGATGATCGTCGCGATCGCGAACTTCTTGACGATGTCATCGTCGTAGATCGCGGCGGGCACACCGGTACCCGCAGAAGCGGATTTTTCCATGTGAAACCCCGGAGATTTGTCTGGTTGAGACGGTCGAGCCAAGCGCATATTGTCATACCATGCTCAGGTATGAGCAAGCCCCGGTACTTTGGTACCATATCTCAGCCCCTTCGGGGGACGTCGGATGATCTCATGATCGAACTCATCGCAGGAGCCGGCCTCGCGGGACTCATCGGAAGTATTCACTGCATAGGCATGTGCGGCTCGTTCGCCATCGCCTGTGGAGGAACCGCGAGGGAGTCGTTCTTCTGGCATGCCGGACGGCTCACCACGTACATGATCCTGGGCGCCCTGGCCGGGGCTTTCGGCGGCTCCATCCCGGGCCCCGGCTGGGTGGCCGGCGTCGTCTCCACCGTGCTCATCGTCTACTTCGCGGCGGTGCTCGCGGGGTTTCTGCCGGAGCCGAAGATCAAGATTCCGGGAGTGCAGCGGGCGGCCAGCAACCTCATATCCAGGCCAGAGGCCGGGGCACGCTATCTCTTCGGCCTCGTGAACGGGCTGCTGCCGTGCGGGCTGGTCTACGCCACCCTGGCCGTTCCGGTGGCACTGGGCGAGCCGGCGGCCGGTGCGGCAGCCATGCTGCTGTTCGGACTCGGCACGGTTCCGGCGCTCGCGACCGTGACCTTCGGCCTGCGGAAGATCGCGTTCCGGGACATGCGGGTACGGCGGCTGCTGGCGGCGGGCGTGCTCGTGGCCGGATTGTGGTCGATCGGTATGCGCCAGGGCGTGATCGGATCGGGCCACGGCATGCAGCA
>JBATJK010000268.1:0-14765 GCA_049668445.1 Gemmatimonadota bacterium
CCGCCCTTCCCGGCCGCATCCCAGCCCTCGAACACCAGGATGGTGGACCGGCCACGCTCGCGGGCCACCCGGTACAGTCGGTTCAGTCGCGCCTGCAGACGAATGAGCTCGTCCCGATAGGTCTTCTTCTCGATCGTCTTCTCGGTATCGAGTGCGGAGAGAACGGTCACCGGCCGAATCTCGGTCCGCACGGGCCCCTCGCCCTTGCCAGCCCCGTCCGTCCGATCCTCGTCAGGCGTCTCGGCAGACCGCTCGAGGCGCTCGTTGATCCGGTCGCGAAGGGCCTCGCCGACGGTCAGGCTGCGATAGTTCGCATCGGAACCCTCCACGATGTGCCACGGGGCCCATTCCGAGTCGGTGCGCTGAATGATGTGACCCGAGTAGCGGATGAACCGGTCGTACATCGTCCAGTGCTCCCAGTCCTTCCGCGTCACGCGCCAGCGCTGCAGTGGATCGGCTTCCAGCTCCTCGAGGCGCGCCTTCTGCGCTTCTCGCCCCAGGTGCATCCAGAACTTGAGAAACAGGTACCCGTCCTCCGCGAGCGTCTTCTCGAAGGCGTTGATCTCGTCGATCTGCGCATCGAGCTCGGCATCGCTGGTTTCGCCGTACACCCTCTGCAACAGAGGGTCCGTGTACCAGGCGCTGAGGAAGAGACCGATGTCACCGCGCGGGGGAAGGTCACGCCAGAACCGCCAGTACTTGGGACGGGCGGCCTCGGGTACCGTCGGTTCGCCGAACGCCCGCGTGGTGATCCCGCGAGGGTCCATCCACTCGTTGAGCAGGTTCGTGAGCGCGCCCTTCCCGGCCCCGTCCACTCCCGCGAACATCACGACCACCGGAAAGTCCGCTTCACGGAGGTTCGTCTGGGCCGCCAGGAGCTCCTGGCGCAGCTTGTTGGCGGCCCTCTTGTACTCGGATCGGCCCACCGAGGCGCCGGTCTCAGCGGCCTCGAACAGGGTGTGGGCTTCGTCGAACGACGGGATGCCGTTTGAATTCGGTACGCTCGAGCTCATCCAGGAATCCTCAGCGGGCCAGGTTCATGTTCAGGTACTCGGACTCGTCCGTCACCTCCCGCACCACGTACGGGGCGATCCAGTCCGGCAGCCGCGGCTTCACTTCTTCGGACGGAAGCTCGATCTCGGCGAGCACCAGGTCCCGGTCCGTGAATTCGTCCACTTCCCAGGTGAGCCCGCCCTCGGGCACCCGGTAGCGGCGCTTGATCACCCGGCGCCCTTCGGTCAGGGGCCACAGGACTTCGAACGTGTCGCGGTCCGTGTCCTCCTGCAGCTCGATCCTCCGGATGCCGGAGCCGACCTTCACCGTTCGGACGTACCACTCGGTACCGTCCTTCCGAACGCGGCGCACCCTTTCGTGCAGCCTCTCGCCGGGAATGTAGCCCTGCTCGATTTCCCGGAACGGTTGCCCTTCGAGACTCGGCGGCATGCCGGACAGCAGGTACTTGCGCTCGATCTCGATGTCTGCGGCCCCGGTGGCGACCAGTGATTCCTTGACGCTCGCGACGGTCGAGAAGAACTCCGCGCTCCGATCGCCGAGCCAGTCCACGCGCAGACGCGTGAACAGCTCCTGCTGCTCCGCGTGCAGCCAGGCGGCCACCTTCTGCAGCCCGGATTTCGCGTCTGCGTTTGGCCCGTCATCCACCCGCTTCTGCAGCTCGGCCACCAGCCCGGACAGCAGTTGCGCGTCGCGCAGGTCACCCAGCAGGTCCTGCAGGCCCTTCAGCTTCGTGAGCAGCCCTTCCACTCCCTCGACTTCGTCAGCGATCGGCTCGAGGAGGTATCGCAGCCTCTTGGCCCGGATCCTGGCGCGGTGGGCCTCCGCCTCGTCCGCGATCGTATGAACGCGAGACAGGTGGACGTCGAGCTCACCGGCGTACTCCGGCAGGCACCGTTCGACGGCCGTCGCGAACCTAAGGCCCTCGTTCAGGCCACTGGCCCGGCCCGCGGTCTCGAGATCGTCCAGCCGCCGCCGCAGCTTGGCGTCCAGCTTTTCGAACTTGTTGCGAGCCCGGGCCACGCCTTGCCCATAGCCCGCCGTCAGCTGTCCTTCCAGCTCCTCGCGGAGAAGCTCTACACCGACTGCATCCTCGATCGAGACATCGAGCTGGCGCTGCTCGAGCCACGCCAGCTGCACTTCGGCGTCACGCCCCCCTCCGGTCGAGGACGCCAGGTTGCGGATCCTCTTTCGCTGCTTGGGCGAAACGGCCGTGGCCAGGTACGGGGCGTACGCCTGCAGGTTGCTGCGGAGGCGACGCAGGTTCACGCGGAAGTCGTGCAGCGCCTGTTCATCGCCCTTCTTCTTGAGCCGCGACGCAGCCTGCCCCGCCCGATCCAGGTAGAAACGGGCGATGCGCACGGCTCCCTCGTATGCGGGAAGATCGAGCAGGCCAGACGGTCGTCGCACCATCGTCGCTACCCTCCGAGTCGCCGGAGCTGAGCCGGAGCCAGGAACCAGTGGAGCACGGCCGTGCCGGGCTTCATGGGTCCGGGGAACTCGAGGAGCATGGCGGAACCCTTCTTCACCACGGCAAAGTCGTGCCACGCGCCGGTGAGCATCCAGGCCGCCCAGTCCGACATGTGAGGCTCGTGACCCACGGCGGCCACCAGCTCGTCCGGGCCACACTCACCGAGCCACTCCAGGAACGCCTGTCCGTCACCGGTTCCGAGCGAGTCCGCATGCTCGAGGCGCAGCCCGTCGTAGGCTTCTGCCACGATCTCCGCGGTCTGCACCGCGCGGGTGAGGGGACTGGTCGCCAGCACATCGATCTCGGGTACGACGGTCCGCAGGCCCGCGGCGCCCCTGGCCATGCGCGTCCGACCCCGGTCGGTGAGAGGCCTGTAATAGTCCGACTTCCCGGTCCGAGAGAACTCGAACCGGTCTTCGGCTATCGCGTGGCGGATGAGCAGCAGCTTCATGAACGTCCCGTCGTCTGCGGCGAAACGGCGTTCTCACGCCGATTCGCCGGGGGCCGTAGAAAGTGGGCTCCTGTCGGTCAAATGTCGAGCAAATGGCGGGCCGCGATGCGCGGATTGCGTCTCAGAAGAAGGCGGTGAGCGAGATGTACAGGCTGGAAGGCACGATCCCGTATTCCGAGCCCGGGAGAGTGAGGGCAGGCTCTTCTCCCCCGATCGGCGGCACGGTACTGCCCTCCCCCGCCCCGATTCCGAAGAAGAAGCCGCCCCTGATGTAGGCCTCGTTGGACAGCGAGTAGCTGGCCGCCGGCGAGAGCAGGAAGCTGCCGTCGTTCATGTTCCACGTGGTGAGGAAGTCGGCCGTCATCAGCGGCGTCGCCTGCCAGGAGGCCTGGAGGGCCGTCTCGTTCCGCCCAATCACCTGCAATTCGCCGCGGCTGTACGGATCGGAGAGCAGGACGCCGAGATAGTCGTCCGGGTCGGTCGCGCCGTATCCATCGCGCTGATACTCGAGCACCACGTACAGGTCTCGTCCGGCGAGCGGGAAACTGCGGTCCGCACCGATCGTGAACCGCAGCACGTCGTCGGGCCACCGAAGCTCTGCCTCGCCCCGGAACGCGGTGCCTGCAGCGGTCAGGGTGGCCGCGGCGGAGGCTGCTCCTTCGTCGTGCAGCACGCCGGCCCATCCCGAAACCTCCCACGGACCCGAAGCGGTGGAGATGCGGCCCAGGGCCGTGATCGTGGTACCGTCGCGCGTGTCCGCGGGCCGAAATACGAAGTCCAGTTCGGTGAACGCGCTCGAGAATCCCTGTATCCGAACGGCGTCCACACCGGCCCGATACTCGCGAAACGGGTCCGCCGGATCGAAGGGCACGAACGGGTCCGCGGGCGTGAAGATCAGCGAGGTGGCCCACGAGATGGTCTGCCGCCCAACGGTGGCCGCGGCAGATCGCCCCAGCGGCGCGCTCACCAGGAGACGGTCGAACCGATGGCGCCACGACCCGTTGTCCCAGTCCTCGATCGTCCACTGAAGCGGGAGCCAGTCGATCCCGGAAGAACTCGCGCCGAGCACGGGCGTGAGGCCGAGATCCGGATCGGATACGAGTTCCAGGCCCTGCTCGTAGGCGATGTCGAAGTTCAGCGGCCCGAGGTCGGGTGCGGCCATGAGGCGAAGACGCTGGAAATCAGTCACGCCGGCCGGAGTGTAGGGACCCTCGAGGGAGCCGGTGGCCACGTTCAGGTAGTAGCCGCCTAAGCGGAGCTCGTCGCGAAGCGACTGCGCGGCGGCCGGCTCGGGAGTCGTGGTCACGGCGACGAGAGTTGCCAGGGCCCATCCGGCGACGACCACGCGCCTCCGGGTCATGGTTCAGCCGCGCCAGTCGTCGTCCACGATCGCCCCGTCCACCAGGCGAACCACGCGCCGGGCCCGCTCCATCAGGCGCGTGTCGTGGGTCGCGAACACGAAGGTCGTGCCGAGGTCGCGGTTGAGCTCTGCCATCAGGTCGATCAGGGCCGTGCTGGTGGCCGTGTCGAGGTTGGCGGTGGGTTCGTCGGCCAGCACCAGGGCCGGCTCTCCGACCACCGCTCGGGCTACGGCCACGCGCTGCTGCTGTCCACCGGAGAGCTTGCCGGGACGCCGGTCCTCCAGTCCGCCCATTCCGATGCGCTCGAACAGCTTCTCGACCCTCTCGCGCCGCTCCTCGGGCGGAACGTCACGCAGCAGCAAGGTGAACTCGGCGTTTTCCAGTGCAGTCAGCACCGGGAGGAGATTGTAGGCCTGGAATACGAATCCGAGCCGCTCCAACCGCAGGCGGGCGAGGTCCCGTTCGGATAGGGCCGTGACGTCGATTCCGTCGATCCAGATTCCACCGTCGGTGGGGCGCGTGAGACCCCCGACCATGTTGAGGAGGGTCGTCTTTCCAGACCCCGAAGGACCGGCCAGGACCACGAATTCGCCCTGTTCGATGGTCAGCGTGACGTCGCGCACCGCTTCGACGCGGATCCCGTCGTGTTCGTAGACCTTCCACAGGCCTTCGGTTCGAACCGCCGGCGTGCCGACCGATCGCACCCGGCCCGTGGAGACGTCGTTTCCGTTCACTCCGCTGCTCATCGCTCTATTCCTCGAACTTCATGGCTTCGGCCACGTCGATCCGCGTGGCGCGCCAGGCCGGGTAAATGGATGACAGAGACCCGATCGCCAGGATGAAGAACAGGCTCTGGAGGATCTGACTCCAGTGGAAGCGCGGCACGATCACGGGATCGATCACGATGCCGGCCGCCTCCATTTCCATGTCCCACATGGCGGAGAAGTCGAGTCCGTTGCGGAAGAAACCCCACACGATCGCCGCTCCAAGGGCCATGCCAACGAGACCGCTGACCGCGGTGAGAATCATCCCTTCGATGAACACCACGCGGCCCACCTCGCCTCGCTCGAGCCCCAGGGCCCGCAGCACACCGAATTCACGCGTCCTGTACATCACGGACATCAGGATCGTGTTCACGATGGCCGTGGCCGCGATCACGAACAGCACCAGGTGGAAGACGTAGTCGGCCCAGTCGTCCATGCGCACGGCCGCGTCGAGTTCGGGCATCGATTCGCGCCACCCGAGGACGATCGCTTCGTCGGACCATCCCTCGAGGGCGCTCTCCAATTCGCGCCGAACCGGCCCCACGTCGCGGCTGTTCCTGAGAAGCAGGGCCTCCGTGGTCACAGCCCCCGGCACGCCGAGCCACTCCTGGGCGGTGGAAAGCGGTATCTGGACGAAGCCCTCGTCCATCTCGGGAATGCCGCTCCGGAACGTCCCTGCCAGGCGCACCATCTGACCGGAGATGTCGCCGCTCGCGTCCTGCGCGGTGAGCACGAACCGCGAGCCCTCCTTCAGCTTGAGCCGGCTGGCCAGGCGAACGCCGACGTACGCTTGCAGGCGATCGTCGGGCTCGAGCCAGCGACCTTCGACCAGTTTCTCGTTCAGAGCCGAGAAGTTCTTCTCCAGCTCCGGATCGACGGCCATGATGGCGGCGGGCAGGGCCGCCTGCGACGAGGACGCGAGGCCCTGCACCAGCAGGCGGGGAGCAGAGGCGACCAGGCGCTCGGAGATATCCGGCGACTGAAGGGCTTCCTCGACGGCAGCGCGAGCCTCGGGTGACAACCGGTACTCCAGGGTGCGCCGGGTCTGGTAGTCGGGGGCCTGCACGGCGACGTGCCCGCCGCCCATCCGCACGCCCGAGTCGATCCAGTCCTCGTGTCCCCCCTCCGCGATCGTGCGCGAGAACACCAGCAGGGCCATCGCCAGCACCATCGCCGACCCGCTGAGCACGTTTCGTCGCTTCTGCCGGCGGAGGTTTCTGAGCGCGAGGCGCAGCCGTATCCGGCGCCGCGTACTCATCGGCCCGCCAGGGTATCGGCCGGCGGAACCCGCGAACTGCGGTACGCCGGGTAGAGGGCCGCGGCGAGGGCCGTGACGAACATGGCCCCCGCGGTGATGAAGATCATCGAGGTCGGCCATTCCACCCGCAGAATCGGGCGCATCAGGCCGCCGGCCATCGTGAAGCCGCCGTATACCCAGCTCATGTCCGGGGGAGCCGCTTTCCACCAGGCCAGGATCGGAAGCGTCACGGCGAGGCCGGCCAACAGCGCCACCACCCCGAGCACCAGGGCCTCGGCCAGCACCGATCGGACGATGAGACCCGGGCCCCCGCCCAGGGCGAGCAGGACCGCGAATTCACGTCGGCGCTCGTACGAAGACATGAGCATCGTGTTGGCCACGCCCCAGATGGCCATTCCGAATATGAACACGATGAGCATCCACTCCATGCTGCTCACCAGCCGGGCGTACTCCACCATCTCGGGTCGAAACTTGGTCCATGGGCGGACGGCTAACGGCTCCGGCTGTCCTGCGACCTCTGCGGCCACCGCGGTCGCCGCGGCATCGGCCGCCCACGGGTCGTCCACCCGGGCGGCGATCTCGTGGATCCGGCCGGGAGCCAGCGCGACCAGCTCCTGCACCACCTCGATCGGGGCCACGGCGTGTCCCAGATCGAGCTCCGTAATCGTGGTGGTGAAGATGCCGGACACGATGAACAGGTCGTTTCCGAGTGACCCGTCCGCTCCCGGTGCCACCACGACGACCTCGTCGCCCGGTCCCGCGTCCAGCTGGCGGGCCATTTCACGGCCGATGACGATCTCGTACTGACCGGGTGTGGGTGCGCGGCCCTCGTCAATATGACTGAGAAGACGGGATACCAGGGCCTCTCGCTCCGGGTCGACCCCCAGGATCACGCCCGCGGCCGTGGCCCGTCCCGTGCTCACCAGGCCACCGGCGTACACGCGTGGCGTTGCCGCGCTGACGTTGGGGTCGGAGGCCACCCGGGCGACGAGAGATTCGACGTCCACGCCCTCACGGCCGCCGATCGTCTCGTAGATCCCGCGGTCCGGCAGATAGTCCTCGGCAAACACCTGCAGCTGGCCGGTGAGCATGCCGGTGCCGTTGTCGATCATTTCGGACACCAGCCCCCGGGACAGACCGGCCATCACCACCACGGACAGGTATCCGAGGGCGAGCCCGATCGCCGTGATCAGAGTGCGGCGCCGGTTACGTCCCAGGTTGCGCCAACCGATTCTCCACCACGCCCCTCTCATGGCGCTACCTCGTATCCCGCAGGCGTCGGAGCGAGAAGTAATCCTCGTCCAGGTCTACGTCGAACTCGAGCTCCGAATAGCGGACCTCGGTGAACTCCCCGGGCTTGTCCTCGGGAACCACGCGCATCGCGGCGGGCACCAGGCGACCGCCGAGGTCGCGATAGTCGAAGAACGTCATCGTGCGAACCAGGACGCCGTCCTCGTCGTAGTAGCGGGCGTAGACCGGCATCGTGTCGTTCTTCCGCACCTGGTACGCGATCCGGCCCCAGACGACCGGGGCTTCCGGCCTCGGTATCAGGTCGAACTCCCATACGTCCACCCCGTCCCTGTCACCCTCGTAGGCCAGCGTGATCTCGTAGTCCTCGATCAGCCGGCTCTCCTTCACGAGGTCGTCGTTGGTGAAATGGGACCCCATCCACGAGGCGCTCATCAGAGAGGCCGGGATCTTGATGGTCCGGTCCACACGGGGCAGGTAGTTCCAGATCTCGTTTCCGGCCTTCAGGGTAGCGGTGCCCGCGTCCTTGCGGGGAGAGAGGATCCGAACCAGGGCGTGGTCCGTGCCCAGAGACCACATCTGCATCTCCATGGCGCGGCTCCAGTTCTCGGTCGAGACCTCCATCGTCGCGATCCCGCGGCTGGACTCCCCTCGCATGATCCGGTCTACGCAGTCCACGATCTCCGTGGCGTCTGAAAGACCGGCACACGCGGCCGTCTGGGCATCGGCGCCGGTCGGCAGAAACATCAACACCGCCACGAGCGCGGCCGGCACAGGCGTCACTCTCATCCCTTCACCTCCCTCCAGCGTTCCAGCAACTCTTCGACCTGCTCGCCCATGAACATGTAGAAGTCGAGCATCTCGGTGAGGCGGTCGCGGGCCGGCGAGGGGCCGTCTCCCACCGCCTCGAGTCCCTCGGCGGCCAGCCCGGCCATGGCGTGGATGGCGACGACCCGTTTCGCGGTCACGTGCTCGAAGGCCCGCGGGGCGATCTCGTAGTAGTCCTTTCGATCGCCGCGCACGCCTACCCTGCGGGCCAGGCCGAGCTCTTCGCAGGCGCGAGCGTTGGTGCTCACGGACGCCTTGCTCACGTCCAGGCGCTCGACCATCTCGTCCAGCGACAGGGGTCGGTCGGCCAGCATCAGCAGTCCGAACAGGCGGCCAAACGTTCGTGACAGGCCCATGCGTTCGATGGCCAGGCCCATGCGCTCGATGAACTGTCGGGTCTCGGGATTGGGCATGTTCGTCCCCTCCACCCTCTACGCTACTCGTTTAGAACGTTTAGTCAATACTGAACGTGGTGAACGGAGGGGTGGGTGGTGAGCATCGCAAAGGGACTACTGGGCGCCCCTTTCAACCCTCCGCTTGCATCCCGTGTCTATTTTACAGATAGACCTCATCCAGGCCTCACCGCCGAAAGCGAGTCCCGACGACATGATCGCCTCGTTCCTGTCCGACCTCCGCTTTGCCCTCCGCCAGATGATCAAGAAGCCCGGTTTCGCGATCATCGCCATCCTGACGCTGACGCTGGGAATCGGAGCGAACGCCGCGATCTTCAGCGTTCTGGACGCGGTCGTGTTGAGTCCGCTGCGGTTTCCCGAGCCCGAGCGCCTTATCCGGATCTACGAGGCGGACTCCCAGAGCTCGGCGGCCGGAATCGGCTATCTCACGGTCCCCGGGTTCCTTGACCTGAGACGCGACACGGAGGGGATCGAGCACCTGGCGGCGATCTACACGTACCGCGAGGCGGGACGGGACCTGACGGATGGAGAGGTGCCGAGGCGAATCCAGGTGCTCCCGACGAGCGCCGGGTACTTCGACGTTTGGGGCATCTCGCCTCTTCTGGGCCGAGGCTTCGCCGTGGAGGAAGAGCGGGAAGACGCCAACGTGGTGATCCTCAGCTACCGGCTGTGGCAGTCGCACACGGGCAGTGACCCGGGCGCGCTCGGGACGACGATCCGGCTGGATGGAGAGGCCTATACGGTGATCGGGGTGGCGCCGGCCGGTTTCCGTGACGCGGCGGTCGGTGACGTCGATGCCTGGGTGCCTCTCGATCTCCCCGAGGGCGAGTATTCGAGGCAGAACCACTTCCTCTCCATCATCGGCAGGCTGGACCGGGGCGTGTCGGTCGAACAGGGACAGACCTACGTCAGCGCCGTGAATGCGCGGATCGTGGAGGAGCACGACGAGGTCAACGACTCGCAGTTGATGCGGGTGGTGTCGCTGCACGACGACGTGGTGGGTTCCACGGATACCATGCTTCAAATCCTGATGGGCGCCGCGGGCCTGGTCTTGCTGATCGCCTGCGTCAACGTGGCCAACCTGTTCCTTGCCCGCAGCCTGGGCCGACGGCGCGAGATCGCCATCCGATCGGCGCTCGGCTCGGGCCGTGGACGGCTGGTTCGCCAGTTCTTCGCCGAGAGCCTTCTCGTGGCGACCCTGGCGGGCCTGGCGGGCCTGGTCGTCGCGCACATTGGCGTGCGGTTTCTTCTTTCGATCAGCCCCGAAGCCGTGGCCCGCTCGCAGGAAGTGGGAATCGACGCGCGGCTGCTACTGTTCGCTGGCCTGGTCACGGTGCTCACGGCGCTCCTGTTCGGCCTGGTTCCGGCCCTGCGCGGATCCCGCGTGGACCTGACGTCAGACCTGCGCGAGGGTTCCAGAGGAATGGCGGGAGGCAAGCGATCGACCCGCGTGCGCGCGGCGCTGGTAGCCACGCAGGTGGCCCTCGCCCTGGTCCTCCTGATCGGGGCGGGAATTCTGATCAAGAGCTTCGCGGCCCTCCAGGGGCAGGATTACGGGTTCGACTCGTCGGATCTCCTGACCTTCGAGGTGCACCTGCCGGAAGCCCGATACGAGGATCCCGTCCTCCGGGTCGATTTCCATCAGAGGTTTCACGAGGCGCTGCAGTCGATTCCGGGGGTGGAATCCGTAGCGGCCACATCGTGGCTCCCTGCCGCGGGGCCCTACCACGATTGGGGCTTCCGGTACGAGACGGCTGACGGAGCGCAGGACTGGGAGGGCGCCCAGATGAGGATCATCGAGGGCGACTACTTCGAGACGATGGGCATCCCGCTGCGGGCCGGCCGAACCTTCAACGCGGGTGATGGCGAGGACTCGCCCCCGGTGATGGTCATCAGTGAAACGGCAGCCGAAATCGCATTTCCGGGTCGTGACGCAATCGGACAGCAGTTCTTCTCTGCCGGTGCCGACCGCACGGTCATCGGCGTGGTGCCGGACGTGGCGTTCGACGCCCGGGGGAGCCGAAAATCGAAGATCTACATCCCGCATACCGAGTACGGAGACGATCGTAACTGGGCCCTGGTCCAGGTGGTCAAGACGAGTGCGGGACTCGGGGTTCTCCCACAGATCAGGCGGGAGCTGGACGCCATCGATCCGGAGCTCGTGATCTATCGGGCCAGGACCATGGATCAGGTCCTGGGTCGACACATGGAGAGCGAGAAGTTCGCTCTCACCCTGATGGGGATCTTCAGCGGAGTGGCGCTCCTGCTGGCGGCGATCGGAGTGTACGGCATTCTCTCCTATTCCGTCAGCCAACGAACGCGCGAGTTCGGGATCCGGATGGCACTCGGCGCGACGACGGGCGCCGTGCGGCGGCGCGTCCTGGGCCAGGGAGCGATCCTGGCTGGGTTCGGCCTTCTCACGGGGCTGCTCGGAGCCTTCTGGCTCAGCAAGCTGCTCCAGAGCATGGTGTTCGGGGTGAGCGTGACGGACCCGGCGATCTTCGGACTGGTGACCCTGATCCTGGCCTTCGTCGCACTCGCGGCGGGCTACGTGCCGGCGCGGAGGGCCACGAAGGTCACGCCCATGCAGGCGCTGCGCGAGGAATAGACTCTTTGCGCTTCCCCCCGGTATGTTCAGGGCATGGCTTCTCGAGGTCGACCCGCTCCAGGACGCCGGAGCGGGAGATTGCTCGCAGTTCCGCTGGTCCTGGTTGCCACGGCCATCTCGCTTGGAATCCGTGGGACTGCCCACTCCCAGCAGGAGGCCGGAGTATCCGCCCTGTTTCATCCGGGGGACTGGGGCATCGTCGATCTCGACGCCGTGCGGGGCGGGCAGATAGGCCTGATCCAGGAATCAGGTGGAATCCGCCTCGAGGTGTATCGCCTCCGGGATGAGCCACCGCGCGAGTTCCCGCCCGGCCAGCTGAGAGCCGAACCTGCCCTCTCGGGCAACAGCTTCGTCGTGTCCGACTTTCATTCGGGAGTCCGGAACCAGCTCGGCGGTCTGTTCAGTGCGTTCGCGCAACTTCCGTCGGAGGCTCGGATCGCGCTCGCTGATGCCCCGGATGGCCGGAGAGGGCTGCGGCTCACGTTCGACAAGGCGGCCAAGGGGTTCTGTGGCGCCTGGATCCACTTTTTCGACATTACGAGTCCGCCGGACGAGAGGGTGTACCTGGACGCTCGCCGGCTCTCCACGCTGAGCTTTTGGGTGCGCGGCGCCCGGGGGGGCGAGCGGCTTCAAGTGAAGGCGGCAGACCGCGCGTGGGAGCGCCTCGGAGATGCGGTCGCCATCGGAGATCTCGGCGACTTCCTTGTCTCGGGGCGGGTCGAGTCCGCCTGGCAGCAAGCCGTGATTCCCCTGGACCGGCTGCCGGAAAGACTCGATCGGTCGGCTCTCGCCTCCCTGGTGCTGGAGGGCACGGGGCCCGGGCACGGCGAAGTCTACGTGAGCCGGCTGGCTCTCTCTCGCGGGCCGGTGCCGCTACCCTCGCTGCCCGCCCCGGCGGCTGTTCCCTCCGAGGCGAACCCCGGCCCGGCGGCGACGTGGGTCTGGAACACGGCCGGATATCTGGGCCAGCCCGAGCGGCAAGACAGCCTGGGCCGCTTCCTGTCGAGCCACGGCTTTGGGACGGCCTTCCTGCAACTCGTGGCGGCGCGCGGCGGGTCAATTGCATCCCGGGGCCTCGAGCCAGACGATCGGCTCCGGCATTTCGTGAGCGCGCTGCACGCATCCGGTATCCAGGTATACGCGCTAGATGGAGCGAAAGAGCTTGCCCTTCCGGCGAATCACGGTGCCGTTCTCGCCACGATCCGCAACGTCCTGCGCTACAATGAGCGTGTGGCCGCGGCAGAGCGGTTCGATGGGATTCGATATGACATCGAGCCCTATTTGCTTCCGGGATTCCACGGCCCCCGGCGCGCCGAGATTATCCAGGGCTACCTGGAGGTGCTCGCACGCGGTGCGGCGCTCGCTCGGGAGGGCGGGCTGCGATTCGGAGCCGACATTCCATTCTGGTTCGATTCTCCGGACGAAGTGACGTTCGAGCGGGTAACGGCGGAGTTCAGGGGTGAGCGCAAGCCTGTGAGCGAGCACGTCATCGACCTCGCCGATGACATCGCCGTGATGGCCTACCGGACTGCTGCCTTCGGAGCGGACGGCATCCTCAGGCAGGCGGAAGGTGAGGTTCGCTACGCCACACGCGCCGGCAAGCGCGCTTGGATCGCACTGGAGACGGGCGTGCTGCCCGACGAGACGCTGGTCGAGTTCGCCGGCGAGCCGGTGGATGACCTGGACGAGCTTCCGCCCGAGACGGGTACCATCGGGTTGGCCTCCGCCGGCGACTCCGCGCTCGTGCTGTGGAGGCCGCCGGGGACTGCGGGCTTGGAATACCGGCTTCTCGAGGGCGAAGTCGATTCCGCCCTCTGGTGGCCGATCGCACGACGGGTAGCCGTCCCCGCAGACAAGCTGAGCTTCGCCGGACCCGGACTCGACGCTATGCGGATCGCGATGGGCGAGACGGCTCGCGAGCTCTCGCACCTGGGAGCTTTCGCAGGCTTCGCGATCCACTATTCGGCGAGCTACGGGGCCCTGCTGAATCGGGAAGCTCCCTAGTCTGGCTGGCCGGCTGTGACCGGCCTACTCTTCTTGCAGGTTGGGCGGCATTTGGACGGACGAAAGGCAGCGCGCATGCATCCTCCCGAGGTCACTTCGATGGCGCTGGAGCCGGAGCCCGAGCCCGCTCGGGAGGCTCCCTCCATTGGCGACCAGTTCGTCCCGCAGGATCTCCTTCCGGATATCGGCAGAGCGTGGACCGCTTTTTACGCCTTCGTGGCGGTCGCACTGGCCCTCTTGTTCCTGGCGCTGCACCGCTTTCCCGAGGTCCGGTTCGGCGACTTCGCGGTACTCACGGCGGCGGCCTCCGCCCTGGCCCTTATCGCTGGAGTGCTCACGCTCGTCCGTCACTTCTCCAGGCCCAACAACTACCTGTTGCTCATCGGTGCGGCATTCGTCGGCGTAAGTGTTCTCGATGCCTATCATGCGCTCATCACGTCCGCGTATTTCGTCCAGTGGTTCCCCTCGGCCCCGGAGCGGCTGGCGGCCTGGAGTTGGACCACGTCGCGGCTGTTTCTCTCCGTCATGCTTCTTGCGAGCCTGGCTGCCGGCCTGCGCGAGGAGCGGATGGGCCCCGCGGGGCGCATCGAGGCGCGGAGCATACTGGACGAAGTCGTGCTCCTTGCGCTCGTTTCGCTGGGATTCTTCATATTCGTTCCGCTACCGCCGGCGTACCATCCGGAGTGGCTCATCCACCGCCCGCAGGCGCTGGTGATCGCGACGATCATCCTTGCCGCCCTGGTCGGATATGTGAGGACGGGGCTGTGGCGGCGAAGTCCGTTCGTGAAGTGGCTGGTGATGGCCCTGATCATTTCGTTCATGAGCGAGGCCCTCTTCGTCCCGTATTCGGCCTTTCCCAATGACCTGATGTCGGCGGCCGCGCACCTGCTCAAGATCGCGGCGTACGCCTGTGTTCTGGCCGGGGCGATCGAGAGCACCTTCCGCCTTTTTCGGCGGGTTGAGGAATCAGGTCTGGAGCTGGAGCGCGCGAACGCCGAGCTGGAAGCCGCCGATCGGGCCGTGCGAGACTATGCGCGTCGACTCCAGAACTCGAACGAGGAATTGGAGCAGTTCGCGTACGCGGCTTCGCACGACCTGCAGGAACCCCTCCGCATGATCGGCGGGTACACGCGCCTTCTGGCCAGCAAGTATGGAGACGGCCTCGACGAACAGGCGAACCGGTACATCGGCCAAACGGTCGACGGCGTGGATCGCATGCAAAAGCTGATCGACGATCTCCTCAGCTACTCACGGGTGGAGACCCATGGGAAGCCCTTCGAAGAAGTCGACGCGAAGAGCGCCTTCGACTGGGCGATCACCAACCTGGAGGTCGCCCTTGAGCAATCCG